>NZ_JBVKCZ010000002.1:0-364735 GCF_055634335.1 Streptomyces sp. NPDC111802 | reverse complement strand
TGCGGCCTCGCCACGAGTACGCCGTAGTCCTTCCTCGTGGCCTCCCGGACGGCTTCGAAATACCGGCCAAGGAGTTCCCCACCACCAACGGCGGCAGGTGCGCACCGCTTCCGGCCCAGATCCACCAGGTTCGAGCCGGTGTCGTCGTTAAGAGACGTAAAGACGCCGGTTCCTCGCGTACTCCTCTCCGTCCCGCTCGCCGAACCCGCACCATCTGGCAGTACTGGCACGTCCCGGCTTTGTCAGGGCCGCTCCCGCCCTCCCCGGCATCACCCGGATCAGGCTGCCCCCAGCTCCACCTCCCTGCTACGACAGGTCAGCGGCGAAGGTCTCTCACCTCCACACGAAACACAGCGCCTCACGGCGCAAGTCGAAGACGAGCCAGGTGCGGGTGGAGCGCACGCCCGGCACCGCCTGGATGCTCTCCAGCACCACCTTGCGCAGCGCCAGGTTGTCCGGCGCCCGCACCAGCACCAGCACGTCGAAGTCGCCCGTGACCAGGGAGACGTGTTCCACGTAGGGGATCTCACGCAGTTCGCGCGAGATGTCGCGCCAGGCGTTCTGGTCGGTGCCCAGCGTCACATAGGCGCTCGTGCCCAGGCCGGCCCGCTGGGCATTGAGCTGCGCGGTGAAGCCGGTGATGACGTCCTCGGCCACCAGCCGGCCGATGCGCGTGTACGCGTTGGCCCGGGAGATGTGCACCTGCTCGGCGAGTGCCCGGACCGAGATCCGGCCGTCCTCGAGGAGCCGGCTCAGGATCTGCCTGTCGATGTCGTCGAGCGGGACGGCAGTTCGTCCGGCCGCCGCCACCGGCAGCGAGTTTTCCTCGGACACTTTGTCCTCCCAGACCCTCATGTCCGGCAGTTCGTCGCCGGTTCCGCCGAGCTATTGAACACATATTCCGCGATGGTCACCATTCTCCTGTCAAGTGTCCAGAGAAAGCGAGTGCCCTCCATGTCTGTGAAGAGCCTCCGCCAGACGGTCCAGGGCCTCCTGCCATCCCTGACGCCGGTGCGGTTCGTGGCCGAGGACGGCACACCGGTCGCCAAGCCGTCGGCCGACTACACCGAGCCTCCCGTCGAGGCCCTGCTCGAAGCCTGGCGGCGGATGGTCCTGGGCCGCCGGTTCGACACCCAGGCGACCGCCCTCACCAAGCAGGGCCGCCTCGCGGTCTACCCCTCCAGCCGCGGCCAGGAGGCCTGCCAGATCGGCGCCGTGCTCGCGCTGCGCCCCGACGACTGGCTGTTCCCGACCTACCGCGACTCCGTCGCCCTGGTGACCCGCGGCATCGACCCCGTCGAGGTGCTCACGCTGCTGCGCGGCGACTGGCACTGCGGCTACGACCCCGCCGCCACCCGTACCGCCCCCCAGTGCACCCCGCTGGCCACCCAGGTGCTGCACGCGACCGGCATGGCCGAGTCCCTGCGCCGCAAGGGCGAGGACGGCGTGGCGATGGCGCTCGTCGGGGACGGGGCGACCAGTGAGGGGGACTTCCACGAGGCGCTGAACTTCGCCGCCGTCTTCCGCGCCCCGGTCGTCTTCTTCGTGCAGAACAACAAGTACGCGATCTCCGTGCCGCTGGCCCGGCAGACCGCGGCGCCCGCCCTCGCGTACAAGGGCATCGGCTACGGGGTGCGCTCCGCGCAGGTCGACGGAAACGACCTGGTCGCGGTGCTGGCGGTGCTGACCGCGGCCGTCGAGCACTGCCGGGCCGGACGTGGTCCCGTCCTGGTCGAGGCGCACACCTACCGCATGGACGCGCACACCAACGCCGACGACGCCACCCGCTACCGGGAGGACGACGAGGTGGACCAGTGGCGGTCCGCCGACCCGGTCGACCGCCTGGAGACATACCTGCGCTCGCGCGGCGCGCTCACCGAGGAGGACGTGGCGGCTTTGCGGGAGGAGGCCGAGGAGCTGGCGGCGCGGGTGCGCGCGGGCATGAACGCGGACTCGGTGCTCGACCCGCTGGAGCTGTTCGACCACGTCTACGCCGAGCCGACCCCGCAACTGCGTGAGCAGCGAGCCCAGTTGGCGGCCGAACTCGCCGACACCACCCAGGCACAGGAGGACTGACGACCATGGCCAAGGTCACGATGGCGCAGGCGCTCAACACCGCCCTGCGCGACGCGCTGCGCGAGGACGAACGGGTCCTCGTCTTCGGCGAGGACGTCGGCCCGCTCGGCGGGGTGTTCCGCATCACCGACGGGCTGACCCGCGACTTCGGCGAACAGCGCTGCTTCGACACCCCGCTGGCCGAGGCCGGCATCGTCGGGCTGGCGGTCGGCATGGCGATGGGCGGATTCCGGCCCGTTGTGGAGATGCAGTTCGACGCCTTCGCGTACCCGGCGTTCGAGCAGATCGCCTCGCACGTCGCCAAGCTGCGCAACCGCACCCGCGGACGGATCGGCCTGCCGATGGTGATCCGCATCCCCTACGCCGGCGGCATCGGCGGAGTCGAGCACCACTGCGACTCCAGCGAGGCCTACTACGCGCACACGCCCGGCCTGAAGGTCGTCACCCCGGCCACGGCCGAGGACGCGTACTGGCTGCTGCGGGACTCCATGGCCGACCCCGACCCGGTGGTGTTCCTGGAGCCGAAGAAGCTGTACTGGTCGCGCGAGGACACCGACCTGCGGACGCGTGGCGCGCTGCCCTTCGGGCGGGCGGCGATCCGGCGGGCGGGGCGCGACGCCACCGTCGTCGCCTACGGTCCCTCGGTCCCGGTGGCCCTGGCCGCGGCCGAGACCGCCGCCGAGGACGGGATCGAGCTGGAGGTCGTGGACCTGCGGACCTTGGTGCCCTTCGACGACGAGACCGTCACCGAGTCGGTCCGCAGGACCGGGCGCTGCCTGGTCGTCCAGGAGGCCCAGGGCTTCGCCGGAGTCGGCGCGGAGATCGCCGCCCGGGTGCAGGAGCGCTGCTTCCACTCGCTGGCCGCGCCCGTCCTGCGGGTGGCCGGCTTCGACATCCCCTATCCGCCGCCGAAGCTGGAGCACGCGCATCTGCCCGGCGTCGACCGGATCCTCGACGCCGTCGACCGTCTGCAGTTCGCCGACGAGCCCGACACCCGGCACCTGCTGAAGGGAGCGGTCGCGTGACCAGCGCAACGCAGCAGGAGCAGCTGTTCCGGCTCCCGGACCTCGGCGAGGGCCTGACCGACGCGGAGATCGTCGAGTGGAAGGTCGCCGTCGGCGACACGGTGACGATCGACCAGATCGTGGTCGAGGTGGAGACCGCCAAGGCCGCGGTCGAGGTACCGGTGCCGTACGGGGGCACGGTGCTGCGCCTGCACGCGGAGGCGGGCACGGCGCTGGGCGTGGGGGAGCCGCTGATCACGGTGGGCGCGGGCGTGCCCGCACCCGAACCCGAACCCGCACCCGAACCCGCACCCGCACCCGCCCCGGCCTCCTCCGCCGCCGAGCGTTACCGCGAGGAGGAGCAGGCCGGGTCGGGCAATGTGCTGATCGGTTACGGCACCGGGCGCGAACCGGCACCGCGCCGTCGCCGGCGACGCGCCGGATCCACGGCGGCCGGGGCGCCGGTGGCGGACACGGCGCCGGTGATCGAGCCGCACGCTCCCCGGGTCATCTCACCCCTCGTGCGGAGGATGGCCCGGGACCACGGGATCGACCTCAACGCGGTGGCACCGTCCGGTCCCGCCGGGGTCGTCCTGCGACGGGATGTGGAGCGAGCCGTGGCCGAGAGAGTGCCGACGCATACCGAACCCACGGCGGCGGCAGCCTCCGACGGTCCCGTCCGCATCCCGCTCCGAGGCGTCCGCAAGGCCGTCGCGGACAAGCTCTCCCGCAGCCGGAGCGAGATCCCCGACGCCACGACCTGGGTCGACGTGGACGCGACCGGACTGCTCCAGGCCAAGAAGGCGCTGGAGGCCGCCGAACCGGGCCGCCGCGTCGGCCTGCTGGCCCTGCTCGCCCGGATCTGCGTCGCCGGTCTGCACCGCTACCCCGAGCTCAACTCGACCGTCGACACCGAACGCCGGGAGATCCTGCGCTTCGACGAGGTACACCTGGGCTTCGCGGCCCAGACCGAACGCGGCCTTGTCGTCCCCGTCGTCCGCGACGCCCACCGGCTGACGACGGTCCAACTCGCCGCGGAACTGGCCCGGTTGACCGAACTGGCCCGAACCGGAAGCCTGCCGCCCGACCGGCTGACCGGAGGCACCTTCACCCTCAACAACTACGGCGTCTTCGGCGTCGACGGCTCCACGCCCATCATCAACCACCCGGAGGCGGCGCTCCTCGGCGTCGGTCGCATCGTCGACAAGCCCTGGGTGGTGGACGGCGCGCTCGCCGTCCGCAAGGTCACGCAGCTCTCACTCAGCTTCGACCACCGGGTCTGCGACGGCGGTGTCGCCGGCGGCTTCCTTCGCTTCGTGGCCGACTGCGTGGAGCGCCCGGCGATCCTGCTCGCCGACGTCTGATCCGACCGCCCTCTCCTGTCCTCCGTACCTGGGCACGCCGCAACCATCCACCTACCGACCGTTCGGCCTGGAGACCTCATGCCCGCCGACCAGCACCCCGACTTCTTCGCCCGCCACGCGGACCTGCTCCGCCAGGCCGCGGAACGAACCGCCGACCGCGGCTACTGGACCCCCTACCCGGAGACCCCCAGCGCCTCCGCATACGGAGCCGGGGCACCCGAGCTCGGCGAGGCCGCCTTCCGCGACCTCCTCGACCGGCGCTTCGTGCTCGACGGGCACCCCACCACCGGCACCGTCCCCGCCACCGAGGTGTCGCCCTACGGATTTCCCCTAGGCGTCAGCTACCCGCATCTGGTGCCCGACGTGGCCGTGGACACCGCCAGGTCGGCGGCCACGGCCTGGCGTGCCGCGACCCCCGACGTCCGGGCCGGTGTGGCCGCCGAGATCCTGGCCCGGCTGAACGCGGCGAGCTTCGAGATCGCGCACGCCGTCCAGCACACCACCGGCCAGCCCTTCGTCATGGCCTTCCAGGCGGGTGGCCCGCACGCCCAGGACCGCGGGTTGGAGGCGGTGGCGTATGCCTGGGAGGCGCAGCGGCGCCATCCGGCCACCGCTCGCTGGAGCAAGCCCCGGCGGCGCGGCGGACCGCTCGTCATGGACAAGACCTACACCCCGGTCGGCCGCGGTGTGTCCGTGCTCATCGCCTGCAACACCTTCCCCACCTGGAACAGCTACCCGGGCCTCTTCGCAAGCCTGGTCACCGGCAACCCTGTCATCGTCAAGCCGCACCGACGGGCCGTGCTGCCGCTGGCGATCACCGTGCGGATCGCCCGCGAGGTGCTGGCCGAGGCCGGCTTCGACCCGGACGTGGTGCTGCTGGCCGCCTCGGGGCCCGAGGAGCGCACCGCCCCCGCCCTGGCCACCCACCCCGACGTGCGGATCGTGGACTTCACCGGCTCCAGCGAGTTCGGCGACTGGCTGGAGGCCAACGCCCGCCAGGCCGTCGTACACACGGAGAAGGCGGGACTCAACACCGTCGTCGTGGACTCGACGGACGACTACGACGGGCTGCTGCGCAACCTCGCGTTCTCGCTGTCGCTCTACAGCGGGCAGATGTGCACCACTCCGCAGAACATCCTGGTGCCCCGCGAAGGGTTCTCCACCGACCAGGGGCCGCGTACGGCCGACGAGTTCGCCGCCGATCTGGGCTCCGCGCTGGACGGCCTGCTCGGCGACCCGGACCGCGCCACCGCCACCCTCGGCGCGATCGTGAACGGCGGAGTACTCGTGCGTCTGGAGGAGGCGGCGGCCCTGGGCCGTACCGCCCATCCCTCGCGGGTCGTGGCGCACCCCGAACACCCGAACGCCGTCGTCCGCACCCCGCTGGTGGCCCGGCTCGACGCCGAGGCCGACGAGAAGACCTACACCAGTGAGTGGTTCGGGCCGGTCTCCTTCGTCATCGGCACCGACTCCACCGCGCACAGCCTGCGGCTCCTGCTGGAGACCGTACGACGGCACGGCGCGCTTACCGTCTGCGTGCACGCGACCGGCGAGGACGTCCTGGCGGCGGCCCGGGCCACAGCTCTGGACGCGGGCGTCCACCTGTCGGAGAACCTGACCGGCGACGTGTTCCCCAACCAGTCCGCCGCCTTCAGCGACTTCCACGGCACGGCGGCCAATCCCGCCGCCAACGCCGCCCTGACGGACCCGGCGTTCGTCACCGGCCGCTTCTCGGTCCTCCAGTCCCGCCGCCACGCTCCCGCAGAGGAGAACGTCCATGCCTGACGAGGTCTATCTGATCGACGGAGCCCGCACCCCGCTGGGCCGCCACCGCGGTGCCCTGGCCTCCGTACGCCCCGACGACCTGGCCGCTCTCGTCGTCGGCGAGGCGGTACGGCGCTCCGGGATCGCGGCCGACGCCGTGGACGAGGTGATCCTCGGCGCCGCCAACCAGGCCGGCGAGGACAACCGCAACGTGGCCCGGATGGCGGCGCTGCTGGCCGGTCTGCCGCACACCGTGCCCGGATACACCGTCAACCGGCTGTGCGCGTCCGGGCTTACGGCCGTCGCGTCCGCCGCCCAGACGATACGGGCGGGCGAGGCCGACCTGGTCGTGGCCGGCGGAGTGGAGTCGATGACCCGCGCCCCCTGGGTGATGGCCAAGCCCGGCACGCCCTGGGCCCGGCCCGGCGAGGTGCACGACACCCCTCTCGGCTGGCGGTTCACCAACCCGCGCTTCTCCGCCGAGACCACGCTGTCGATGGGCGAGACGGCCGAGGAACTCGCCGCGCTGGACGGCATCACGCGCCTGGAGGCGGACGCCTACGCACTGCGCAGCCACCGCCGCGCGCTGGCCGCCCAGGAGGCGGGCCGGTTCGACCGGGAGATCGTCCCGGTGCCGGTGAAGGACGGCGAGGTGACCCGGGACGAGGGGCCCCGGCCGTCCACCTCGTTGGAGAAGCTGAGCGCCCTGCGCACCTCCTTCCGCCGGCACGGCATCGTCACCGCGGGCAACTCGTCGCCGTTGTCCGACGGGGCGGCGGCCCTGGTGGTGGCGAGCGGGGCGGCGGTCGAACGGTACGGGCTGACTCCCCGCGCCCGTGTCGTCACCGCCGCCTCGGCCGGGGTCGAGCCCCGCCTCATGGGGCTCGGCCCCGTACCGGCCACCGCGAAGGCGCTGGACCGGGCCGGCTGGAGCGTCGAGGACCTGGACACGGTCGAGCTGAACGAGGCGTTCGCCTCCCAGGTGCTGGCGGTGGTCCGCAGGCTGAAGCTCGACGAGGACCGCGTCAACGCCGACGGCGGCGCCATCGCCCTCGGCCACCCGCTCGGCTGCTCCGGCGCCCGCATCGTGCTCACCCTGCTCAGCCGGATGGAACGCGAGGACGGCCGCCGGGGCCTGGCGACCATGTGCGTCGGAGTCGGGCTGGGCGTTTCGATGCTGGTGGAGCGCGTCTGAGTCGAGCTGGAGGACGGCGTCGTCGGGGTGGTGGCCTGGAAGGCGCGACGGTTGAGGGGTCAGACTGCGCCGGACGGTAGCTGCGCGCGGACCGCGAACCCGGTGGCGGTGGCCTCGGCGAGGTACATGTGCTGCCGCAGCCGTCCGTCGGCTCCCACCGCGACCCTGCCTCGCGGCCCGGCCAGTGTGAGACCTCGTAGGGCGTGGGAGACCTCGGTCCCGCGCGACGACCCTGCTTTCCGGGCGGCCCGGGCGAACAGGTTCAGGCCCTCGTACGCCGACTCCGTCAGCGCCGACGGCGACGGCGCCCACACCCCGAACGCGGCCCGGTACCGCCGTAGGAAGTCGGTGTTCTCCGCCGTGTCCAGGGCGGAGAAGTACGGCAGGCAGGACCACACCCCGCTCGCCGCCGTGCCCAGGTGCTCGCGGGTGTTCTCCTCCAGCAGGGGCGCGAGCGTACGGATACGGCGGCGCAGCCCCGCGGCGTGGAACCGCCGCTCGAAGTCGACGGAACTCCACCCCACCAGGCCGGAGAGCACCAGGTCGGCGCCGGACGCCTCGATGTCCTCCAGCACGTCGTCGAAGACCGACTCGCCGAGCGGGACGAGGCGCCGGCCGACGATGCGTCCGCCGTGCCGTTCGGCGATGCGGCTGCCCTGCGTGCACACGGCCCGCGGCCAGGAGTAGTCGTTCCCGATGAGGTACCAGGCGCGGCCGCCGCTCTCGCGCATCAGCGCCGGGACGGCCTGCGCCAGTTGGTCCGTCACCGACTGGCCGAGCCGGAACAGCGTTCCGTCCTGCACCAGGCTGCCCTCGTTCGCGGCGGTGTACAGATACGGCAGGCCCGATGCCTGCGCGTACCGGCTCACCGCGTCAAAGGTCGCCGAGCTGTGAACGCCCACCACCGCCGCCAGCCCGCGCCGCCGGTCGAGGTCTCGCAGCCGGGCGAGTGCGGTGGCGGCGTCGGTGCGGTCGTCCACCACCTCGATACGTACCGGCCGGCCGCAGATGCCGCCTTCGGCGTTGATCTCCTCGGCCGCCAGCGCCGTGCAGTTGGCGGCGGCCCGGCCGAAGAGCCCGGCGCTCCCGGAGAGGCTGGTCAGCAGGGCGATGCGGATCTCGTCGGCTGCGTTGTCGCCCTCCGGCATCGCGCAGCCCAGACTCGCGGTCATCCAGCGGAGGGCGTCCTCGTCCAGTTCGGTGACGGCCCGCACCCGGGTGCCTCCGGGCGCGCGGGTGAAGGTCAGGGTGATCCGCCCGGTCCAGGGGGTCTCGTGCTGGAGCACGATCCGCCGGTAGGGCCGTACCTCCACGATGCGTGCCGTGCCGCGCACGGACGCCTCGCCGACTGCGGCGGCCGGGAGAGGGATGTCGATGCAGGCCGCCGCCCCGGGCACCGCGTTCTCGAAGCGTGCGGAGAACATCCAGCCGGTGCCGCCGGTCCGCCCGAACATGCCGAACGCCTCGTGCGGCGGCAGACCAAGGTGCGTCTCGTTGACCAGGACGATCTCGCGCATGGGTGCTCTCCCTCAGCCGGCGGCCGTGGCGCGAAGGACTGACCGGGGGTCACGCCGGGGGGTGTGACCGCGACCGTCATCCGCTCTTCGCATCACGCAGCCCGTCCGAGCGCTCCGATGCCGCCCCCTGGTCGTTGGGCAGCGACTGCTCGTAGATCTGGCGCAGGAACGCGATCGCCGCGTCGGCCCGATTGGGGCCCAGACGGTAACGCCGGTGCTTGCCGTCGCGCACCTCGGAGACCAGCTGTGCGTCCCGCAGGACCCGCAGGTGGGCCGAGACGGCAGTACGTCCGAGCGCGGGGAACGCGGCCGCGATGTCTCCGGCCGTGGGCTCGTTCTCCGCCGCCAGCAGGGCCAGGATGGCCCTGCGCGTCGCGTCGTTGAGGGCACGGAAGACCAGGTCGCTCTCGTGGCTCTGATCGAACACTGCCTGGACCTCTCGTCCTTCCGAAGCTCGGAGACAACACGCCAACACATGACTACGTGTTGACCCTACCGCTGCCGTGCCCCTCGGTGGGCTTGATAGGGGGCATGATTTCCTCCAACATGTCATCGCGTGAGCGAACGATGACATGTGCTGCCGGTGCTGCAGTGATCGTCCGCGAGCTCTCCCAGTGGATCCGCACGAAGGAGCAGGCCATGAGCGAACCGATCACGAGACAACCCATCACCGAAGCAGCCGGCCCGACGGCAGGTGCGGACGCGCGAAGCGAACGTGAGGTCACAACCGCTCTGGAACGGGCCGAGGAGGTGGCGCACCTGGGCGGCTTCATCACCCTCGACCGCGAAGCAGGCGCGAGGCCCCCGGCCGGTCCGGGCCCGCTGTCCGGGATGACGGTCGCCGTCAAGGACAACATCCACGTCGCCGGACTGCCCAACACCGCCGGCACCCCCGCCCTGCGGGACTTCGTCCCCGCGAGCGACGCACCCGCCGTGCGGCGGCTGCGCGACGCCGGTGCCGTCATCCTGGGCAAGGCCAACATGCACGAGCTGGCCTTCGGCATCACCAGCAACAACCAGGCCTTCGGCCCGGTCCGCAACCCGTACGACCCCAGCCGCTCCGCCGGCGGCAGCAGCGGCGGGGTCGCCGCACTCGTCGCGGCCGGAGTCGTGCGGGCAGGGCTCGGCACCGACACCGGCGGCTCGGTGCGCATCCCCGCGGCCGTCACCGGCACCTGCGCACTGCGCCCGACCGTCGGGCGCTACCCCGGCGAGGGAGTGACGCCCCTGTCGAGCACCCGGGACACCATCGGCCCGATGGCGCGCCGGGTCGCCGACCTGGCCCTGCTGGATGGTGTCCTCAGCGGCGACGACACTCCGGTCGCCGTACGCCCGCCGCGGTCCATCAGGCTGGGGGTGCCGACCGGTCACTTCACCGAGCCGTTGCAGGACGAGGTCGCCGCACTGTGGGAGGCGGCGCTGCACTCCCTCTCCGCGGCCGGAGTGACCCTGGTCCCGATCGACGTCACCCCGTTCGTCCAGGGCGAGTACGAGGCCGGTATGGCCATCGTGCTGTACGAGGCCCGCGTCGAGCTGTCCGCCTACCTGGCGCGGTACCGGCCGCAGACGGACCTGGCCGAACTCGCCGCCGGCATCGCGGGCCCCGACGTACGAGGCATCTTCGAGAACTGCCTTCTCGAAGGTGCCCCGGGGCTGGTAGCCAAGGAGGTCTACCTCGACTGCCTGGCCCACCGGCGACGGCTGCGTGCCGCCTACGCCGAGACCTTCACCGCGCACAGCCTGGACGGGCTGGCCTTCCCGACCACCCCGGCCACCGCCCTGGACCTCGCCACCTGCGACCAGGGCATGGTCCTGTGCGGGGAATCCGCCGACACCTTCCCCACCTTCATCCGCAACACCGGCCCCGCCAGTGTCATCGGCGCCCCCGGCCTGAGCATCCCGATGGGCGTGGCAGCGAACGGCCTGCCGGCCGGGCTGGAGATCGACGGACCTGCCGGAGGCGACCGCGAACTGCTCGCCCTCGGCCTGATACTGGAGACGATCTGCGGCTGAGGCTGCCCGAGCCCGCCGGGCGTGTGCCCACCTGCGGCACACCCACCGGTGAGCGCGCGGGCGCGGTGCTGGCGGGCCGGGCCCAGGGGCAGGACGGCCAACAGCCGACGACCGGTGGCGTCTTCGCGAGGATCGCCGGGTTCCACACGCCGTAGCACCGTCAGGCGGAAGCACTTTCACCCTGCCCAAGGGGAAGAAGACCCGTGTCGTCGACGTGTCCTCCTCGGTCGCCGAGGCAGGGGCGGAAGTTCTCGTGGCTCGGGCGCTCCTCCCTCGCGATCACCCTCGGTTACTATGCTCATTTCATGCCGGAGGCGGGACGCAAGGGCTGCACCCCTTCGAAGTGGTCGTGGATTTCAAGGCTAGAGAGACGGATGGCCTGGGAGAATGTTGAAAGAGGTCATCGCGACCCGCTACATCACGCCCCTGCGTGAGGGTGGCTCGCTGCCGGGGCTCGTCGAGGCCGACGACTTCGGGACGTACGTCATGAAGTTCACCGGCGCCGGACAGGGCCGCAAGACGCTGGTCGCCGAGGTCGTCTGCGGTGAACTCGCCCGCAGGCTGGGATTCCGGGTGCCCCGGCTGGTCACGGTGCAGCTCGACCCGGTGCTGGGGCTCGGCGAACCCGACCAGCAGGTGCAGGAGTTGCTCAGGTCCAGTGGTGGCACCAACCTGGGCATGGACTTCCTGTCCGGGGCGCTCGGCTTCGACCCCCTCGCCTTCGAGGTGAGCCCCGAGGAAGCCGGACGGGTCCTCTGGTTCGACGCCCTGGTCAACAACGTCGACCGGTCCTGGCGCAACCCCAACCTGCTGAGGTGGCGCGGCGAGCTGTGGCTCATCGACCACGGCGCGACCATGATCTGGCACCACAACTGGCCCGGTGCCGAGGCCTCCGCCGCCCGCCCCTACGACGCCTCGGACCACGCCCTGTCCGGCTTCGCCCCCGACCTCGCGGGCGCCGCCGCCGCTCTCGCGCCGCGCGTCACCGAGGACCTGCTGGCCGAGGTCACCGCCGAGATCCCGGACGCCTGGCTGGTCGGCGAACCCGGCTTCGACACACCCGACGATCTCCGGCGGGCCTATGCGCGGACCCTGCTCGCCCGCGCCGCCGTCGTCCACGAGCGCGTCACCGGAATCGAGGAGAGCAAGTGAGCGAGCGCCACATTCACATGGCCGGACATGTAGTGGAGCGCCACATCATCCGGGGCAGCGAGGCGAACGACCGGGACGTCTTCGAGTACGCCCTCCTGCGCGTCGTACCGCGCGTCGAGCGCGGCGAGTGCATCAACGCGGGCGTGCTGGTGTACTGCCGGGCGAAGGGCTACGTCGGCGCCCGCACCCACCTCGACGAGGCGCGGCTGCTCGCCCTCGACCCGGACGCGGATGTGGCCGGCGTCCGGGCCGCCCTCGGGGCCGTCGAGAGCGTCTGCGGCGGCAGCGAGGCGGAGGGTCAGGCCGCGGGCGACGACGCGGGGCGGCGTTTTCGCTGGCTGATCGCGCCCCGCTCGACCGTCGTCCAGCCAGGACCGGTGCACACCGGGCTCACCTCCGATCCGGCGGCCGAGACGGACCGGCTGCTCGACGTGTTGGTGAAGTAGCGGATCAGGTAATGGATCACATGCACGTGGCGACCGTTGACACCGCGTGCCAGGACTTCTAGCGTCACGTCCATCGAAGGTACTAAGCGGTCGCTCACCGAGGAGAGTCACTGATGTCCACCACTGATCAGCGGGTCGCCGTAGTCACCGGCGGAGCGCGCGGGATCGGCGCCGCCACCGCCGTACGACTGGCCGCCGAGGGCCGCGCGGTCGCCGTGATCGACCTCGACGAGGCTGCCTGCAAGGACACCGTGGAGAAGATCACCGCGGCCGGCGGCAAGGCCCTCGCGGTCGGGTGCGACGTCTCCGACGAGGCACAGGTCGAGGCGGCCATCGCGCGGATCGCCGAGGAGCTCGGCGCCCCGACGATCCTGGTCAACAACGCGGGTGTGCTGCGGGACAACCTGCTGTTCAAGATGAGCGTCGCCGACTGGGACACCGTCATGAACGTCCACCTGCGCGGCGCCTTCCTGATGTCCAAGGCCTGCCAGAAGCACATGGTGGACGCGGGCTTCGGCCGCATCGTCAACCTCTCCTCGTCCTCCGCGCTGGGCAACCGCGGCCAGGTCAACTACTCCGCCGCCAAGGCCGGCCTGCAGGGCTTCACCAAGACCCTCGCCAAGGAGCTCGGCAAGTTCGGCGTCACCGCCAACGCCGTCGCCCCCGGTTTCATCGCCACCGAGATGACCAAGGCCACCGCCGACCGCGTCGGCATGGGCTTCGAGGACTTCAAGGCCGCGGCCGCCACCCAGATCCCGGTGGCCCGGGTCGGTGAGCCGGAGGACATCGCCAACGCCATCGCCTTCTTCACGGGCGAAGCGGCCGGCTTCGTCTCCGGCCAGGTGCTGTACGTCGCCGGCGGACCGCTCGACTAGGGAACTGGGACACACGGACATGACTGAACTGCCTGAACTCTCCGGCAAGGTCGCCCTCGTCACGGGCGCCAGCCGCGGCATCGGCTACGGCGTCGCCGAGGCGCTGGTCGCGCGCGGCGACCGGGTGTGCATCACCGGCCGCAACGAGGACGCACTCAAGGAGGCCGTCGAGCAGCTGGGCGCCGAGCGCGCCATCTACGTCGCCGGCAAGGCGCACGACGAGGCCCACCAGGCCGTCGCCGTCGAGCGCACCATGGAGGCCTTCGGCCGCGTCGACCACCTGGTCAACAACGCCGGTACGAACCCGGTGTTCGGGCCCATCGCCGATCTCGACCTGGGTGTCGCGCGCAAGGTCTTCGAGACCAACGTGATCTCGGCGCTGGGCTTCGCGCAGAAGACCTGGCATGCCTGGCAGAAGGACAACGGCGGCGCGATCGTCAACATCGCCTCCGTCGCGGGCATCGCGCCCTCGCCCTTCATCGCCGCCTACGGCGTCAGCAAGGCCGCGCTGATCAACCTCACCCAGCAGCTGGCGCACGAGTTCGCGCCCAAGGTGCGGGTCAACGCGATCGCCCCGGCTGTGGTGAAGACCAAGTTCGCGCAGGCCCTGTACGAGGGCCGGGAGGAGGAGGCCGCCGCGGCCTACCCGCTGGCCCGGCTCGGCGTGCCCTCCGACATCGGTGGCGCCGCCGCGTTCCTCACCTCGGAGCAGTCGGACTGGATCACCGGCCAGACCCTCGTCGTCGACGGCGGCATCTTCCTCAACGCCGGTGTCGGCTGACACACGGGACACCACTTCCGCACCCACATCGACACGGGCGCCGCTGGACATCAGCGGCGCCCGTGTCGACGTATCGGAAGATCACTGAACGCTGACAACGTAGTCACCCGAAGAACGAACAAGTGCTCTATGAGACAGGAGGTCCAACGGCCGGAACACTGCGGTATCGTCTGCCGACCCTTGGTATGGCAGATCGAGGAGCGTGCGCGTGTTCAACCGGATCCGACGCCTGCGGCAGGTGGCGGCCATCGCGTCCATATCGTCCCTGGTGGCAGGGTGCGGTGTCCTCTCTTCCGATTCGACGGAGGAGGAAAGCCCGATCGTCGTGGGGACGACCGCGGCCCCCAGCACCCTTGATCCCGCCGCGAGCTGGGACAGCTCCTGGGAACTGTTCCGCAACATTTATCAGACACTCCTCAGCTACCCCTCGGGCTCGACCGTCCCTGAGCCCGACGCCGCCGAGAGCTGCCGGTTCAGCGACACCTCGAACATGAAGTACGAGTGCGAGCTGCGCGAGGGCCTCACCTTCTCCGACGGGCACGCCCTCGACGCGAAGGCGGTCAAGTACTCGATCGACCGGATCCGGAAGATCAACGTCAACGGCGGCCCCGCCGGACTGCTGGGCAGCCTCGAACGGGTCCAGGTGCTGGGCGACCGCCAGGTCGTCTTCCATCTCAACAAGGCCGACGCGACCTTCCCCTTCGTGCTCGCCACCCCAGCGATGTCGATCGTCGACCCCGAGGACTACCCGGCGGACAAGCTCCGCGAGGAGGGCACGATCGTCGGGTCCGGGCCCTACACCCTGTCGTCGTACGACGAGGGCAGCAAGGCCGAGCTCGTCAAGAACGACAGCTACAAGGGCGTCGCGGAGCGCAAGAACAGCGCGGTGACCATCCGCTACTACCAGGACTCACCTACCATGGTCTCCGCGCTGCGCGACAAGAGGCTCGACGTCGCCTTCCGAGGCCTCGCCGCTGACGACATCGTCGACATCCAGGCCGATGACGACGACGAACTCCAGGTGATCGAGGGCTCCGGCACCGAGATCAACTACCTGGTCTTCAACCCCAAGGACCCCATGGCGGGCAAGACCGCCGTCCGCAAGGCCATCGCCCAGGTCGTCGACCGTCCGGCCATCGCGCACAAGGTCTACAAGGACACCGTCGAGCCGCTGTACTCCATGGTCCCCAAGGGCCTGACCGGACACACCACGGGCTTCTTCGACGACTACGGCGACCCCAGCACCGGCAAGGCCCGCGAGATCCTGACCGACGCGGGCATCTCCACCCCCGTACCGCTCACCCTGTGGTACACCAGCGACCGCTACGGCTCCGCCACCAAGGCCGAGTTCGATGAGCTGAAGAGCCAGCTCGAAGGGTCCGGTCTCTTCAAGGTCACCCTCAAGAGCCGCCCCTGGAAGACGTACGTCGCCGGCTACCAGAAGGGCGAGTACCCGGTGTTCGGGCGTGGCTGGTTCCCCGACTTCCCGGACGCGGACAACTTCATCGCGCCGTTCGTCGGCGAGCAGAACGCGCTCGGTACGCCGTACCTGGTGCCGAAGATCACCGAGACCCTGCTGCCCAACTCCCGCGCCCAGAGCGACCGGGCCAACGTGGTCAAGGACTTCGAGGACGCCCAGCGCATCCTCGTGGACGACGTACGGCTGCTGCCGCTGTGGCAGGGCCGGCAGTACGTGGCCGCGAGCGCGGAGATCTCGGGAGCGGAGCGGGCGCTGGACCCGTCGACGATCATGTTGGTGGGCGAGTTGTCCCGCAAGACCAGCTGGTAGGGAGACCCACCGGCGGGGGCGGCTGTCGGGAGGATGTGCGGTCCGCGGGGCGATTGTCAGTGGTCGCCTGTAGGTTCTGAGACCTGGAAGCGACCGCTGGTCGTGGCCGTAGTGGACCGCACATCGTCTGCCGTACAGCGTAAGGAAGTTGACGTGACCGACATCGCCATGCTGCCCGAGTCCTGGCGCGGGGTTCTGGGCGACGAGCTGCAGCAGCTCTATTTCAAGGAGCTGACGGAGTTCGTCGAGGAGGAGCGGGCGAAGGGTCCCGTCTATCCGCCGCGCGAGGAGGTCTTCGCCGCGCTGGACGCCACGCCGTACGAGAAGGTGAAGGTCCTGGTCCTCGGCCAGGACCCGTATCACGGCGAGGGACAGGGGCACGGGCTGTGCTTCTCCGTCCGTCCCGGAGTGAAGACGCCGCCCTCGCTGCGCAACATCTACAAGGAGATGAAGGAGGAGCTCGGCCACCCCGTCCCGGACAACGGCTATCTGATGCCGTGGGCCGAGCAAGGCGTCCTGCTGCTCAACGCGGTGCTGACGGTGCGCGCCGGCGAGGCGAACTCGCACAAGGGCAAGGGCTGGGAGAAGTTCACCGACGCCGTGATCCGGGCGGTGGCCGACCGGCCCGACCCCGCGGTGTTCGTGCTGTGGGGCAACTACGCGCAGAAGAAGCTCCCGCTCATCGACGAGACACGGCATGTGGTCGTCAAGGGCGCGCATCCCTCGCCGCTGTCGGCGAAGAAGTTCTTCGGCTCGCGTCCGTTCACGCAGATCAACGAGGCGGTGGCCCAGCAGGGACATGAGCCGATCGACTGGCGGATTCCGGATCTGGGCTGAGTTGTCGTCGAGCCGGCCGTCGGGCCGGCCGCTTCCGCCCTCCCCTGACGGCCTGCCCTCGGCCCGGACGGTCCTCCGCCCGGGCCGGTTCTTCGCCGGAGCGGGACGGTGATCGTACGGAGCTGCCTGACCGGGAATGCCGATGGGGGCGGTTAGCGTCGGGAAGTACCAGCCGACGAGGGCCCGGAGGACGTGGTGGCGGAGCGACAGGAGCAGACGGCGCCGGACGCCGTGCTGACGCGGATCGGGCAGGTCGTGATGCTTCATCACGCCGGGGATCGCGAGGAGGCCCGGCGCCGGCTGCTGGACCTGTGGACGGAGCTGGGCGAGGACGGCGACCCCCTGCACCGATGCACGCTGGCCCACTACCTGGCCGACACCCAGGACGACCCCTCGGACGAACTGGCGTGGGATCTGCGGGCGTTGACCGAGGCGCAGGGGGCGGTCGGCGCGGTCGGCGTGCTCGCTCTGTTTCCCTCGCTGCATCTGAACCTGGCCGCCGACTACGTCAAGCTCGACCGCACGGAGGCCGCCCGCGTGCATCTTCAGCGGGCGCGCGGAGCGGCGGGCGTGTTGCGGGACGACAGCTACGGGGACGGGGTGCGGGCCGAGATCCGGCGGCTGGAGGGGTGGCTGGGGGAGGAGGTGTAGGGCACATCTCCTCAGCGCCGGCGCCCTGCCTGCCCCCTCACCGCCCGTACGTCTGGTCGCAGATCCTCGACTCCGGGCTGTCCGCTCGCCAGCCGCCGTACTTCCTGCCCAGTGCGCAGACGTCCGGGTTCTCCTGGACCTCTTTGTGGAGCGACTTCGACATGTCGGGGACGGGGACGCTCGGCCTTTCCGGGGCATCGGGAGCGGGGTCGGAGTGCGGGCGGCGGGGTTCGTGGTGCTCGGGGTGGCCGTGGGAGCGAGAGTCCCGGGGCGGCGTGCGCTGCGCCTGTGGGGTGGTCGGCGACGCGGAGTGTGCGGCGGACGGCGTGGGGTCCGGGCTGGGGGACGGGCCGATGAGGGCCAGGGCCTCGCGGGCCGGCGCCTGCACTGCTTCGGGGGCCGTATGACCGCTGGGCCGGGGAACCGACGGCTGCGAGGGCACCGTCGGGGCGCCGGAGGACGGCGGGCGCTGGACCGTCGTACAGCCGGACAGGGCCGAGACGGCCACGGTGACCAGGAGCGTTGCGGTGGTCGTCGTTCGATGCACCCGCGCAACTCTGCTGGGTCGGGCGGCCGTTGGGACAGTGGACGAGCAGAGGTTGATCCACACGGGTGATCTCCGTCCCCGTATGGGCGGCGTCGGCCTGCCCCGGCTGACGTCAGTCGCCCGTGGCGCCGTCGATGCGCTCGCGGATCAGGTCTGCGTGACCGTTGTGACGGGCGTACTCCTCGATCATGTGCGTGTAGATCCAGCGCAGGTTGAACTCCGAGCCGGTGCGCCGGCTTCTGCCCTTGGAGCGGTCGGACAGGCCGAATCCGGCCGCGTTGCGCCGGGCGATGTCGATCTCGGCCTGCCAGGTGGCGTACGCGTCCTCCCAGGTGTCCGCCTCGGTGAGATGGAACTCGCCGTCCGGATCCTCCTCGGAGCAGTAGATCGGCCCCGCGTCGTCGCCCATGAGCACCTGACGGAACCAGCCCCGCTCCACCTCCGCCATGTGCCGCACCAGGCCCATCAGGGACAGCTCGGACGGCTCCACGGACGCGGTCCTGAGCTGGGAGTCGGTCAGGCCCTCGCACTTCCACGCGAGGGTCCGGCGGTGGTAGTCCAGCCAGCCCTCCAGCATCGTGCGCTCGTCGGCGGTGGTGGCGGGCTCGTCGCGTTCGGTCGTCATGCCTGTATCGTCGCTGAACTCACCCCGGTTCACCAGGAGTTTTCACTGGCGCCGACGCGTCGCCGAACATCCCGCCGAGCAGTTCGCGCAGCCCCGCCCGTACCTCGTCCAGGCTCGGCACCTCCGCCCCGAAGGATCCGGCCACGCAGCTGAACATCAGCCCGTCCGCCCATGCCACCAGCGACAGCGCGTGCCGGGCCGGGGCCGTCGAACCCATCGCGGTCACCAGGGCGGTCAGCTGGTCGCGGAAGCGGGCGCCCGTCGCGTCGAAGTAGGCGCGCAGCTCGGGGCGGCGCGTGGCCTCCAGGGCCAGTTCATAGCGGGCGAGCGTGAGGTCGCGGTGGCGGGTCAGGGCGCGGTGCGTCGCCAGCGCCAGACCGTCGACCAGTGAGTCGAGGCCGCTCCGCGGGTCCGGCATCTCCTCCAACGCCAGGACCCGCGCTTCACGTTCGGCGAGCCGGCGCACCGCCAGCTCCAGCAGTGCCTGCCGGGTGCGTGCCAGGTTGGACGTGGAGCCCTGCGGCAGCCCGGCCGCCTCGTCGACCGCCCGGTGCGTGAGTCCCCGCATCCCGCGCTCCGCGAGCAGCGCGAGGGCGGTGTCGGCGACGAGATCGGCGCGCGAGGCGCCCGCGGAGCGTACGGACATGGAGATCAACCTACCTCCCACACTACGCCTGTAGTACAGTCGACGCATGGCGGTACTACACCTGTAGTCACACCGGGAGGAAGCCATGGGACAGTCGAGGCGGGCCGTCGTCATCGGCGGTGGTATCGGAGGCCTGACCGCGGCGGTCGCACTGCGCCAGGGCGACTGGGACGTCACGGTGCTGGAGCGCGCCCCGGCCCTGGAGCCGGTCGGCGCGGGCATCTCCTTCGCGCCCAACTCCCTGCGCGCGCTGGACGTCATCGGGCTCGGCGACGAGATCCGCGACCTCGCCGCGTGGCAGGGCGACGGGGGACTGCGCACCCCGTCCGGTCGCTGGCTCTCGCGCACGGACGCCGCCGCCGTGGCCGAACGTTTCGGCGGCCCCCTCGTCCTGCTGCACCGGGCCACTCTGGTCAACAGCCTCGCCGCCCGGCTCCCGGCCGACACCGTCCGCACCGCGGTCGCCGCGTCCGTCGCCGATCCGGGGGACACCGGCCGGCCCGCGCGCGTGAACACCCCGGACAGCGATCTGGAGGCCGACCTCGTGGTGGCCGCCGACGGCATCCACTCCGCCGTACGCCGGGCGCTGTTCCCGCGTCATCCCGGGACCGCGTACTCCGGGTTCACCACCTGGCGGGTCGTCATCCCGGTGCCCGGCGTGGAGTTCGCCTCGCACGAGACCTGGGGCCGGGGCCGCATCTGGGGCTCGCACCCGCTCAAGGACGGCCGCGTCTACGCGTACGCCGCGGCGATCACGCCCGCCGGGGAGCGCGCCCCCGACGACGAGAAGGCCGAACTCCTGCGCCGCTACGGCGACTGGCACGACCCGATCCCGGCGATCCTCGCCGCCGCACGCCCCGAGGACGTCCTGCGCCACGACGTCCACCACATCGCCGAGCCGTTGCCCGCCTACCATCGCGGCCGGGTGGCCCTGGTCGGCGACGCCGCGCACGCCATGCAGCCGATGCTGGGGCAGGGCGGCAACCAGGCCATCGAGGACGCGATCGTCCTCGCCGCCCACTGTCACGACCTGGCCGCGTACACCGCGGCACGCCTCCCGCGTACGACGGCCATCGCCCGCCAGGCCGCTCGGGTCGGCCGCCTCAACCTGATGACCGGCCGCGCCGGGATCGCCGTACGGAACACGGCGCTGGCCGCGCTGTCCAAGGCGGCCCCGCTGCTGTTCCTGCGGGGCTTCGAGGGCATCGCCGACTGGCGGCCGCCGCAGGCGCCGTATGCTGCCGGGAAAACCACGGCAGGCAACCGCCAGAGGAGATCACCCCGTGAAGGTCGGCTGTATCGGACTCGGTGACATCGCGCAGAAGGCATACCTGCCGGTGCTCGGCGTACAGCCCGGGGTCGAACTGCATCTCCAGACGCGTACGCCCGCGACGCTCGACCGGGTCGCCGACGGCCTCCACCTCCCGGCCGGGCAGCGGCACGCGGACCTCGACTCGCTCCTCGCCCAGGATCTCGACGCCGCCTTCGTGCACGCGCCCACGGTCGCGCACCCGGAGATCGTGACCCAGCTGCTGGAGGCGGGCGTGCCGACGTATGTCGACAAGCCGCTCGCCTACCGACTCGCCGACTCCGAGCGGCTCGTGGCCCTCGCCGAGCGGCGCGACGTGAGCCTCGCCGTCGGCTTCAACCGGCGCTACGCCCCCGGTTACGCGCAGTGCGCCGACCATCCGCGCGAGCTGATCCTGATGCAGAAGAACCGGATCGGGCTCCCGGAGGAGCCGCGCTCGATGATCCTCGACGACTTCATCCACGTCGTGGACACGCTGCGCTTCCTTGTGCCCGGCCCGATCGACGACGTGACCGTGCGTGCCCGGGTCGAGGGCGGGCTGCTGCACCATGTCGTGCTCCAGCTCGCCGGGGACGGCTTCACCGCGCTCGGTGTGATGAACCGGCTCAGCGGCTCGGCCGAGGAGATCCTGGAGGTGTCCGGGCAGGACACCAAGCGTCAGGTCGTCAACCTCGCCGAGGTCGTCGACCACAAGGGCCAGCCGACCGTGCGCCGGCGCGGGGACTGGGTGCCGGTGGCCCGGCAGCGCGGCATCGAGCAGGCGGTGCTCGCCTTCCTCGACGCGGTGCGCGCGGGCAAGGTGCTCAGCGCCCGGGACGCGCTGGCGACTCATGAGTTGTGCGAGCGGGTGGTACGCGCGGTTCAGGAGCGGGCCGCCTGAGCCGGGGCCGCAGGGTCCGGATGCCCTCGCCCGCGCACCAGGCGGCGACGATCAGCAGCGCCGCCTGCGCCACCCAGTCGCCGAAGCGGACGTACGGCGTGACGCCGCCGGCCCGCGGAACCTCGTAGACCGCGCTCGTGCTCTCGCTGGTGCCCAGCCAGGAACTCACGCGCTGCCCGCTCGGCCCGTACACGGCGGAGGCACCGGTCAGCGTCGCGTGCACCATCGGGCGGCCGGTCTCGGCGGCGCGCAGCGCGGCGAGCGAGGCGTGCTGCTCCGGGGCCCAGCTCTGCTGGAACGTCGACGTCGCCGACTGGGCGATCAGCACCTCGGCGCCATGGTCGGCGAGGCTGCGGCTCATGTCGGAGAACGCGGACTCGAAGCAGACCATCGGGCCGATGCGCAGCCCGTGCCCAGCATCCATCACGACCTGCTCGGTGCCGCGTCTGCGGTCCTCGGCGGCCGCCTTGCCCACGGAGGTCGCCCAGCCCAGCATCGAGCGCAGCGGTATGTACTCCCCGAAGGGGACCAGCCGCATCTTGTCGTAGCGGGCGCCGGTCGGGCCGTCCGGGCCGACCATGATCGAGCTCTTGTAGATGCCGGGCTTGTCGGAGCGCCGCGCATCCACGTTCACCACGATGTTCGCGCCCGTCTCGCGCGAGAGGGCCGCGAGTCTGCGGGCGTAGTCGGGCCGGTCGCCGAGGTCGAAGCCGACGCTGCTCTCGCCCCAGACGATCAGGTCGACATGCTGACCGGCCAGCTCCCGGGTGAGCTGCACCTCCCGGTCGAAACGCCGGTCGGCGGCGGCCCCGCCCTCGATGACCCCGGGCTGTACGACGGCGATCCGGACCCGGTCCTGTACGTCCGGGCGCGGGGACCACACCCAGGCGGCCGAGGTGGCGACAGCCGTCGCGGCGATACCGGCCACGGCGGGGACCCGGGATGCGCGCACCGTCATCAGCACGGCGACGGCGACATTGACGGTCACCACCAGGAAGCTGATCAGCCACACCCCGCCGACCGAGGCCAGCCGCAGCGCGGGCTCCACCTGCCACTGACTGGCTCCCAGCACGCCCCACGGGCCGCCCAGCTCCTGCCATGAGCGCACGAGCTCGACCATCAGCCAGCCGGACGGCACCACGGCGAGCGCAGCCGCGACCCGGCCCGGGGACGGGCTCGACGAGGCCATGAACCGCCGCACCAGCCAGCCCCACGGGGCCCAGAGCGCGCCGAGCAGGGCGGCGATGACGAACGTAAAGACATGCAGGTTCGGCAGCAGCCAGTGGTGCATCGCCAGCATGAAGCCGAAACCGCCCCACCAGCCCTCGCGCGATGCCCGCCGCCCCGTCGGCGCGGTGCGCAGCAGCGCGATCCACGGGACCAGGGCGACGTACGCGAACCACCACAGCGCCGGCTCGGGAAAGGCGAGCACCGGCAGCGCACCGGCCAGAGTGGCGGCGATCGAGCGCCGCCACGGCGAGATGAGCCAGCGGCTGATCGTCTTCATGCGGTGCCTCCTACCCCGTGGTCCTTCCAGTGTGCTCACAGGCACTGACAGTGGGACAGTGGGCGTCCGCTCAGTCGAGCACCGCCGGCGCGGTCCGCTCGGGCAGGCGGCGCCATTTCTCCTGTACGACCACCTCGCGCAGCCGCCAGCCGTCGTCGGTGCGCAGCAGCCCGAACGCGTAACGTCCACCGCACACGAAATCCGGCGCCGCAGCGCCCTCGCCGTCCCCGGCGAACCGCATCGGATTGACGTAGTCCGCCTGCACCCTCGCCGTATCCCCGGTGTCCTGCTCCAGGACCCCGAAACGTACCCGCCGGTTGACGATGAGATGCTGGCGCATCGAAAACACCCGCAAGCTCTCCGCAAGCCACGCGGCGATGCTGTCGGCGTCCCCCTCGATACCGCCGGCCGACCGGTAGTCCGCGCGTCCGTCGGACGTGAACAGGCTTCGGTACGCCGCCCAGTCGCCGTCGTCCACGGCGACCGCATAGTCGGTGATCACTCCATCGACCGCCAACCGATCCCTCAGGGTGGCGAGTTCCGCACGCTGCGTCATCGGCTCAGTGTTGGGCATGTGGTGGGCGGAGCCAAGGGGGCGTACGGCGGTATTCGGGGGATGCGGGTGGGGTTTCAGAGGCGGTTCGCGCCGGACGTGGTGCCGTTCGCCCACTGCGCGTGGTCCGGACAAGGATTCAACCCGTGTACCAACAGCGTTGACCAAGCTCGCGAAGGGTCCTGGTCGTGGCACTAGCGGCCGACGGTACTCCAGTTGGCGGTTGCAGGCGCCCCCGAGCGCCCCGCCACATGCTCTTGGAGACGCCGGTGACGTCCAGAGCTGCCCATGAGTCATACGGAGGCCCTGGAACGGGACCCGAGCCGTGCCCGGCAACAACTCCCTTGGGCGGGCACGCCGGGGCGTGCATCAAGGACCGGTGAGGAAGCGGACGGAGGGGGAGTGGACGGAGGGGAGTGGGATGGTGCGGCGAAGCCCCCGGTGTTGAGTCCTACGCAGCGGCCTGCAGCCGTTCGAAGGCGGTAGGGCTCGTTCTGCGAGTCAGGAACTGCTTGATGCGGTGGGCGCACTCCAGCGGTGTGCTGTAGCTGGTGTCGCACTCCAGGTCGTAGGCGCCATGAGCGTGTACCCGCTCCAGCTGGCCGGCGGCGAGGCCGGGCGGGCGGTCGCCGCGTTCGCGTTCCCGGCGGTCCAACTCCTCCGGAGAGCAGTGCACTTTGACGAGGACGACATCCTGTGGCACGAGGAGTAACAGGCAGTCCTTCAGGCGCCAGTCGGCGCTCAGCACATGGTCGACGATGACGTTGTTGCCACCGGCGGCCATGCCCGCGACCGCGCGGTGGAAGCCCTGCCAGGTGCGATGGAGGACGGTGGCGAGCTGGTCCGATGGGACGGGGTTCCGGGAGCGCATGGCGTGGAATGCGTCGACGGGCATGTGGAAGTACGGCTCGTCGAGAATCCGCAGGAGTTCGGCCGCGATGCTCGACTTGCCCGAACTGGACGTGCCGTTGAGGAAGATGACCAGGCCGCGACGCGGCGGCACGTGTTCCAGATGCTCCATGGAGTGGATCTTAGGCACGCGAGCCCGAACCTCAGGCCGCCTCGATGACCTCACCGCGGATGGCAGCTGCCCACTCGACCACCAACAGCTCGTACTCCGCGCGCTCCTGAGCCGACAAGGAGCCGCCCGCGCGCAGCCACAGGGCGCGAATCTCCTCGTTCACCTCGGCAGCAGACCGCACGGAACCAGGGCCTAAGGAATGGGGGGACATGCGGACAAGCCTAGGGGCAAGGGCTGACAGCGCGCTACCGGACGGCTACGCACACGTATGTGATTGGTCACGGATTTTCGGGGGGGCCGCCGTAGAACTCCCGCATCGCCTCCCCGCACGCGGCTGTACTCCGGGTTGACGCGGGCGAACTGCTGGGTGAGGGCCATGCGGGGCTTGGCTGTCAGCCCGCCGACTCCGCCGCGTGCGGGCTCAGGACACCCGCTGCCACCAGGGCGAGGATGACGATGCCGAGTGCGATGCGGTACCAGACGAACGGCATGAAGCTCTTGGTGGAGATGAACTTCATGAACCATGCGATGACCGCGTAACCGGACGCGAAGGCGATCACCGTCGCGAAGATCGTCGGGCCCCAGGAGACATGGTCGCTCTCCATCGCGTCCTTGAGCTCGAAGAGACCCGAGGCGAGGACGGCCGGGATCGCCAGGAGGAAGGAGTAGCGGGCCGCGGCCTCGCGGTTGTAGCCCATGAAGAGGCCGCCGCTGATGGTCGCGCCGGAGCGGGAGACGCCGGGGACGAGCGCCGCGGACTGGCACAGGCCGAAGATCAGGCCGTCCTTCACGTTCAGGTCCTCGAGCGACTTGCGCTGCTTGGGCGCGCGGTGCCGGCCGCCCGACTCGTCGCGGGCCGCCATCCGGTCGGCGATGCCGATGATGATGCCGACGACGATCAGCATCGTCGCCGTGATGCGCAGATCGCGGAAGGGCCCCTCGATCTGGTCCTTGAGTGTCAGGCCGAGCACACCGATCGGGATCGAGCCGACGATCACCAGCCAGCCCATCTGGGCGTCGTGGTCGCGCCGCATCTCCTTGTTCGTCAGCGACTTCAGCCACGCGGCGATGATCCGCCCGATGTCCTTGCGGAAGTAGATCAGTACGGCGGTCTCGGTGCCGATCTGCGTGATCGCCGTGAAGGCCGCACCCGGGTCCTCCCAGCCCGAGAACGCCGCGGTCAGCCGCAGATGCGCGCTGGAGGACACGGGGAGGAACTCGGTCAGCCCCTGGACGAGTCCGAGGATGAGGGATTCAAACCAAGACATGAAGTTACGGAGTCCAAGTGCTGATCGTGGCAAGGAGTAACGGGGGACACAGCGTCGGCGGCGCAGTGATCGCGAGTGTCGAGGGGCAGCGTAGCGTCCCTCGATGACAGGCCCGGCACGGGGGCTCGGCGGACGCTCGCCGACCCCGGCCATAGCGGTCCTGACCTGCGGCAGGGCCGCCGCTTACGTTGCTGCGAACTGAAAGCGCCTGCTGTCCGGCGTCTGGCTGCCTCTGTCCGTCCGGGGAGGCCGCCGGGTGACCGGTCTGCGTATCGTCCACTCCTACCGCGACCGCATCACCGTGACCGACGAGGTCACCGGCGTCGAACTGCTCGCCAACATCTACCGGCCCGAGGGCGTCTGGGAGGCCCCGAAGCCGTACGTCCACCCGCTCCGGACCCTCGCCGGCGACGTCCCGAGCGGGTCGGGCCGATGGCGCACGCCGGCTTCGGCGAGGTCTCCGCGGACGGTGACCGCGTCGTCATCGCCGAGCGCTCGGGCCTCTTCTCGCGCGGTCCACGCGCCCTCCAGGGCGACCTTCGCACACGCCCCCGAGAACGCACACCCCAGCGACCGGGCACCCTGCCCACAATGGTTCGTACGCGACGAGCCTTTCGCGGGCGTCACTCCCGACTTGGCCCTCCACGCCGAACTGGAACTCCCGCCCGGCGACCCCCTCACCCGCCGCTACCGGGGCGTGGGAGTGGGAGGCGATCGTGAAGCACCTGGAGAGGCATCCCTGGTATGCGCCGGGTGGTAGGCATGTGGGGTGATCGGTCGCCTCCCGCTCGACGAGCAGCTTGCCCGCCTCAAGTCCGTACTCTCCCGCAACGAGGTGCTGTTGGAGGTGTTGAACCGCACGGCGGCACTGGAGTTGCCCGGCTGGTACGTGACGGCCGGGTGTGTCTTTCAGACCGTGTGGAACGTGGTCACGGACCGGCCGCCCACCAGTGGGATCAAGGACTACGACGTCTTCTACTTCGACGAGAGGGACCTGTCCTGGGAGGCTGAGGACGCGGTCATCAGGGCCGCCGACGAGCTCTTCGCCGGGCTGCCGGCTGAGGTCGAGGTCCGCAACGAGGCCCGCGTCCACCTTTGGTACGAGCAGAAATTCGGCGTCACATGCGCTCCGTACTCCTCCACCGAGGCGGCCATCGACAGCTTCGCGGCGACGACCTGCTGTCTGGGGGTCCGGCTGGAGGCGGGCGCGCGTTGGCGCGTTTACGCGCCGCATGGGTTGTCCGACGTGTTCAATCTGGTCGTTCGTCCCAATCCGGTGCTCGCCCCGCGCGAGGTGTACGAAGCCAAGACGGCGCGCTGGCGTCGGCAGTGGCCCGAGCTGACCGTACTGGACTGGCCTTCGGCGTCTGGTCCTCGGACGCGGTTCTTATCCTGATGTGAGGGCGCGCGTGAGTCGCCGTGGGCCGGGAGTGGGATGTCTGCCCTTGGGGCCGGAGCCTCGGATCACGCCGCCGTCGGTCCCGAGACCGACCATCCGGGGGTCTGAGGATGCGCCCTGAGGTCCTCGTGGCGTACTGGGTCGCCGCAGGCCTGGCAGGTCACGATCGCGAGGAGTTCGTTGCCGCAGGTGTGCTCGATGACCATGGGGCGGTCGTCGTTCTGGCGCAGGTGGCGGTCGCCCCAGGCCATGAGGGTCATCAGGACCGGCTCCAGCTCCAGCCCGGCCTGCGTGGGCCGGTACTCGAAGCGCTGGGGGCGCTCGCTGTAGGCGCGCTTGGTGAGGATGCCGGCGTCGACGAGGCGGCGCAGCCGGGTGGCGAGGATGTCGCGGGGGGCGCCGATGTTGCGTACGAGCTGGTCGAAGCGGCTGTTGCCGAGGCACACCTCGCGCAGGACGAGCAGGGAGTACTTCTCGCCCACGAGCGCCAGGGCGTCGGCGATGGAGCAGGGGCGCGGGTCTTTGGGGGCGGCCATGGCGCTCAGTCTAAGGGGCGGGTTCGGCTTTCCAACCTTGTGGGTTTGTTTTTCCAACCTGTCGGGCTACAGTGAGTTCGGATTTCCTACTCACCGGTAATCGAGCCGGTCCCGGCACCGTTCCGCGTGCCGGTCGTCGCCGGCGGCCAAGGAGGCCCGCACCATGCGTGACGCAGTGATCGTCGAAGCCGTACGCACCCCGATCGGCAAGGGCAAGCCGAACGGCTCCCTGGCGCACGTCCACCCCGTCCAACTCCTCGCCCACACCCTGCGCACCCTCGTCGAGCGCTCCGGTGTCGACCCGGCGCTGATCGACGACGTCATCGGCGGCACCGTCGACCAGGTCGGCGAGCAGGCCATGAACACCACCCGCTACGCCGCCCTGTCGGCGGGCTTCCCGGAGACCGTCCCGGCGACCACCGTGGACCGTCAGTGCGGCTCGTCCCAGCAGGCCGTGCACTTCGCGGCCCAGGGTGTGATCTCGGGCGCGTACGACCTGGTCGTAGCCTGTGGCGTCGAGTCGATGAGCCGCGTGCCGATGTGGTCGAACGTGCCGCCCGGCAAGGACCCCTTCGGCCCCGGCATCGCCGAGCGCTACCCCGAGGGCCTGATCCCGCAGGGCGTCAGCGCCGAGCTGATCGCCGCCAAGTGGTCGATCACGCGCGAGCAGATGGACGCGTTCGCCGTCTCCTCGCACCGCAAGGCGTCCGCCGCCTGGGACCAGGGCCTGTTCGACGCCGAGGTCGCGCCTCTGGAGGGCGTCTCGCGCGACGAGTGCGTACGACCGGGCAGCACCCCCGAGATCCTCGCCGGCCTCAAGCCCGCGTACTACGACCCGGCCTTCGCCGAGCGCTTCCCGCAGATCGAGTGGAACGTCACCGCGGGCAACGCCAGCCCCATCAACGACGGCGCCTCCGCCGTCCTCATCACCTCCAGCGAGACGGCGGCCCGCCTGGGCCTGCACCCCCTGGCCCGGCTGCACAGCTTCGCCGTCACCGGCTCCGACCCGGTCCTCATGCTCACGGGAGTCATCCCGGCGACCGAGAAGGTGTTGCGCCGGGCCGGGCTGGCCCTGGACGACATCGACCTGTTCGAGGTCAACGAGGCCTTCTCCAGCGTCGTACTGGCCTGGCGGCAGGAGACCGGCGCCGACCTCGACAAGGTCAACGTGCACGGCGGCGCGATAGCGATCGGGCATCCGCTGGGCGCGAGCGGCACCCGGCTGACGACGACGCTGGTGCACGCCATGCGCGAGCGCGGCGCCCGTTACGCCCTGCAGACGATGTGCGAGGCCGGCGGACTCGCCAACGCGATGATCATCGAGTCGGTCTGAAAGCCCGCCCGACCCGGCCGGATCAGCGGCGGCGCAGGTGGTGGCGCTTGCGCCAGGCCACCACCGCGCCCGCGACCGCCGGCAGCGCGATGGCGGCCACCGCGATCAGGAACACCGGGGACGTCGGCTGCGAGGCCCGGGCACCGGCGACGACGTACGCGCCGATGTTCGGGATCGACCCGAGGGCCGTCGCGAGCAGGAAGGGGAAGTAGCCCATGCGGGAGACCGCGGCGGCGTAGTTCGCGGCCCAGAACGGCACGCCGGGGAACAGCCGCACCGCCAGCATCGACCGGAAGCCGTGCTTGCTGAACTGACGGTCCGCCGCCTTGAGCAGCCGGCCGCGCAGCAGCGGACGCAGGGCCTCCTGGCCGAGCATCCGGCCGAGCGCGAAGGAGATCCAGGCTCCGAGCACGGTGCCGGCCATCGCGGCGCCCATCCCCAGGGCCGAGCCGAAGAGCGCCCCGGCGGCGAGGTTCAGGATCGGTCGCGGCACGAAGGCCACGGTGACCAGTCCGTACGCCACGGCGAACAGCACCACCGCGACGGGACCCCCGACCTGGGGCGGCCAGCCGTTCGCCAGGAGCTTGTGCGGCTCGAAGAGCAGCACGGACGTCGCGGCCGCCGCGAGCAGGACCAGGAGCAGGGACAGCCGCGTCCACGGCGAGAGCAGCGCTCTCGTGCAGCGCGTGGCGAAGCCTGCGGGGGCGGGCGCCGGTACGCGCGTGGAAACGGCGAGTTCCTTGGCGGCGGCCTGCGCTGAGGCCGCCGTGGCGGTGCCCCCAGAGCGGGTGGTGGCATCGTCGAGCATTCGGCGACAGTAACCGACGAAGATGTGTGATCGCCGTATGGTTCACCTCATGGGCGTCACAGGTACGGGAACACTGGAAGTACCGCGCAGTGTCCTGGCCGACACGGTGCTGGAGCGTCTCGTCACCACATACGGCGCTGCGGCCGACCCCGAACGCGCCCTGTCCATGCGGGCGTACATGAAGGACGTGGCCCCCTTCCTCGGCCTCACCACCCCCGCGCGCCGCGCCCTGTCCCGCACCGTCCTCCAGGGCACACCGCGCCCCGACGAAGCCGACTGCACGGCCATCGCGCTGCGCTGCTGGCAGCTCCCGGAGCGCGAGTACCACTACTTCGCCGTGGACTATCTCCGTCGCCACGTGGCGCGCTGCTCCTCCGGCTTCCTGCCGGTGGCCCGCCATCTGATCACGACCGTCTCCTGGTGGGACACCGTCGACCTGCTCGCCTCGCATGTCGTGGGCGGGCTCGTCCTCGCCGACCCGAAGCTCACGGCGGAGATGGACGCCTGGATCGCGGACGACGACCTGTGGGTGGCCCGTACGGCCCTGCTCCACCAGCTGCGCTACAAGGAACGCACCGACACCGAGCGCCTCTTCGCCTACTGCCTGCGCCAGTCCGGCCACCCCGACTTCTTCATCCGCAAGGCCATCGGCTGGTGCCTGCGCGAGTACGCCAAGACCGACCCGGACGCCGTACGGGACTTCCTGGCGCGCGAGCGGGGGCGGTTCGCACCGCTGTCGGTGCGGGAGGCGCTGAAGAACATCGGCGCCTGAAGTCCCGTACCGCGGAAAACCATTCGCCTGAAAGCCATTCGCCTGAAAACCATTCGACGTCGGGCAAAGCGTCGGCAATGATCGACGTCATGTTCCGGCACGCCTTCGTCCTCGCAGCATCCGCGGTCGCGGATGCTCCGAAGGCTGCCGTTCCGGTCCTCCTGGCCGCAGCCGACGGCGCCCGAAGCTGACCCTCTCCGGACAGTCCGGCGGACCCCGCAGGGGGAGGGTCGGCAAGTCCTTGGGGTCCCCATCTCCTTCGCAGAGACTTCTGCAGAGACTTCGAGGTACAGCCATGTCCAAGACGGCATACGTGCGCACCAAACCGCATCTGAACATCGGCACGATGGGCCATGTCGACCACGGCAAGACCACGTTGACGGCCGCCATCACCAAGGTCCTCGCCGAGCGAGGCTCCGGCACCTTCGTCCCCTTCGACCGCATCGACCGCGCGCCGGAGGAGGCCGCGCGCGGCATCACCATCAACATCGCGCACGTCGAGTACGAGACCGACACCCGCCACTACGCGCACGTCGACATGCCGGGTCACGCCGACTACGTCAAGAACATGGTCACCGGCGCCGCGCAGCTGGACGGGGCGATCCTCGTCGTCTCCGCGCTCGACGGGATCATGCCGCAGACCGCCGAGCATGTACTGCTCGCCCGGCAGGTGGGCGTCGACCACATCGTCGTCGCCCTCAACAAGGCCGACGCGGGCGACGAGGAGCTCATCGACCTCGTCGAGCTGGAGGTCCGCGACCTGCTCACCGAGCACGGCTACGGCGGCGACGCCGCGCCCGTCGTACGGGTGTCGGGGCTGAAGGCGCTGGAGGGCGACCCGAAGTGGACGGCGTCCGTCGAGGCGTTGCTCGACGCGGTGGACACATACGTTCCGATGCCGGAGCGGTATGTGGACGCGCCGTTCCTGCTGTCCGTGGAGAACGTGCTCACCATCTCCGGTCGGGGGACCGTGGTGACCGGGGCCGTGGAGCGGGGGACGGTGCATGTCGGAGACCGGGTCGAAGTGCTCGGTGCCGGGCTGGAGACCGTCGTCACCGGCCTGGAGACCTTCGGCAAGCCGATGGACGAGGCGCAGGCCGGGGACAATGTGGCGCTGTTGCTGCGCGGGGTTCCGCGGGACGCCGTCCGGCGGGGGCATGTGGTCGCGGCGCCGGGGAGCGTGACGCCTCGAAGTCGGTTCTCCGCGCAGGTGTATGTGCTCTCGACCCGTGAGGGCGGGCGCACGACTCCGGTCACCACCGGGTACCGGCCGCAGTTCTACATCCGTACGGCGGATGTGGTCGGGGACATCGACCTCGGTGAGGCGGGTGTCGCACGGCCCGGGGAGACGGTCGCGATGACCGTCGAGCTGGGGCGTGAGGTGCCGCTGGAGCCGGGGCTCGGATTCGCCATCCGTGAGGGTGGCAGGACGGTGGGGGCGGGGACCGTGACCGCCGTCGTGTGAGGGGGCGCGGTGTGGGGGACTGCGGGATCGTCGTGGCTGGTCGCGCAGTTCCCCGCGCCTCTGAAGGGGCGCTCCCGTGTCCGGCGGCAAGAGGCCCCGGCACAATGAGAAGGTGAATGAGCCCATACCCGTCACCCGGTCCGTCGACCATGGCATCGCCAAGCTGATGCCCGATGTCGATCGCAAGAGGGCGTGGTTGCTCACCGTCGACGGGGCGCCTCAGTCGTACGTCGATCTCGACGAGCCGACCCATCTGGAGTTCGAGTACGCGCGCCGCCTCGGACATGTGCTGGACACCGTCGCCGAGGCGGGGCGCGCTCTGGACGTGCTGCATCTCGGGGGCGGCGCGCTCACGCTGCCCCGGTATCTGGCGGCGACCCGGCCGGGCTCGCGGCAGGACGTCGTCGAGGCCGACCGTGGGCTGATGGACCTGGTCGCCGAGCATCTGCCGGTGCCGGACGGGAGCGGCATCCGGCTGCACGCCGGGGACGCGCGTGCCTGGCTGGAGACGGCCCCGGACGACTCGGCCGACGTGCTCGTCGCCGATGTCTTCGGCGGCTCACGGGTGCCGGCGCATCTGACGTCGGTCGCGTACGTCCGTCAGGCCGAGCGGGTGCTGCGGGGTAGCGGCGTCTATCTCGCCAACCTCGCCGATTCCGCGCCCTTCGCCTTCCTGCGCTCCCAACTCGCCACGTACGCCACGCGGTTCGAGGAGCTCGCGCTGATCGCCGAGCCGGGTGTGCTGCGTGGGCGGCGGTTCGGGAACGCGGTGTTGGTCGCGGCGCACCGGCCCGTCGACACGGTCGCCTTGGCTCGGCTCGCTGCTTCCGACGCTTTTCCGGCTCGGGTGGAACACGGTTCCGGCTTGCGGGAGTTCATTGGTGGGGCGCGGCCGGTGCGGGATGAGGAGGCCGTGCCGTCACCGGAGCCTCCTGAGGGGGCTTTCGGTATCGGCTGAGGGGTCGTGGTGATCGCTGAGCCTGGTGTGCTGCGCGGGCGGCGGTTCGGGAATGCGGTGTTGGTGGCGGCGCACCGGCTCGTCGACGCGGTCGCCTTGGCTCGGCTTGCCGCTTGCGACGCCTTTCTGGCTCTGGTCGAACACGGTTCCGGCTTGCGGGAGTTCATCGGCGGGACGAGCACACGCCGTGCCGTCACCCGGGCCCTCTGACGGGGCTCTCGGTATCGGCTGAGGCGGGTTTGCCGGCCGCCGTCACCTGCTTCGTACGACGCCTCAGGTTCCGTACGTCCGCCACGCACAGGACCGCCGCCGTGACGACCACGACCAGCGCGGCGCAGCCCCACAGGGCCGACGTGCGTCCGAACGTCGCCTCCGCCGGACCGGCGAGGGCCGTCGCCAGCGGGACCAGGGCGACCGAGCCGAACCAGTCGTACGCGGCGACCCGGGACAGCTTCTCCTCGGGTATCTCCTGATGGAGTGCCGTCATCCAGGAGACGCCGAACACCTCCAGCGTCACGCCGGTCAGGAACATCACCGCGCACAGGACGGCGATCGGCACCGGCACGGCGAGCGCGGCCGAGGGGAGGGCGAGCGGGAAGACGCACAGGGTGCCGGCGCGCAGGAGTCGGCGTGGCTTCCAGCGGGTCATGAGGAGGGCGCCGGCGACCGTGCCCGCCCCGAAGAAGCCCAGGGCCAGGCCCCAGGGACCGGCCCCGCCCAGATGGTCCCGGGCGACCAGGGGACCGTAGACCGCGTCCGCCGCGCCGACGACCGCGTTGGCGATGGAGAACTGGACGACGATGCCCCACAGCCACGGCCGCCCGGCGAACTCCCGCCAGCCCTCCCGCAGATCGGCGAGCATGCCGCCGCCCGGCGTGCGCCGCGGGATGTGACTCACATCGAGGAACGCCCGCATGGAACCGGCGACCGCGAAGGCCGCCGCGTCCGCCGCCAGCACCCAGCCGGGCCCGATCACGGCCACCATGGCACCGCCGAGCGCCGCACCGCCGACCGCCGCACCCTGCATCGCCATCCGGAACACGGCGAACGCGCGGCTCGCCTGCTCCCCCTGCACCGAGGACAGCAGCATGCCCTCGGCCGCCGGGCTGAAGAACGCCTGGCCGGTGCCGCCGAGCGCGGTGAGCAGCATCATCTGCCACAGCCGTGCCTCCCCGGAGAGGACCAGTACGGCGAAGGCGGCCTGTGAGACGCAGTTGAGGGCGTTGGCCGCGACCATCACCCGGTGCCGGGGAAGACGGTCCGCGACGGCGCCGCCGATCAGCAGGAAGAGCACCAGGGGCAGGGTGCGGGACGCGGCCACCAGGCCCACGTCCCCACCGTCGCCGCCCGCCTCCAGCACCGCGAACGCCGCGGCGATCAGCGCGCCGTGACTGCCGAGGTTCGTGACGAACGCGGCGGCGGTCAGGAGGCTGTAATTGCGGCCCGCCCACGAGGGACGGCGGGGACGGGGGCGGGGATCGGCGGCGGAGGTCACCGGCCGACTATCGCCGCCCGGGCCTCGATTTGCCAAGCGGATTGCAGGTCACGGGCCGTATGAGCCCGTCTGACAGGGCAGGGGCGGGCCGCGGTGGGGCGGCTGTGCGGAGACGACGCTCGGCGCGGCGCATACGACGCTCGTCACATCGAGTTCAACCTGTTCCCAAAATCCTACTCATGGGTAACATGACTGTCATGAGCGCAGACCAGATGTCCATCGGCGAGATGCTCGCCGCCACCGTGCCCATGGCCCGGACCCTGAACCTCGAGTTCCTTGAGACCACGCCGGACAAGGCCGTGGTGTCTCTGCCGGACCAGAGCGAGTACCACAACCACGTGGGCGGGCCGCACGCCGGCGCGATGTTCACGCTCGGCGAGTCCGCCAGCGGCGCGATCGTGCTGGCCGCGTTCGGCGACCAGCTCTCGCGTGCCGTGCCGCTCGCCGTCGGCGCCGAGATCGCCTACAAGAAGCTCGCCATGGGCGCCGTCACCGCCACCGCGACGCTGGGCCGCCCGGCCGCCGAGGTCGTCGCGGAGCTGGACGCGGGGCAGCGCCCCGAGTTCCCGGTGACGATCGCGATCCAGCGCGCGGACGGAGCCGTCACCGGTGAGATGACCGTTGTGTGGACCCTGCGGCCGAACAGCTGAGCCCGGCCTCCTGGGACAAGCAGGGGCCCCACCGGGCCCCTGTTTTCTGATCGGCTCGTGACCCCTCAGGCCGCGAGCCGTCTCCGCTGCACCGCGCCGCCCTCCAGTCCGGCCACGAACTCCTTCAGCCAGGACACGAACTCCGGCCCCAGATCCGGCCGGTCGCATGCCAGGCGGACCACCGTGCGCAGGTAGTCCGGCCTTGTCGCCGGTGTCGTACCGCAGGCCGTCGAAGACGACTCCGTGGGCTGTGCCGCCCGTCGCCGACTCCTGGAGCGCGTCGGTGAGCTGGATCTCGCCGCCGCGGCCGGGCGCGGTGTGCTCCAGGACGCCGAAGACCGCCGGGTCGAGGACATAGCGGCCGATGACCGCGTAGCGGCTCGCGTCGATGGTGGGTCTCGTGTGGGGGACGATCACGCAGCCCATGCATGCGGCATGCGGAATTGAAGATTCCGTGGACTGATGTCCTTTGTTCGCGCACAAGTTGGCGTCCGGCGCGATGGCGATTTCGAATACGGGTGCGGATACCGCCGGTAACTTCTTTTGAATTTCTCGCTTTTTGAACGTCGGTCACTCGAACTTCTTGTTTCCTGTGCGTCGCTTGTGCGAAAGTGAGCGACCCCGATAGCCGGGTCCAGGTGAACCCGGTCCAGGTATGCACCAATCAGGCACCTGCTTTTCCGACGGACGCGCATTCTCCTTGCCGTCCTGAGGCTGGGAAGGAAATGGTTCAGTGCAATCCCCCAACCCCCCACGACCGCCGTACCCGCCCCGTCCCGGAGTGAGCTCCGGAGAGTCCGACCGCCATCTCGTGGCGAAACTGGGCGAGGACGCTGCGGCCTCCCGTGCCGTCGCCCTGTTGATGGCGCGGCACTGGCGAGCCACCCACGACTACGCGGCCATCTGCCTGGTGTCCACGGAGAGTTCGGCCGCCATCGTGGCCGCCGCGGCGTTCCATCGAGTGCTCCGCCGACCGGCCGCCGGCGCGCTGCGCCCCCAACTCCTCGTCGCCGTAAGGGACATGGTGAAGGAGTGGGCGGCAGACGACGGTATTTCCGCATTACTGCCGGAACTCGGCAAACCGACCGGTGGGCGTGGGCTGCGTGCCGCGCGGTCCGTGACGCCCGAAAGGCGGCAAATCGCCGAGCGTGCATTCCAGGCCCTGCCGGGAGCCTCGCAATGCCTCCTCTGGCACATCGAGGTCGAGGCGGAACCGATAACCATACCCGCTGGTCTGCTGGGGGTGGACGCAGCCACGGCGTCGGCCGCGCTGGAGGGAGTGCGCGAGCAATTCCGCCGGGGTTGTGTCCGCGCCCACGGCGAACTCGCGCCCACCCGGGAATGCCGCTTCTACAACCGCCTCCTCGACGTCCCCATTCGCCGCGGCGGAGCTCTGCTGCCCGATGTCCAGCAGCATCTGATGGAGTGCCGCTACTGCCGGCACGCCGCCGAGCAGCTCAGCCATTTCGAGGGCGGTCTTGAGGTGCTGCTCGCCGAGACCGTGCTCGGCTGGGGTGCCCGCCGCTACCTCGACTCCCGGCCCGGACGAGGCGGCTCGGGACCGACGTCGTGCGACCGCCCCCGACGCGGCGGCCGCCACCGCCCGGAGCGGATCGCCCCGCCGCGCGGACGCGGCAAGGCCGTCGCCGTGGGGGTCGGGCTGACCGCCCTCGCCCTGCTCGTGACCGTGCTCACCGCGAAGGGCTGGTCCGACGAGAACGGCGTCCCGGGCGCCCACGCCACCTGGGGCGTGCCCAGCTCCAGGTCCGTCCACCCGAGCGCCGTCGTCGAGCCCTCGTCCGAAGGTTCGCCGTCGGCCGCCTCGGCCGAGAGCCCCGTCGAGATCGCCCAGGGCAGGCTCCGCAACCTCGACGGCGGCCTGTGCCTGGACCTGCACGACGGTGTGGTCCGTACCGGAGTCCGGGCCGAGCTGGCGCAGTGCTCGCCCGCCGCGTCCCAGCAGTGGTCGTACCGGGACAACGGCGTGCTGCGCAGCGCCGCCGACCCCGCCCTCTGTCTCGACTCCGACCCCGACGAGGGCACGGTCGTGCTGGCGAACTGCCTCGCCCACGCCGGCGAGGTGCGCTACGACCTCACCGTCCACGGCGAGCTGCTGCTGCGCCGGGCCGCTCGGGTGGCGGTCGGGCGCGGCGAGCGCGGGAGCGTCGTCGTCGCCGAACGCGACGGCTCGCGGGCGCAGCGCTGGATGCTCGACGGGGGACTGGCCGACGTAGGCGGGCAGAAGGAGGAGGAAAGGCCGCGGAACGGCCACGATGCCGGGCGTCAGGGGAAGAGGGAGCAGGACGCCGCGCCCCTGGAGCCCGATCGCGGCTCCCCGCACGACGGCGTCCCCGAGCCCCCCGGTGCCGAGCCTTCCGAGGACGGGCCGGATCAGCCTGCGGAGACCCCGCAGTCGCAGTACGAGACGCGGTACGTCCAGGCCGAATCCGGCGACGAACCCGCACCCGACACCCCTGTCGAGTCCGTCGCGGCCCTGCCGGCCGAGGCAGCTGCCACGGTGTCCGCGGTCGTCGGCACCGCCACGACCACGCTCGACTCCGCCCTCCGCCAGTAAGGGGTCACCCGGCCGGGGTGACCTCGCCGGGGTGACCTCGCCCGGCCGGGCGCCCACCTTCAGTCCTTGATGTCATTCGGCCGTTTCTCGTTCGCGTCATTGACACGAGTCACCGGGGTTCATAGTTTTCCCGCCGCACGCGTGCTGTCCCATGTTCATCAAGCGGAGGTGGACCGGTGATACGTCGTATGTCCGTCGCACTCATGGCTCTCGCGGCAGCCCTCGTCACTCCCGTGCCGGCGCAGGCGGCCGACCCACCCGTCGTCCGCACCGACGCCGGCTGGGTACGGGGCGAAACCACCGCCGAGGGACGGCAGTTCCTCGGCATCCCCTACGCGCAGCCACCGGTCGGAGGGCTCCGCTGGCGCGAGCCACGCCCGGTGCGGCCCTGGCAAGGCGTGCGTACGGCAGGGGACTTCGGCAACAAGTGCGTGCAGGGCGCGGGTTGGGACCCCGGCTACGAGCAGCCGAGCCACACCGAGAACTGTCTCGACCTCAATGTGTACGTCCCCGAAGGCGCCGCCCGCCGCGCGGTCCTCGTCTGGTTCCACGGCGGTGGACTCACCGCCGGGGCCGGTCAGGACGTCGTCCCCGACACCTTCGCCCGGCAGACCGGCACGGTCGTAGTGACCGTCAACTACCGCCTCGGGGCCATGGGCTTCCTCGCCACCGACGGACTCGACGGCGAGGCCGGCGACGGGGTGTCCGGCAACTTCGGCATGCTCGACCAGCAGGCGGCGCTGCGCTGGGTGCGGGCCAACGTCGGCCGCTTCGGCGGCGACCCGGGCCGCGTAACCATCGCGGGCGAGTCGGCGGGCGGCCGCTCGGTCTGCACCCAGCTGGCCTCACCGACGGCGAAGGGCCTGTTCCGCGCCGGGATCATCCAGAGCGGGGCGTACGACGACTGCGCCGCGCGCACCCATGAGACGGCCGTGGCCCAGGGTGCCGCCTTCGCGCGGAAGCTCGGCTGCGCGGACCTGGCCTGTCTGCGGGCCAAGCCGGCCGCCGAGATCCTGGCCGCGCAGGGCGGGTTCGACTGGGGGCCCGTGACCGGCGGCGCCTTCCTGCCGAGGCAGCCGAAAGAGGCGTTCGCGCGGGGAGCCGCGGCCGACGTACCGGTCATGAACGGAGCCAACCAGGACGAGGGCCGCCTCTTCGCCTTCGGCCGCTTCGACCTGAACGGAACCCCGCTCACCGCCGACCAGTACCCCACGGTGATGCGGGCGGACTACGGCGAAGCGGCGCTCATGCGCTATCCCGTGTCGTCGTACCCCTCACCGACCATCGCCTACGCCACGGCCCAGGGCGACCAGCTCTTCGCCTGCCCGGCGCTCCGCCTCGACGGCACGCTCGCCGGACGCGGCAAGGTCTACGCCTACGAGTTCGCCGACCGCACCTCCCCGCCCTTCGCCTCCCTGCGGAACCTCGGCACCGACTTCGACTTCGGCGCGACCCATGTCAACGAGGTGCAGTACCTCTTCAAGCACTTCGGTCTGCAAACCCCGCTGAACGCCGAGCAGCGGAGCCTGGCGCGGCAGATGGTCCAGTACTGGGGCTCCTTCGTCCGGGACGGGGTGCCGCGGGCGACCGGACAGCCCGCGATGCCCGCCGGGACCGGCACCGTCCTGGCCCTGCGCACCACATCCGCCGGGGGGAACGTGCTGAGCGCCACCACGCATCGTGAGCACCAGTGCAACCTCTGGGACGCCGAGACCGTCACACAGAACGGGTAGGCTGCCCCGGCGCACGCTCACAGCTGAGCGTGCGCCGGGAAACACAGGGTCCAGGACTTGAGAGGAAGCGGCGTTGCACGTCCAGGAATGGCTCGAAACGGTGCCCCCGCTCGCCATCTATCTGCTGGTCGGCGTGGTCATCGGCCTGGAGAGCCTGGGCATCCCGCTGCCCGGCGAGATCATCCTGGTCTCCTCGGCGCTGCTCGCCTCTCAGCACGGTGAGATCAACCCCTTCGTGCTCGGCGCGTGCGCCAGCGCGGGCGCGATCATCGGCGACTCCATCGGCTACGCCATCGGTCGCAAGGGGGGCCGCCCACTGCTGGCCTGGCTGGGCGGAAAGTTCCCCAGGCACTTCAGCGAGGCCCATATCGCGACCGCCGAGCGCTCCTTCCAGAAGTGGGGCATGTGGGCCGTCTTCTTCGGCCGCTTCGTCGCCCTCCTGCGCATCTTCGCCGGCCCGCTCGCGGGCGTACTGCGGATGCCGTACTGGAAGTTCCTGACGGCCAACGTCCTCGGCGGCATCGTCTGGGCGGGCGGCACCACGGCGGTCATCTACTACGTCGGAGTGGTCGCCGAGTCCTGGCTGAAGCGCTTCTCGTGGCTGGGCCTGGTGGCGGCGGTCCTGGTCGGCCTGACGTCGATGCTGATCATCAAGCGCAAGGCGAAGAAGGCCCAGACGGCCCACCAGAAACCGGAGCCGGTGGCCGCCGGGGACTGAAAGGCCGCGCGGGGGCGCGGGGAACCGCGCGATCAGCCCCCGCGGACCGGAACACCGTGTACGACCCTAGGCCCCGTGCTCTTCCCGGTGCGCCTTCGCCAGCTCCGCGTACATCGTGCCGTTCAGCGTGACTCCCTGCCGCTCCTCCTCCGTCAGTTCCCGCTTCACCTTCGCGGGGACCCCGGCGACCAGGGATCCGGGCGGCACCACCATCCCCTGCGGCACCAACGCCTGCGCGGCCACAAGAGACCCGGCACCGATCACCGCGCCGTTCAGCACGGTCGCCCCCATCCCGACCAGACAGTCGTCCTCGACGGTCGCCCCGTGCACCACCGCGTTGTGCCCCACCGACACCCGCTCCCCGATGCTCACGGGAAACCCGGGGTCGGCATGCAGCGTGCAGTTGTCCTGGATGTTGGACCGAGCCCCGACGAAGATCCGCTCCACGTCACCCCGCACCACCGCGCCGTACCAGACGCTCGCGCCCGCCTCGAGCGTCACGTCCCCGATCACAGTGGAGGTGGGCGCGACGAACGCCTCCCCGTCGATCTTCGGCTCCTTGCCGCCGATGCCCATGATCAGCGCCTTGTGCGTCATCACCGTTCTCCTGTCGTCCGCGGTACAGCGGAACGCTACGCCACCCGGTAGGGCGAAGATCACAGGCCCTGCACCTCATAAGGGCGCCCTGCGGTAAGTACGGTGAGCGCGTGCCGAAGCGCAAGAACACGTTCTCATCCTGGCCCCGCCGACTGGCGCAGCGCGCCGTCCACGCCGGCTGGGCCTGGGTGCAGCGCACGGGTTCGGTGACGGCGGACCACCCCGGCCGCTTCCGCTTCGGCTCGATCGGCGAAGCCACCCGCCTGGCCTTCCCGCTCGGCACCGTCTTCGGCGAACCCTGGATCCACCTCGGCTCCCACTGCATCGTCGGCGAGCAGGTCACGCTGACCGCAGGCCTGATGCCCGACCTCGACCTCGGCCCGGAGCCGATCCTGCGCGTCGGCGACGGGGTCGTCCTGGGCCGCGGCAGCCATGTCATCGCGGACACGACGGTCACCATCGGCAGCGACTGCTACTTCGGGCCGTATGTCTACGTCACCTCCACCAACCACTCCTACGACGATCCCCACGAGCCCATCGGCAAGCAGTGGCCGCGCATGGAGCCGGTCGAGATCGGCCCGGGGTGCTGGATCGGCACCGGGGCCGTGATCCTGCCCGGCGCGCGCATCGGGCGGAACGTCGTGGTGGCGGCCGGCGCGGTGGTCCGGGGCACGGTGCCCGACCATGCCGTCGTGGCGGGGGCGCCCGCCCGTGTCGTACGGCGCTGGACTCCCGACGACGGCTGGCAGCCGCCGCTTCGGACGCCGGCGCCCGTGCCGATACCCGACGGGGTCACTCCCGAGCAGCTCCAGGCGCTGGCCGAGCTGGACGAGGAGACGGTGGCGAAGCTGACGGAGCTGGACGAGAAGGCGGCGGCGAAGCTGGCCGAGCTGGACCAGGAGGAGGCCGCCCGACTCGCCGAAGTGGATGCGGAGTCCTGAGTCAGCCGGCCGCCAGCAGCACTGTGCCGACCAGCGCGAGCCCCGCACCCGCCGCCTGAACCGCCCGCAGCCGCTCGCTGAGGAAGCCGCGCGCGGCCAGGGCGGTCACCACCGGGTAGAGCGAGGCGAGCACGGCGGCCACGGTGACCGGGCCGTGATGTGCGGCGACCACATAGGTGCCGTTCGCCGCGACATCGGCGAGGCCGACGAAGGCGAGCGCCGGCAGCGAACGCCAGGGGAGACCACCGTCCGGGAGGGCCGCGGCGCCCCGCCGCACGGAGGCGTACAGCGCGAGGCCGCCCGCCGCCACATTGACCAGGCGCTGGACGAAGAGCGCGAGGAACAGACCGGTGACAGTGGTCGACGCCTCCGCGATCAGCACGAACACCGTGCCGAAGCCGAAGGCCGCGACCAGCGTGAGCAGGATGGCCTGCCGCTGCACCGGGGCGCCGCGCAGCTGTGGTCCGCCCGCGAGCGCGACCCCGAGGACGGCGACCGCGATCCCCGCGACCTGCACCAGGCCCGGCCGCTCACCGAGGAAGAGGCCCACCCCGACCGGGACGGCCACGCCCACGGTGCCGAGCGGGGAGACCACGCCCATCGGGCCGAGCGCGAGCGCCTTGTAGAAGCAGAGCAGCGCGACCGGGCCCACCACGCCGGCCGCGACCGCGAACCACAGCTGTGAACCGGCCTCGCTCCAGGCGCCGGTGGCCACCACGATCGCTCCGAGCGCGGTCGCGGCCATCGTCTGGGAGAGGACGACCACCGTCAGTGCCGGGGTGCGCCGGGTCAGCAGACCGCCGCCGAAGTCGGCCAGCCCCCACAGCAGGCTTGTGGCCAGGGCGAAGAGCGCTGTCACGGGTGCCTCGCAGTACAGTTCGGTGCACGATCGGGTGCACCCCACCGTAGTGCAGTCGGGTGAACCCTGTCATCCAGAATATTGGACTCCGCAACGTTGGACGGAATGTGTCGGACCTCGATCTGCTCACCCAGTCCCTGGCGCGCAACGTCAAACACTGGCGCGCGGTGCGCGGCTTCACGCTGGACGTGCTCGCCGCCCGGGCGGGCGTCAGCCGCGGCATGCTCATCCAGATCGAGCAGGCGCGCACCAACCCCAGCCTCGGCACCGTGATCAAGATCGGTGACGCGCTCGGCATCAGCATCACCACCCTGCTCGACTACGAGCAGGGGCCGAAGGTGCGGATCGTCCCGGACGACCAGGTGGTGCGGCTGTGGCACACCGACGCGGGCAGCCACAGCCGGCTCCTCGCCGGGACCGAGGCGCCCGGCCCGCTGGAGATGTGGCAGTGGCGGGTGATGCCGGGCGAGAGCAGCGCCTCGGACCCGCACCCCGTCGGCACCGTCGAGATCGTCCATGTCACGGCGGGTGAACTCACCCTCACCGTCGACGGCACGGAGTACCTCGTCCCGGCCGGCTCGAGCGCCACCTTCGAGGCCGACGCCCCGCACACCTACGGCAATCAGGGCGACGTCCCGACGGAGTGGATGCTGGCGGTCTCGGTCCCGCCCGCCCGCTGAGACATCGCTCAGACGGCGTCGGCGGGCCTGTTAGCGTGCGCTTCATGGACGCACCCATCGGACACTTCGACAGTGCCACCCCCGCCCCGGACTGCCTCGACGACCTCACCCGTCCGGTCGCCGACGCCGTACGCCAGTGGCACGGCAGCGTCCCCGCCGACCAGATCATCTACGTCGAGACCGACCCGCAGTGGGCCGACACCGCCGTCTTCGTCGAGCACTACGGACAGGAACTGCTGGAGCGGTCCGCGAACTGCGTGGTCGTCGCAGGCAAGCGCGGCGGCGAGACCACACTCGCCGCGTGCGTCGTGCTCTCCACCACGCGGGTCGACGTCAACGGCGTCGTGCGTCGCCAACTCGGCGCCCGCAAGGCGTCGTTCGCCTCCATGGACACGGCGACCGGCGAGACCGGCATGGAGTACGGCGGCATCACCCCGCTCGGACTGCCCGACGGCTGGCCGGTGCTGGTGGACTCGGCCGTCGTCGACCTGCCGTACGTCCTGGTCGGCAGCGGGCGCCGGCGCGGCAAACTGCTGGTGCCGGGGAAGGCGTTCGCCGAGCTGCCCGGGGCGGTCGTACTGGAGGGACTGGGCGTCGCGATCTGACCCCTCAGGCCGCCGTGTGGTGGGCGAGGGCCAGATGCGGATCCGCTTCGCCCGGCACCGGTGCCGGATCCGCGTGGACCAGGGCCGCGGTGAGCCGGGGCACGGCGTGCAGCAGGGCGTGTTCGGCGTCCACGGCGATGGCGTGCGCCTGCCGTACGGTGGCCTCGCCGTCCACGACGACCGCCACCTCGGCGCGCAGCCGGTGCCCGATCCAGCGCAGTCGCAGCTCACCCACCTCGCGCACGCCCGCGACCTCCCGCAGCGCCTGCTCGGCCCGGTCCACCAGGGCCGGGTCCACGGCGTCCATCACCCGCCGGAACACCTCGCGCGCGGCGTCCCGCAGTACCAGCGTGATGGCGGCCGTGATCGCCAACCCCACGATCGGGTCCGCGAGTTGCCACCCCAGCGCCGCACCTGAGGCGCTCAACAGGACGGCCAGTGAGGTGAATGCGTCGGTGCGGGCGTGCAGTCCGTCCGCGACCAGCGCGGCCGAACCGATCTCCCGCCCGACCCGGATCCGATAGCGGGCCACCCACTCGTTCCCCGCGAACCCGACGAGTGCCGCCACGGCCACGGCCGGGATCTGCGTCACGGGCCGCGGGTCGAGGAGGCGGTCGACGGCCGTCCACGCCGCGAAGGCCGCGGACGCGGCGATCGTCAGCACGATGGCGATGCCGGCGAGGTCCTCGGCCCGCCCGTAGCCATAGGTGAAGCGGCGCGTCGCCGCTCGCCGGCCCAGGACGAAGGCGATCCCGAGCGGTACGGCGGTCAGCGCGTCGGCGGTGTTGTGCACCGTGTCGCCGAGCAGCGCCACCGACCCGGAGGCGACCACGACGACCGCCTGGGCGAGCGCCGTCGCGCCGAGCACCGCCAGTGAGACCCAGAGTGCGCGCATGCCGCGGGCCGAGGACTCCAGAGCGGAGTCCAGTTTGTCGGCCGTCTCGTGGGAGTGGGGTTTGAGGAGGTGGGTGAGGCGGTGGCGTACTCCGGCTCCGGTCCGGGAGTGCGGATGGGGGTGAGGGTGGGCATGGGCATGGGGGTGGGGATGGCCGTGACGGTGATCATGTCCGTGGTCATGGTGGTGATCGTGACCATGGCCTTGCTCGTGCCTGTCGCTCACGGCGGTCCCCTTCCGGTGCGCGGGAGTGGACGCGGGTCGCCCACGACGCCATTATGTGCGTATGAGCGCACGCATGCACCTGTCATCTGCACACGATGCGCATCCGCGCACCCCGGGCGAGGAACAGTTCGCGCTCGCCGCCGAGTTGCTCGCCCTGCTCGGCGACCGCACCCGCCTCACCCTGCTGCACGCCCTGACGACGGGAGAGGCCGACGTCACGACGCTCACGGAGGCTTGCGGCGCGGCCCGCCCCGCCGTCAGTCAGCACCTCGCCCGGCTACGTCTCGCGGGCCTGGTGAACACGCGCAAGGAGGGCCGCCGGGTGATCTACTCCCTGCGCGACGGCCATCTGCGCCGCCTCGTCGACGAGGCGCTGAACGTGGCGGACCACCGGCTCAGCGACCGGCCGCTGCACGACTGAGCGGCGGAGCCCAGCACTTCCCGGTCGGCGCCGGGCCCCTCAGCCTGCGGTCCGCCTGCCCAGGTACTGCTCGGCGAACGCCCTGGCCGCCGTCTCGGAGTCGAAGATGCGGCGGAGGCGGGCGAGGGTGGTGCCCGCGCGGTACGGGTCGCCCGACGAGGTGCCGTGGTAGACCTCGGACAGCCAGTGGGAGAACTCCTGGCAGTCCCACACCCGGTTCAGACAGGCCGCCGAGTAGCCGTCCAGACCGGTGCCGTCACCCTTCGTGAGGTGGGCCACCAGACCGTCGCCGAGGAGGAAGGCGTCGTGCAGGGCGAGGTTCATGCCCTTGGCGGCGATGGGGGCGGTCAGATGGGCGGCGTCCCCGGCGAGGAAGAGGCGGCCGAACACCATCGGTTCGACAACGTAGTTGTGCATGTCGAGGACGCGCTTCTCGATCAGCCGCCCCTCCGTCAGCGGCGGCACGCCGTTCGCCCCGAGCCGCTGCTGGAGTTCCGCCCAGACCCTGTCGTGCGACCAGTTCTCCGGGTCGTCGCCGGGCGGGCATTCCAGGTAGTAGCGGGTCACCTCGGCGCTGCGCGGCATGTGCCCGGCGAATCCGCGCGGGTGCATGCCGAACAGGACGCAGTCGGAGGACGGCGGCGCCTCGGCGAGCAGCGCCAGCCAGCCGATGCCGTAGTCGCTGCGGGAGATGCGAGCCTGGTCGGCGGCCGGCGCGGCGCGCGTGACTCCGCGCGCCCCGTCGCAACCCGCGACGAATTCGCAGTGCACGACCTGCCGTTGCCCCGTCTCCGGGCAGGTGTACGACACCGAGGGGTGGTCGGTGTCGAGGTCGTGCAGTTCCACGTCCCGCACGCCGAAGCGGATGGCCCCGCCGCGCACGTCCGCGTATTCGCGCACCAGGTCCGTCACCAGAAACTGCTGCGGGTAGACCCAGTGGTGAGTGCCCGTCAGCTCGGCGTACTCGAACCGGTAGCGCTCCCCGGCGAACCGGAACTCGCACTCGGTGTGCCGCTGGGCCCGTGCCAGCAGGTTGTCCGCCAGGCCCCGCCGCTGGAGTCCGCGTACCGCCCCCTCCTCCAGCACCCCGGCCCGCGGCCGCTGCTCGATGAACTCGCGCGTCTCGATCTCCAGGACCAGACAGTCGACGGATGCCGCCCGCAGGATGTTGCCGATGGTGAGCCCGGCCGGTCCGGCGCCCACGATGACGACCGGAAAGCGCTGTGTGGGGCTGGAGTTGGGGTGGGGGGAGGTGGAGGTCACCCGAGCATTATGCGGGCGGCCGACGCGGGGAGGGGAGGGTTCCGGGGGCGGTGGGCCGGGCCGCTGTCGTCCGGCCGCCGGTGCCTCCTGTGCGTTGTCGGGCGGCGGCCTTGAGGGGCGACGAACGGTTCCACGGAGGGCTCGGCTGCCGCCGACCTCGTTCCGTTGCGCCCGGGTGAGCGACCAGGGCCGCCTAGCCCAGGCGGGGTATTTCGATCGCCGGGCAGCGGTCCATGACCATCTCCAGGCCCGCCGCGCGCGTGCGCTCGTACGCCGCCTCGTCGATGACGCCCAACTGGAACCAGACCGCCTTGGCGCCCTTGGTGACCGCCTCGTCGGCGACCGGACCCGCGAGGTCGCTGTTCACGAAGACGTCGACCACGTCCACGTCGAAGGGGACGTCGGCCAGGGAGGCGTACCCCGGCTCACCGTGGACCGTCTCCGCCTTCGGATGGACCGGCACGATGCGCTTGCCGTAGCGCTGCAGCACATCGGCCACCCCGTACGCCGCCCGCCGCTGGTTCGACGACAGGCCCACGATCGCCCAGGTGTCGCCCAGTTCGGTGAGGATCTTGCGAACCACCGCGTCGTCGCCGTACACCACTGGCCTCCTTGTGCTGCGCGGAACAGCCGTCCAACTGTCGTCACCAGCCACAACGGACGACGGATCCCCAGGATTCCCCGCGACACGCCCAACCTCCGACTTTCCGCGCCACCCCGCACCGCACTCCTGTCCGGGCGGGCCGGTGCGCAGTACCGTTCGGGCAGTCCGCACGGCAGGGGGTGGAGATGCCCGGTTACGACACCGATGACCAGCGCACTCCGGACGGGACCGACTCCCGCCACGCCGCGGGCGAAGCCGACCGGATGGCTGCGGACGACCGCGCCTGCGCCTACGCTCGCTCCGTGCTGCGCATCATCGACGACCGAACGGGCCAGCCCGTCGACGCCGCGCCCGCCCGCCGGGGCCTGACCCGCGTCGAGGCGCATACGGAGGGCTTCGACGTCACCGCCCTGCGCGTGCTGCTGGCCGCCGACCTCCTCGTCCGTGCCCTGGAACTCGGCGGTACGCCGGTCTGGGCACTGCTCGACGAGGAACGGCAGCAGGCGGAGCTCCGGGCCGGCGCCGCGGCGCTGGGCATCCGGCCCTTCGAGGACGGCCGGGACGCCACCGCGGGCCTGGGCGAGGCACAGGTCATCCACGTCGTGCGCGAGGGCGGCGGCGCGGAACCCGACGGCGTACGGCTCGCCGTCGCGCCGGTCCACTCGGAGGCGCCCCCAGAAGAAGCCGATCCGGTTGCGCTGCGCCTCGGCCTGCTCTCCCGGCGCAGAAGCGTGCCCGTAGAGCTCGACGCTGCTGCTCTCGCCGACGCCCACGACACGCTCCTACGCTGGCGCCGTGCCGTCGCCGCATGGGCGCGGCAGCCCTCGCGGCCCATCCCCGACGAGGTCCGGGCGGAGCTGCGCACCGCCTGGGAGGCCGACCTCGACGTGCCCGGGGTGCTCGGAGTGCTGCGCTGGGTGGAGACCGCGCCCGACATGCCGGACGGAGCCCGCTTCGAGACGTACGCCTACGCCGACCGCCTCCTCGGCCTCGACCTCACCCGCGACCTGGGAGGCCTGGAGTGACCGCACGTTTCGGAGCGGGCCCGCTGCGCCGGCTCATCGTCCTGCGGCACGCCAAATCCGCCTGGCCGGACGGCGTCGCCGACCACGAACGCCCGCTCGCCCCGCGCGGCCGTAGGGACGCCCCCGTCGCGGGCCGGATGATCGCCGACGCCGACTGTCTGCCGGACCTCGCGGTGTGCTCCACCGCCGTACGCACCCGCGAGACCTGGCAACTGGCCTCCGCCCAGTGGGGCACCCCGCCCCCGGTGCGCCATGACCCGCGGCTGTACGCGGCGGACGTGCCCGACCTGCTGGAGGTCGTCCACGAGACCTCCCCCGAGGTCGGGTCGCTGCTCCTGGTCGGGCACAACCCCGGCCTGGAGGAACTCGTCCTCGAACTCGCCGGGGACGGTCTCGACGACACCCTGGACGAGGTCCGCACGAAGTTCCCCACGTCGGCCATCGCCGTACTGGCCTGGCACGGCACCACCTGGCGGGACCTCGCGCCCGGGACGGCGTTGCTGACGGGCGTGATGGTGGCCCGGGGCAAGAAGAAGTGAGGCGGCGGCGGGCACGCGCGCGTGCCCGTACCTCCCGCGCGGGCCGACGTGGACGCTCCGCATAGGCTGGCCGGATGCCGGACGAGTACCGCACAGTCGCCCACGCGGGCGTGCACGAGACCGAGGTCAACCGCTCACGCTTCATCTGTGCGCTCGCCCCGGCGGCCACCGAGCGGGAGGCCCAGGACTTCCTCGCCGCCGTCCGCAAGGAGCACGCGGACGCCACCCACAACTGCTGGGCCTACGTGATCGGCGCCGACGCCTCGATCCAGAAGGCCGGCGACGACGGGGAACCGGGCGGCACGGCCGGGGTGCCCATGCTGCAGATGCTGCTGCGCCGCGACATGCGCTACGTCGTCGCCGTCGTCACCCGCTACTACGGCGGCGTCAAGCTCGGCGCAGGCGGCCTCATCCGGGCGTACGGCGGGGCCGTCGGCGAGGCGCTGGACGCGCTCGGCACACTCACCCGGCGCCGCTTCCGGCTGGCCACCGTGACGGTCGACCACCAGCGCGCGGGCAAGGTGCAGAACGACCTGCGGTCGACCGGGCGCCAGGTGCGGGACGTGCGGTACGGGGAGGCGGTCACGATCGAGATCGGTCTGCCGGACGCCGATGTGGAGGCCTTCCGGGCGTGGCTCGCCGACGCGACGGCGGGGACGGCCGGGTTCGAGCTCGGGGGAGAGGCGTACGGGGACGCGTGAATCTGTCCCTTCCCGTCCCGGATCAGGTGTGACTCCGGTTCGTGCGTGCTGGCCCGCCCGGGAACGGGTACTCGCCGAGTCGGCCCGCGATCGCGAAGGGACACGTCATGAGCAACCGAACGGGCTCCGACACCCGGCACGTCGTCTCCGCCCAGGGCGGCGGTACGTCCTACCTGGGCATCTACCTCAACGACCATCTCGCCGGTGCCACCGCCGGAACCGACCGGGCTCGCCACCTCGCGCGCTCGGACGGCGGTTCCCCCCTCGTCGAGGTGCTGGCGCCCATCGTCGACGAGATCGCCGAGGACCGGGCCAGCCTGATCCGCATCATGCGGCTGCTCGGTGTCCCGGTGCGGCACTACAAGGTCTACGCGGGCCGGGCGGCCGAGCGGGTGGGGCGGCTCAAGAGCAACGGTCACCTCGTACGCCGTTCCCCGCTCAGCACGCTGTGGGAGCTGGAGGCGCTGCGGCTGGGCGTCGAGGGCAAGGCCGCCGGGTGGGAGACGCTCCGCATGCTCGCCGACACCGACGAGCGCCTCGACCCGCGGCTGCTCGACGACCTCCTTGCCCGGGCCCGGCGACAGCAGAGCACGCTGGAGGAACTGCGCCGAAAGCAGGCCGAGACGGCGTTCCAGGACGCCGGTTCGTGACTGGCCGCAATCCGGCCATCGGCCAAGGCGAAAGGCCCTGATTGTCGGGAAGGTTGGAAGGTTCCGAAGGGTCGGAATTCATCCTCGCAGGTGTGGCACCCGGCCGGTATGCAGGCGATGCGTGGAGCGGTGCCGGCCGTCCGGCAGCTCATCAGGACGGCGGGAGAGACCGCCCGGCTGGCGTGGGAGCGGCCGGGTCGTGAGCGGGATCTGGCGGTTCAGGCCCTCAAGGCGGCGCTGGCCGCGTGCGTGGCCTGGGCCGTGGCGGGCTGGTGGCTGAAGGCGCCGATGGCGTTCGTCGCGCCGTGGGTGGCGGTCGTGCTGGTGGAGTCGACGGTCTACCGGTCGATCGCGCATGGGCTGCAGCAGTTGGCGGCCATCGCCACCGGGACGGTGGTGGCCACGGGCGTCGCCCTCATGCTGGATTCCCCGATGGCGGCGATGGGGCTGGTACTGCCGGCGGTGGTGCTGATGGGTAGCTGGCGACGCCTGGGCAGCCAAGGCATCTACGCGGCAACGGGAGCCCTGTTCGTTCTGACCGGGGGCCCGGTCACCCTCGCCGGGTCGGCGGCCCGGATCGCGGAGGCGGTCTTCGGTGCCCTGGTGGGCATCGCGGTCAACGCCCTGATCCGGCCTCCGGTCTATCTGCGCAGCACCCACGTCGCGCTCCAGGACGCGGCCCGCGAGGCGCAGGAGATCCTGGACGCGGTGGCGGACCGGCTGACCGCCGACGAATGGGACGCCCGGGCGGCAGCGGCCCTGCACGAGCGGGCGCTGCGGCTGTTCCGTCTCGTGGAGCAGGCCCGCTCCGCGGTCGGCTGGAGCCGGGAGAGCCTGCGCGCCAATCCCCTGCCCCCGGGCCGTGCCCTGGCTCCTCCCGGTCAGGACTACGACGACGCGGTCACCGTCCTCGACTATGTGGCCGTCCACACCACAGGCGTCACCCGCGCGGTACTGGAGGCCAGTGACGTCGATCGGCCGGAACCGCGACCGGGCCCGGCGGTCGCCGAGTCCTACGCGGAGTTCCTGCGCAACAGCGCCCGCGCGATCCGGCTCTACCCCCAGAGCCGGTTCTCCCCGGGCGATCACGACCGGCACGCGGAGCACGAGCTGCGCGAGGTCGTCGACGACATGGTCGACGCGCTGGACGCACTGCGGGCGAGACTGCGCGGCGGGGTGCTCGAAGACCCCGAGGCGCTGGCCACCCACGGCACACTGCTCGCGCAGGCGCACCGCCTGGCCGACCAACTGGTCACGCGCTGAGCGCGCACCGCGCGAGTAATGCCACGGGGCTCATGACTTAGCAGGCGTGACTCATCAGGCGTGACTCATCAGGCGTGACTCATCAGGCATGACTTATCGGGCATGACTTATCGGGCATGCAGCCCATAACCTGTCAAGTCCGCGCCGTGAACAGGTGGGTGCAGGAACGTTCATGACGGGGCGATACGGGAGTAACCGCCCGTGCTGTCAGACCCGGCCGTTAGTCTCGGGGATCATGAGACTGCTGCACACTTCCGACTGGCATCTCGGCCGGGCGTTCCACCGGGTCAACATGCTCGGTGCCCAGGCCGAGTTCATCGGCCACCTCGTCACGACCGTGCTTGAGCGCGGCGTGGACGCGGTGGTCGTGTCGGGAGACGTGTACGACCGGGCGGTGCCGCCGCTCGCCGCGGTCGAGCTGTTCGACGATGCCCTGCACCGGCTCGCCGACCTCGGTGTGCCGACGGTGATGATCTCCGGCAACCACGACTCGGCGCGCCGGCTCGGCGTGGGCGCGGGCCTGATCGGCCGCGCGGGCGTCCATCTGCGGACCGAGCCGTCGGCGTCCGGCACGCCGGTCGTGCTCCAGGACGACTTCGGCGACGTGGCGTTCTACGGCCTGCCCTATCTCGAACCGGCCCTGGTGAAGGACGAGTTCGGCGTGGAGAAGGCCGGGCACGAGGCCGTGCTCGCCGCCGCCATGGACCGGGTGCGCGCCGACCTCGCCACACGCGCGCGTGGCACACGGTCGGTGGTCCTCGCGCACGCCTTCGTCACCGGGGGCGAGGCCAGCGACAGCGAGCGGGACATCACCGTGGGCGGAGTGGCCGCGGTGCCGGCCGGAGTCTTCGAGGGCGTCGACTACGCGGCGCTGGGGCATCTGCACGGCTGCCAGACGATCACCGAGCGCGTCCGCTACTCGGGCTCGCCGCTGCCGTACTCCTTCTCCGAGGCCGACCACCGCAAGAGCATGTGGCTCGTCGACCTGGACGCCGACGGAGCGGTCACGGCCGAGCGGGTCGACTGCCCGGCGCCGCGTGCGCTGGCCCGGATCCGGGGGACGCTGGAGGACCTGCTCGCCGATCCGGGGCTCGACCGGCACGCGGAGGCGTGGGTCGAGGCGACCCTCACGGACACGGTGCGACCGGCGGACCCCATGGTCCGCCTCACCGAGCGCTTCCCGCACACGCTCAGCCTCGTCTTCGATCCCGAGCGGGCGCCGGACGATCCCGACGTGTCCTATGCGCGGCGGCTGGCGGGCCGCAGCGATCAGGAGATCGCGGAGGACTTCGTGGCGCATGTGCGCGGAGCAGGGCCCGACGCGCACGAACAGGGCGTGCTGCGGGACGCGTTCGACGCGGTGCGGGCCGACGACGTCGTACGGGAGGTGGCGCGATGAGGCTGCATCGCCTCGACGTGACGGCGTTCGGGCCGTTCGGCGGCTCACAGAGCGTCGACTTCGACGCGCTGTCGTCGGCCGGCCTGTTCCTGCTGCACGGACCCACCGGCGCCGGCAAGACCTCCGTCCTGGACGCCGTCTGCTACGCGCTCTACGGTTCCGTGCCGGGCGCCCGGCAGAGCGGCCAGGGCATGACCCTGCGCAGCGACCACGCCGCGGCCGGCACCCGCACCGAGGTCCGCCTCGAACTGACCGTGGCCGGACGCCGGTTGGAGATCACCCGGCAGCCGCCCTGGGAGCGGCCGAAGAAGCGCGGCTCGGGCACGACGCTCGACAAGGCACAGACCTGGCTGCGCGAGTACGACACGCAGGCCGGGAGCTGGAAGGACCTCAGCCGCTCGCACCAGGAGATCGGCGAGGAGGTCACCCAGCTGCTCGGCATGAGCCGCGAGCAGTTCTGCCAGGTCGTGCTGCTGCCCCAGGGCGACTTCGCCCGCTTCCTGCGCGCCGACGCGGAGGCCCGCGGCAAGCTGCTGGGCCGCCTCTTCGACACGCACCGGTTCGCCGAGGTCGAGAAGCGCCTCGCCGAGCGCCGACGGGCCGCCGAGGCCCAGGTGCGCGAGGGCGACGCGGCACTGCTGGCCGACGCGCACCGCATGCAGCAGGCGGCGGGCGACGCCATGCCCCTGCCCGACCTCGCACCGGGCGAGCCCGGCCTGGCCGACGCCATCCTCGGTGCCGCCGCCGTCGCCCGCAGCACCGCCCGCGAGCAGCTGACCGTCGCCCACTGCCGCCTCCTGGCCGCCGAGTCCGCCCAGGCCGCCGCCGACCGCACCCTGGGTGACGTACGCGAAGTGGCCCGGCTTCAGCGGCGGTTCGCCGAGGCGCAGGGGCGGGCCCGGCTGCTGGAGGAGCGGGCCGACGCCCATCGCGAGGCGCAGGCGCGCATGGAGCGGTCCCGCAAGGCCGAGGCGGTGGCCCCCGCACTGGAGCTACGGGAGGCCGCCGACGCGGAGCACCGGCAGGCGGCCGCCGCACAGGCACGCGCGCGCGGGCTGATGCTGGGCGTGTTCGGCGGGGGAGGGGCGGGGCTCCGGCCCGGCGGCGATCTCGGCATCGACCAAGCCGCCTTCCAGCCTCAGGGTGCTCTCGCCGAAGCCGGTGCCGCCGGGCTCGCCGCCGCCGCGCGGCGGCTCGCCGAGGAGCTGGGCGGGCTGGAGTCCGCTCGTCGCGGCGAGCGGCGGCTGGCCGAACTCGTCGCGGAGCGCGCGGACCTGGACCGCCAAGAGCGGGCGGACGACGACGTCCGGCTGGATGCGGAGGCCTGGCTCGCCGGGTGGGAGGAGACCCGGGCCGGACTCCAGGCGCGTATCGAGTCCGCGCAGGACGCCGCCAACCGCGCCGACCAGCTGGCCGTGCAGCGCGAGCCCGCGCGGCAGCGGCTCGCCGCCGCGCGGCTGCGCGACCAGCTGGCCGGTGACACGGACACGGCCGCGCGACAGGCGACCGAAGCCCAGGAGCAGGCGCTCAAGGCCAAGGAGCACTGGCTGGACGTCAAGGAACAGCGGCTGAACGGCATCGCCGCCGAACTCGCCGCACAGCTCGAGGACGGCGAACCCTGTGCCGTCTGCGGCGCCGTCGACCACCCCGCACCCGCCCGCAAGGACGTCGGACACGTCGACCGGGAAGCCGAGGAGCGGGCCCTGGCCGCCTACCAGCGCGCGGAGGAAGGGCACGCCGAGGCAGAACGGCGCCTGGGCGTCGTGCGCGAAGCCCTGGCCGCGGCCACAGCCGAGGCCGGCGACATGCCGACAAGTCGACTCGCCCAGGCGGCCGACGAGTTGGAGCAGCAGTACACAAAGGCCCGAAGGGACGCCTCCGCGCTGCACTCCGCCCACGAGGAGCTGCGGCGGGCCGAGTCGGAACACGAGCAGCGCACCTCCGCCCACCAGCAGGCGGAGGTCCGGGCCGCCGCCCGGGTCGGCCACCGCGAGCGACTGGACCGTGAGAAGGCCGCCCTGGAAACGGAGTTGGCGCAGGCCCGCGGCACCGCCGACAGCGTCGCCGCGCGGGCCACGCAACTGGAGCGTCAGGTCGCACTGCTCACCGACGCCGCCGACACCGCGCGCGTCGCCGAGGACACCGCCCAGCGGCTCAAGGACGCCGACGCCCGCCTCGCCGACGCCGCCTTCCGCGCCGGCTTCGACACCCCGCAGGCCGCGGCCGCCGCCCTCCTCGACGACGCCGCGCACCGCGATCTGCAACGACGGCTGGACGCCTGGCAGTCCGAGGAGGCCGCCGTCCGCGCCGTCCTCGCCGAAGCCGACACGGCGGCCGCCGCCCAGCAGCCGCCCGCCGACCTCGTGACAGCGGAGCGCACCGCTTCCGACGCCGCCCAGCGGGCCCGCGACGCCGCCTCCGCGCGCGACGCCGCCGCCCGCCGCTGCACCGAACTCGACCGGCTGTCCGCCCGCGCGAGTGCCGCCGTACGCCAACTCGCCCCGCTGCGCACCGAGTACGACCGCGTGGCCCGCCTCGCCGCACTCGCCGCGGGCACCTCCGCGGACAACGAACGCAAAATGCGTCTGGAGTCGTACGTGCTGGCGGCCCGCCTGGAACAGGTCGCCGCCGCCGCGACCGTACGGCTGCGGCGCATGTCGTCCGGCCGCTACACCCTCGTCCACTCCGACGGCCGCACCGGCCGCGGCCGCAGCGGTCTCGGACTGCATGTCGTCGACGCCTGGACCGGCCGCGAGCGGGACACCGCGACCCTCTCGGGCGGCGAGACCTTCTTCGCCTCCCTCGCCCTCGCCCTCGGCCTCGCGGACGTCGTCACCGACGAGGCGGGCGGTGTCCGCCTCGACACCCTCTTCATCGACGAGGGTTTCGGCAGCCTCGACGAACAGACCCTCGACGAGGTCCTCGACGTCCTCGACTCACTGCGCGAGCGTGACCGCAGCGTCGGGATCGTCAGCCATGTCGCCGATCTGCGCAGACGCATCCACGCGCAGCTGGAGGTCGTGAAGGGGAGGTCGGGGTCGGTGCTGCGGCAGCGGGGTCACTGACCGAGAGGGCGTCGCGGCAGCGGCGACGAATAGACCACGTTCGTCGTCACCGAGCCCAGGGTGCCGATCTTGCCGGAGATCTCCTCCAGGTGCCGCATCGAGCGGGCCGCGACCTTGATCACGAAGCAGTCGTCGCCCGTGACGTGGTGGGCCTCCAGGATCTCGGGCGTGGTGGCGACCAGGTCATGGAAGGGCTTGTAGTTGGCGTTGGGGTAGCGCAGGCGCACGAAGGCCAGGATCGGCAGGCCGAGCCGGTCCGGGTCCACCACCGCGGCGTAGCCCTGGATGACGCCCGCCTCCTCCAGCCGCCGCACCCGCTCCGTCACCGCGCTCGGGGACATGGACACGGCACGGGCCAGCTCGGCGAAGCTGGCGCGTCCCTCGCGCTGGAGGACGTCGAGGATGCGCCAGTCGGTGGCGTCCGGGGAAAACGTGGTCATGGGCGAGAGATAGCAGGGGAATCACCGGTGACTCAAGGGGAGCGCCGGGGGTTCCTTGTTCAAGGAGTGGATCATCGGCCATAGGTTGGTGGGCATGACGACCGCTGCCACCACCGCCAACCCCGTCCTGCGCATCGCGCCCGCCGCGCCCGCCGAGGCCGCCGCCCACTTCCGTGCGAGCCTCGCCTTCCACGCCGACGTGTCCGACGTCGCCGCCGCGCTCGCCGCAGGCGGCGACCCCGGATTCGTCGTCGTGGACTCCCGGTCCGCCGAGTCCTGGGACCAGGGCCACATCCCGGGCGCGATCCACCTGCCCACCGCCCTCATCCCCGAACAGGCCGAGCAACTCCTCGACAAGTCCGTGCCCGTGGTGACGTACTGCTGGGGCCCCGGCTGCAACGGCGCGACCCGCGCCGCCCTCGCCCTCGCCGAACTCGGCTACCGGGTCAAGGAGATGCTCGGCGGCTTCGAGTACTGGGCGCGGGAAGGCTTCGAGTTCGAGACCTGGCAGGGACGTGAGCGCCGTGCGATCGATGCGCTGACGGCACCGGTTGACTCGGGCAACTGCGGCTGCTGAGGCGCCCGTCGGACACGGTGGACTGGTCAGTCCGCTGGGCGTGTAGGTTCTGCTGCCATGGTGAGATACGCGGATCCGGGCGCCGTGGAGTGGATCGAGTCGGGCGGCGGCCCCCTGATAGCCGTACCGGAGACGGTGCTGCCGTTCTGGGCGGGCGCCGACGGCGACGAGACGGCCTCGGACTACGACCGGGCCTGCGAGGTCGACGGATCCGTCGGCCTGCTGCCCGTGGGAGACAGCGCGGCGCTGGTGTTCGGTGACGAGCCCGCCTCGACCTCCTATCTGCCCGACCACGGCATCTTCGTACGGTGGTGCGCGGCCGACTCCGAGGAGGAGCTGCTGGCCACGGTCCCGGGCGCGCTCACCTCGGCGGACTGGGGACACGAGGTGCGCTGGAAGGTGCCGGGGACGGTGGTGCTGTTCGACTCGGCCTGGCCCGGACCGGAGACGGAGCGGACCGAACATCTGCGGGTGGCCCTCGAGCCGGGCGCGTACGCCGTGCGCGCCGCCCAGGTGCAGCCCGGCCCGGAGACCTGGCTCGGGCTCGTCCAGCTTCGTCGGCTGCGGGACTGACACGCCCCGGCGTCTGACGCATTGGCAGGCCCGGCGTCTGCCGCACTGACAGCTCCGCCGGCCGCAGCATTGATCCGAAGGGCTCAGCGCGAGAAGCCCAACGGGCCTGGCGCGAGAAGTCCGACCGGCCCGGCGTGAGCAGTCCGTCGGGCCTGGCGTGAGAAGTCCGACCGGCCTTGCATGAGAAGTCCGACGAGCCTGGCCTGGGTCCGACCGGCCTAGTGCGAAAAGGACGTGCGTCGGACCCGCCCGTTCCCCATCATGATCTGCCATGCCCCGACCCCCGCACCCCGCCCCCGAAGACCTCCGCCGCGACCCGCTGCCCCTGCGGGGACGTACCGCGCTGGTGACTGGCCAGCAGACGCGCGGGCATCGGTCATGCCGTGGCCCGGCGGCTCGCCGCCTACGGAGCGAGCGTCTATCTGCACCACCATGTGCCGCACGACGCCGCCATGCCCTGGGGCGCCGACCGGCCCGAGGCGGTCCTCGCCTCCGTGCGGGAGGCGCTCGGCGATCCCGATGCCCAGGTCCTCGCGGGTCCCGGCGACCTCTCCGACCCGGCCGCCCCCCGCCGAACTGATCGCCACGGCCGCCGCGGCGCTCGGCGGACGGCTCGACATCCTGGTCGCCAACCACGCGGTCAGCGGCTCCGACGGCACGCTCGACGACATCGATGCCGCCATGCTCGACACGCACTGGGCGGTCGACACACGTTCGGTGCTGCTGCTGGTGCAGGCCCATGCCCGGCTGCGGCCGGCCGGTCCCGGTGGCCGGGTGGTGATGATGACCTCCGGCCAGGACATCGCCGGCGGTATGCCCGGCGAGATCGCCTACGCGCTGCAGAAGGGTGCCCTCGCCTCCATCACCCGCTCCCTGTCGACCACGCTCGCGGAGCAGGGGATCACGGTGAACACCGTCAACCCGGGCCCCGTCGACACGGACTACCTGACCGGCGAGGCGTACGACGCCGTCGCGGCATGCTTCCCCGCGGGCCGCTGGGGCATGCCGGACGACCCGGCCCGCCTCGTCGCCTGGCTGGCGACGGACGAGGCGGGCTGGATCACCGGTCAGGTCATCGACTCGGAGGGCGGATTCAGACGCTGATCACACGGCGGACTCAGAGCACGGACAGCTCGTCCACCAGATCGTCCAGGCCCAGGGAGCCCTGGGACAGGGCTGCCATGTGCCACGCCTTGAGGTCGAAGGCGTCGCCGTGCCGCTCGCGCGCCTTCTCGCGGCCGAGCAGCCAGGCCCGCTCGCCCAGCTTGTAGCCGATCGCCTGGCCCGGAATCGTCAGATACCGGGTCAGCTCGCTCTCCACGAAGTCCGCCGGACGGCTGCTGTGCGCGCCGAAGAACTCCTGCGCCAGCACGGGAGTCCAGCGCTCGCCCGGGTGGAAGGGGGAGTCGGCCGGGATCTCCAGTTCCAGGTGCATGCCGATGTCGACGATGACCCGGGCCGCCCGCATCATCTGCGCGTCGAGGTAGCCGAGCCGGTGCTCCGGGTCGGTGAGGAAGCCGAGCTCGTCCATGAGCCGCTCCGCGTACAGCGCCCAGCCCTCGGCGTTGGCGCTGACCCCGCCGATGGTGGCCTGGTAGCGGGAGAGGTTACCGGCGACGTACGTCCACTGCGCGAGCTGGAGGTGATGGCCGGGCACGCCCTCGTGGTACCAGGTCGAGACGAGGTCGTAGACGGGGAATCGGGTCTGTCCCATCGTCGGCAGCCAGGTGCGGCCCGGACGTGAGAAGTCCTCCGACGGGGAGGTGTAATACGGCGCCGCCGCACCGCCGGGCGGGGCGATGCACGACTCCACCTTCCGCACCGGCTCGGCGAGTTCGAAGTGCGTGCCGTCCAGCTTCTCGATCGCCTCGTCCATCAGGCCCTGGAGCCACTCGCGGACCTCGTCGACGCCCTCGATGTGATGGCCGTGCTCGTCGAGGTGCGCCAGCGCCACCCACGGCGTCGCGGCGCCCGGCAGGATCTTCTCGGCCTCCTTCTTCATCTCGCCGAGGAGACGGTGGTACTCGGCCCAGCCGTATGCGTACGCCTCGTCGAGGTCGAGGTCGATGCCGTTGAAGTAGCGGGCCCAGCGGGCGTAGCGCTCGCGGCCCACCGTGTTCGGCGCGCCCTCGACCGCCGGCGCGTACACGTCGCGCATCCAGTCGCGCAGCTCCACCACGGCGGCCGTCGCTCCGCGCGCGGCCTCGTCCAGCTCCGTGCGCAGCGAGTCCGGTCCGGCCGAGGCGAAGTCCTCGAACCAGCCCCGTCCCTCACCGGTGTCCGCCCACTCGGTGAGCTGCTCGACGAAGGTGGCGGTCGGGCGCGGCGCCGCGTACAGCTTGCGCTCCAGGCCGAGCGCGAGGGCCTCGCGGTAGCCCGCGTACGCGGTCGGTACCGCGCGCAGCCGCTCGGCGATCGCGGCCCAGTCCTCGTCGGTCTGGTTCGGAGTGACCGTGAAGATCTCGCGCACCGAGTGCGCGGGCGTGGCCATGTTGCCGACCGCGCGCAGACCCTCGTCGGCCTCGTGCACGGCGAGTTCCGCGGTCAGCCGCTCGCGCAGCAGGCGCGCGCACCGGCGCTCGATGTCACTGTCCGCGCCGGGTCGGCGTTCGGCCTCGTCGAGCCGGGCGAGCGTGGCCCGCTGGAGCTGTGCGAGCGCCTCCTGGCCCGCGGGGGAGAGGTCGGGGAGCTTGCCCGAACTCTCCTTCACGCCGAGATACGTACCGGTGACCGGGTCGAGGGCGATGAGCTCGTCGACATACGCGTCGGCGACCTCACGGGGAAGCGGGCTGTTGGTCTCAGACATGCGGTCCATCCTCATACGGCGACCACTGCCGCGTCAGCCCGGTTTCACCGGGCGTTGTCCCAAGTCAGGCCGATTTCGCTGAGGGCGTGCTTCCCGGCGCGTCGGGTGGCAGCAGCGGACCGCAGTCCCACTGCTGGAAGATCAACCGTGTCTCCACCCGCGCCACTTCACGCTGCGACGTGAACTCGTCGAGCACCAGCCGCTGCAGATCCGCCATGTCCGCGACGGCGACATGGACGAGGTAGTCGTCCGGCCCGGTGAGATGGAAGACGGTCCGCGACTCCGGCAGCGCCCGGATCCGGTCCACGAACGGCCCCACCAACTCCCGCCGATGCGGCCTGACCTGCACGGACAACAGCGCCTCAAGCCCTCGCCCGAGTTTGGCCGGATCCAGCCTGAGCTGATGTCCGAGGATCACGCCCGAACGCCGCATCCGCGTCACCCGGTCCAGACACGTCGACGGCGCGACCCCGACCTGCGCGGCGAGGTCGCGATAGGTGGTCCGGGCGTCGTTCTGCAGGAGCCTCAGCAGATGCAGATCGACCGGATCCAGTACGACAGATTCGGCCATTGGTCGAACGTAACACGGGATTCGCACACCTGATCCCGGCCGCTGTTCACTCTTCCGCCATGGACCCAGCGATCAGGGAGGCGTACGACCGCATGCACGGGTACGACGACGCACGCACCGCACCGAGAGCACTCGCCACCGAGGCCGTGCACGCCGGCCGTGACGACCTCGCCCGGCAGGGCCTGCACGCCCCGCCGATCGACCTGTCGACCACCTACCCCTCCTACGACAGCCGCGGCGAGGCCGCCCGTATCGACGCGTTCGCCACGACCGGCGCCGAGCCGGACGGCCCGCCCGTCTACGGCCGCCTGGGCAACCCGACCGTCGCCCGCTTCGAGACGGCCCTGGCCCGCCTGGAGGGCTCCGAGGCCGCGGTCGCCTTCGCCAGCGGGATGGCGGCGCTGAGCGCGGTTCTACTCGTACGGGCCTCGATGGGCCTGCGCCATGTCGTCGCCGTACGTCCGCTGTACGGATGCAGCGACCATCTGCTCACCGCCGGACTGCTGGGCTCGGAGGTGACCTGGACCGACCCCGCCGGGATCGCGGAGGCGCTACGCCCGGACACCGGCCTGGTGATGGTGGAGTCCCCGGCGAACCCGACCCTCGCCGAAGTCGACCTGCGGGCCGTGGCCCACGCCTGTGGCTCCGTCCCCCTGCTCGCGGACAACACCTTCGCCACGCCCGTGCTCCAGCGCCCCGCCGAGCAGGGCGCCCGGCTGGTGCTGCACAGCGCCACCAAGTACCTCGGCGGGCACGGGGACGTGATGGCGGGCGTGGTGGCCTGCGACGAGGAGCTCGCGGGGCGGCTGCGGCAGGTGCGGTTCGCCACGGGCGGCGTGCTGCATCCGCTGGCCGGCTATCTGCTGCTGCGAGGCCTTTCGACCCTCCCGGTCCGGGTGCGGGCGGCGTCGGCGACCGCCGCCGAACTCGTCGGCCGCCTCGCCGCCGACCCGCGTGTCGCCCGCGTCCACTATCCGCGCATCGGCGGCGCCATGATCGCCTTCGAGGTGCACGGCGACCCGCACGAGGTGATCGCCGGCGTCCGGCTGATCACCCCCGCCGTCAGCCTCGGCAGCGTCGACACCCTCATCCAGCACCCGGCGTCCATCAGCCACCGCATCGTGGACGCGGACGACCGCCGGGGCGCCGGGGTCAGCGACCGGCTGCTGCGGATGTCGGTGGGCCTGGAGGACGTGGAGGATCTGTGGACCGACCTGGATCAGGCATTGGGGACGCGGCAGCGCTCCTCCAGGGGCGCGGCGAACCGCGCGGCCGGCCACAACGAGCCTGCAGTGGCCGGCCGACCATGACTTCTGCGGCGCTCAGGTCATCCCCAACTCACCCGCACTCGACAGCCGTTCCGAGACTGGCTCCTCCCGCGGCGCATCCAGCCGCGCGGTGATGACCAGGGTCCCCTCCTCGATCTGATAGTCGAGGGGGAGGCCCAGCCCACGCATCGCGGCCACCATCCCGGTGTTGGACGCCTGCGTCACGGCGTACACACTCGCGCAGCCCGCCTCGACCGCCATCGCCACCAGCCGGCGCAGCAACTCCGCGCCGATGCCGCACCGCTGCCACGCGTCCTCGACCAGCAGCGCGACCTCCGTCTCGTCGCCGTCCCACAGCAGATGGCCGAGGCCGACGACGCGCCCCGACGCGGTCCGCACGGCGAGCGTGCGGCCGAAGCGCGGGCTGAGGAGGTGGTTCAGATAGCGGTCCGCGTCACCGATCGGGCCGTGGTAGCGCATCCCGAGCGTCCGTGTCGAGCAGCGCTCGTGCATCTCCTTCGCGGCCTGGAGATCACCGACGTCCGCGCGGTGCACGGTGATGTCGTTGCCCTTGGGCAGCGTCAGCACGTCCTGGCTGCGCGGCACGCGCGGGCCGAGCCGGGCGTCCAGCTCCACCAGCGCCCGCGCCCGCGCGAACTCGGTCGGCGTGAACGGCAGATACGGCCGCTCCACAGTGATCACTCCGCCTTCGGGTGCCCGCAGCCGCATCACGGTGTCCTCCAGTGCTCCTTCCACCGGCACCGCCTGGGGTGCCCGGCCGCCCACGGCAGGCACCGCGGGCAGCGACCGGATGGTGCACCTGCCCAGCAACTGCCGTAGTGCCAGCGGCAGTTCCGCCGCGTCCAGGGCGGTGCGGGTGGCGAGGCCCAGCACCCGGGTCGGCGCGTCCACCAGGTCATGGGCGTCGGCCCGCTCGAGCCAGGTGCCGTCACCGCCGGCCGCCGAGACCGCCCGCATGAGATCGGCGGCCGTGAGCCCGCCGGGCGCGCGCAGCAGGAACTCGTCCACCGTGCCCTCCGCCAGCGGATGCGTCTGAAGGCTGAGGATGTCGACCCGCAGCTCGGCGAGCGCCACGCACAGCGCGGCCAGCGATCCCGGTTCGTCCCTCACCGTCGTCCGCATCCGCCACAGCGCACCCTCCTCGGAGACCGGGGCGCTCGTCTCCCGCGGCTGGCTCGACGGCCCGGTCGGCTCCTCGGAGCGCGGCCGGGCACCGGTATCGCTCGTCGGGGGTGCGTGACCGTGGCGACGTGTCCGCCATGCGTGGAACCCCGCCGTGGCGACCAGCAGCGCCGCCGAGGTGAGCAGCAGGGCCGGTGTGCCGGGCCCGTGCCCATTCAGGATCGCCTCGGCCACCGCCACCGCCGACAGGACCGCGGCGAGTTCAACGGCATTGCGCCGCCAGTGGTGGACCGGACGTCCGTGCCTCGCGCGCGTCACATCAGATATGTCTCGACTCATGCACCCACTGTGAAGGAACGGTGTTGCGTGATCACGAACGCTTTGTGACCGGGCGGTAAAGAGCGCCTATGTCGTTTTTGTGACTTTTTCAACTGTGTGAGATGGAACCACCGCCTCGTCACGCGGCCACGTCCTCCACCAGCGCGCTGTGCAGTCGCCGGGCCTGCGCCACGATCCGGGACGTGCCCCGGCGCTCCGCCGTGCCCGCCAGGTGCGGCAACTCCTCGCGTGCCCCCGTTCGTTCGGCGCATTCCGCCGCGACGGCCAGGAGGTCGGCGAGTCCCCGTGCCGGAGCGGTCGCCGCACCGGTCGCGAGGTCCGCGAGCAGAACGGGCAGGGTGTGTCGCAGTACTCCCCAGACGGTGGTGTGCGCCCCCGTCGCCACCGCCGTCCGCGCCGAGTCCACGAGCCGCGACGGCTTCACCGCACCGCGTCGCACCAACTGCCCCAGATCCGCGCCCAGTCGGTCCCCGTCGAGCTGCCCGCGCGCCGCGAGCACCAGCAAGGCGTCCACGGCGGCGAGCCGGTCCTCCGGATGCCGTGCGCCCAGCCCGTACGCCAGGCACAGGTGCACCGCCTCACCGGCCTCGCCGCCCGACTCGGCCAGCTGCGGCAGGATCGCCGCCTCGCCGCGGGTGTCGTCCACGGCGACCGCCGAGAGCTCGACCAGCATCCTCACGGCCACGAGCTCGCGCTGCTCGGGCAGCAGGGCGAGCCAGTGCGGCCGCATGGTGTCGTTCCAGTGGTAGCAGTGCCAGCGGTCCCGGAAGACGCTCACGGGCCGTCCCAACGAGTCGAACTCGGGCGGGAAGTCACCTCGCAGCTCGGCGATCTCCCCGGACTCGACGAGTATGCGGTCTTTCGCGGTCTGCCGCCGGTATGTCGGTGCGGCGGGACCGCCGGCGGTCAGCCACCGGGCGAGGCGCGTCCCCTCCGCGGTGCCCAGCGCTGCCGCCCGCTCCGCAGCTGCCTCGGCCGCCGCGCGGTCGCCGCGTCGGACCCGCAGCAGCGCCTGCGCGAAGTCCGTCGCCGACACCCGTGCCCCCAGGCGCCTGTACTCGTCGAGACGTGCCACCAGCTCGTCCGGCTCCAGCAGTCCGGTGCCCCAAGTGGGTGTGGACAGCAGAAGCGGCAGCGGCTCGGTGCGGATCCGATACGCCAGCTCCCAGATGCGGGCCTCGAAGGCGCGGACGAGCGGGCCGTGGCCACAGCCGCCGGTGACGGTCGTGCCGCGCCGGAGCGTGTTGTGGAGCGTCGAGGTGGGCACCTGCCTGCGCAGCGTCGCCAGGAGGAGTTCGAGACCGTGCGCCGCGTTGAACAGGCCGTGGCGTCCGATGAAGTAGTCGTCCACGCTGAACGCGAACCGCGGATTCTGCTCGTCCCGCCAGCGCTGGGCGACGACGGGTTCCAGCGCCTCCAGCAGCGCGTCCCGGTCGCGGTAGGTGTGCCGCACGAGCCCGTCCAGGGTCCGCTCGAACACCGCCACGTCACCGCCGGAGGCGAGCAACGCCCCGACCTCTTCGGCGAGTTCCGCCGCCGACTCGGGCGCGGGCGCCAGCCGCGCCGGCGCCGGCGCGGGAGGCAGGACCTCCTCGTACGTGACCGGCTCCGACGCCACGGGGGACGCCCCCAGGCTCTGTGCCGCACGCTTGCGCAGGGTCGGGATCAACTGGTCGGCGGCCGAGGCGAGTTCCTCCCGTACCTCGGCGGTGCGGATCTTGCGGACATGCCGCTCCACCAGCTTGAGCGCCCGCTCCTGCACGTCCGAGTCCTCGTGCCCGAACGCCTGGGCGGCGGCGGGCAGCAGCTCATCGGTGGTGGACGCGTCCCGGGCGATCACCTTGCCCAGCAGGACCAGCTGGGCGCGTACGAGCTTCTTCTCGGTGCGGAACAGGACCGCGCCCGACATCTCGACCAGCTGATGCGCGGTCAGTTCACCGTCCAGGGCCAGCGACGCGAGCACCGACTGCGCATGCGCCGCCACGACGGACGCGGCGTCGGCGGCCAGGGCCAGCCAGTCGGCCGTGTGCTCCCGCTCCTCGTCCCGGGTGAGGGCGAGCGCCTGGAGCATGCGCAGGAACACCCGGTGGTCGGCGACCGGACCGCCCCGCAACAACCGGGCCAGGCACGCGTCCACCGTCGCCCTGCGGTCCAGCACCCCTTCGACGGTGAGTCCCGCGAGCGACTCGGTCCAGCTGTTCGGACCCTCGACGGCGGTCCATGCCAGTCGGCTGCCGATGTCGTCCGTCTCGAAGAGCGCGGCCGTGAGCTGCGCGAGGTGCGGGTCCTTGCGCAGCCGGGCCAGGACCGTGTCGCCGCGCTGCCAGACGTGCCCGATGTGCTCCACCCAGCCGTGGACGTAGGCCTCCGTCGTGGGCACCTCGCAGCCGGAGAGCCGGACCAGACCCGCCATCAGTTCGTACGGCACGCTCGCCGTCAGCGGTCGCTCGGCGATCCGGTGCGCCACATCGCCGAGCCAGGCCGGGGCCCGGTCGCCAAGGACATCGATCAGCACACCGGGCGACGCCGGCCACCAGCGCATATCGGCGGCGGCCAGCCAACCCGCCACACCGGCCGCGCCGGTCTGGCACGCGACCCCAGCCGCATGCAGGGCGGGATAGGCGAGACGAGCCTGCGGGGTCCACTGGTCCGCCCTCAGTTCCTTGCGCAGGGCCTTCAACTTCGGGAAGCACGCTCGCCGTTCGGCGTCGGACATCCCGTCCAGGAGGCTCACCACCTCGGCCGTCCGTCCCGCCCGTACCGCGTCCATCAGTGAAGTCATCGTGCGTCCCCCTCGACTCGTGCCATGTCCCGCTCCGTCGCGGCGACACCGCGCCGCGCCATCCGCACCGCGAGCGCGTGCTTGCACGGCCCGCGCCCGCCCCGGTACTTCGCCCACCACAGACAGCTGCAGCTGAGCACACCCGCCTCGTCCCGCACGCGGTGCACATGTCCGTCCTCGGCCGTCACCGTCCCCATGGCGCCGTCCAGGGCCACCGCGCCCGCCGCCACCAGCGCCCGCGCCGAGCGCAGCCGAGGGTTGTGGCGCTCCACGCGCTCGGCGTCGTACGGCAGTTCGCGGTGGAAGTAGGCCGCCTCCGCAGTGTCGTAGCCGACCCGCCCCGATGTGCCGAGGCGGATCAGGGCCGCGCGGACCCGCTCCGGTGTGAGCCCAGACGCCGCGGCCAGGTCGGCGACATCGACGCGGGGGTCCCACGCGAGGAGCACCGCGATCAGCTCCGCGTCCTCGGCGGCCTCGTCCGTCGCGAGCGCGTCCAGGACGCCGCCCTCGCCGGAGAAGCCGCGTGAGGCGTCGGGGGAGAGCGTCAGCGTCAGCCGCATGCCCGGCAGGACCACCTCCCAGGCGCTGGCCATGGCGGCTGCACCGCCGGTGACAGAGGGTCCGTACACCCGCAGAGCGGTGGCATGGCGCAGCACCCGCTGGAGCGCGACCAGCCGCTCGGGGCCCGGCAGGCACACCGCGCCGGGCACCGCGCGGGTGGTCGGCCGCAGTCCGCCGGCCGAGGGCACCACCCACCGCGGGCCGACCGAGGCGCCGCGTGCCCCACCGCGCGGCAGCGCCCGCAGGAACCGCACCGCCTCTGCGGCCGGCAGCTCCGCCCGCAGATCGAAGCCGGCCGCTGTCACCTGTGCCTCGGCGAAGCCGCGCAGCCAGCGGTCCGGGAGCGGCACCTTCTTTTCCACGACCGGACCGTCCAGCGTGGTCACCGCCAGTTCCTCGGGGCCCACCCGCAGATGGAGCGGATCGTCCGAGCCGATCCTGGACAGGGCCTCGCGCAGCGGGTTGTTGACGTCCACGTTCGTCGTTCCGTGTCCCACCTCGCCGCCGTCCAGGCCGGGCTCCAGCACGTCCAGGCGGGCGTACACCCCGCAGCAGCCGGAGAAGGACTCGAAGCGCAGCCGGTCGCCGTTGCCGGTCACCACCGGGTCCAGCGAGGCCCGCAGCTGGCGCTGGTAGTACCGCGCCGCCGCCACGTCGGCCACCGCGAGCAGCGCGGCCGACGCCACCTGAGGGGACGTCAGGAAGCCCGCGAAGAACTGCGGGTGGTCACGCACTCCCGAGGGCGTCGCACCCCGCGAGGTCTCAAGTCCCAGCCGCTGTCCACTCACTGCGGACTCCAGCACGGAGGGTTGCCGATAGGCCACGGCCTGCAAAGATCGCGTCATGGAAAAACCGTAGAGGCGACCACTGACAATCGGCGCTGACCTGCGAAAACCCCCTGACGGCGGGCGAGTTCGCGAGCGTCGGCGCCCCACCATGCGACTGCCGCGCACCAGGGGATGACTCAGGTGCGCGGCACTGTCACGAGCGTACGGGACCTACTGGCCGACGCGTCCCGGCTGAAGCACCTTGGTGAACAGCACCGTGCCGTCTTGCTCCCGCAGCCGCACCGTCAGCTCACCGCTGTGGCCGTCGATGTCGACCTCGCCGAAGAACTGGTAGCCGCCCGCGGGGGAGACGTTCGCGGTGGTCGGCGCCTTCACGAACACCCGCTCCGGACCGAACGTGTCGTCGAGCGCGTTGGCCGGGAAGGCACCGGCGTTGAGCGGACCCGAGACGAACTCCCAGAACGGCTCGAAGTCGGTGAAGGCCGCCCGCGACGGCTGGTAGTGCTGGGCCGAGGTGTGGTGGACGTCGGCGGTCAGCCACACCGTGCCGGTGATCCGCCGGTGCTTGATGAACCGCAGCAGCTCGGCGATCTGCAGCTCACGGCCGAGCGGGGCGCCCGGGTCGCCCTGGGCGACGGCCTCGATGTTCGGCTTGCCGTCGCCGGTGTCCGGCACGACCAGGCCCAGCGGCATGTCCGAGGCGATCACCTTCCACACCGCCCGGGAACGGGCCAGTTCGCCCTTGAGCCACTTCAGCTGTTCGGCGCCCAGGATGCCCTGCGCGTCGGTGGTCTGGTCGTCCGTCGAGTTGGCGTTGCGGTAGGTGCGCATGTCCAGCACGAACACGTCGAGCAGCGGCCCGTGGTGCACCGTGCGGTACACCCGGCCGTCGGGGCGGCGCAGCGTCGAGATGGGGAAGTACTCCGAGAACGCCTGCCGGGCGCGTGCGGCCAGGACGTCGACGCTCTTCTCCGTGTAGCGGGAGTCGCCGAGGATCTCGCCGGGGTACCAGTTGTTGGTCACCTCGTGGTCGTCCCACTGGATGATCGACGGGACCTGGGCGTTGAACCGCTTGAGGTTGTCGTCGAGCAGGTTGTACCGGAAGTTGCCGCGGAACTCGGCGAGGGTCTCGGCGACCTTGGACTTCTCCGCGGTGGTGATGTTCCGCCAGGTGCTGCCGTCGGGCAGGGTCACGGACGACGTGATCGCTCCGTCGGCGTAGATGTTGTCGCCGCTGCACAGGAAGAAGTCCGGGTCCAGCCTGCCCATCGCGTTGTAGATGGTGTAGCCGCCGAAGTCGGGGTTGATGCCCCAGCCCTGCCCGGCGAGGTCGCCGGACCAGACGAACCGGACACCGTCGCGCCGCCGCGCGGAGGCGGTGCGGAAGGTGCCGGTGACCGGCTCGCCGGTGCGGCGCGGGTCGTCCGGGTCGGCGAGCAGCACGCGGTAGTGGATCTGCTCGCCGGACGGCAGGCCGCGCAGCGGGGTCGTGCCGGTGAAGTCCGTGTCGGCGCCGAGCAGCGGGCCGTGCCATCTGCGCGCGTTGCGGAACGACTCGGTCGCGGACGTCTCGACGATCATCCGGGCCGGACGGTCCGAACGCACCCACACCAGCCCCGAGTCGCAGGTCACGTCGCCGGTCTGCACGCCCCAGCCCGCCTTGGGGCGCCCCGAGAGGGCGAACGCCGGTGCCGAGCCGAGGGCCGTGGGCAGGGTGAGGGCCGCCGACGCGGCGAGCGAGCCGCGCAGGACGCTGCGGCGGGCCGGGAACGGACGGTGTGACATGGGAGGCCTCCAGAGGCGGGATCCGGCCAATGAGCAGTGCCACAACTACTGGTGCGCCGCAGCGCACACGCAAACCACAAGTGAACAACTGACCGCATCCGCAAGGGAACCGACACGTCACACGGGCGACACCGCGACGTACGGCGCCGATCACCTGCCCGTGGCCGAGCGGGCGCCGGGGCGGTCCCGGTCAGCGCCGCCCCGCCGCCACCGCACCGGCCATCAGCCGTACGCCGTCCCGGATCCGTGCGGGCGACAGATGGGCGTACCCCAGCACCAGCCGTACGCCCGGCTGTTCGTCGTCCCCGGCACGCGCGTGCGCGTAGTCCGTCAGCGGGCGTACCGCCACACCGGCCGCGCCCACGCGCGCGAGGAACCGCTCCTGAGGGCCGTACCGCTCCGGCAGCGCGGCGATGACGTGCAGCCCCGCCGCGATCCCGGTCACCGCCGCGCCCGGAAAGTGCTCCTTCAGCGCGGCGACGAGGGCGTCGCGGCGTTCCCGGTACGCGCGCTGGCAGCGGCGCAGCTGGCGGTCGTAGTCGCCGCGCTCCACGAACCGGGCGAACAGCGCCTGGTCGAGGGTGGGATGGCCGAGGTCCATGGTCCGCTTGCGCTCGACGACGTCCTCGGCCAGCGCCTCCGGTACGAGCAGCCAGCCGAGTCGCAGCCCGGGTGCGAGGGACTTGCTGACGGACCCCGCGTAGGCGACACGTTCGGGATCGAGCCCCTGGAGCGCGCCCACGGGAGCGCGGTCGTACCGGAAGTCGCCGTCGTAGTCGTCCTCAAGGACGTACCCGTCGACGGACCGTGCCCAGTCGAGCAGTTCGGCACGGCGAGGGGCGGAATAGGCGATGCCGGTGGGGAACTGGTGGGCCGGCGTCGTGACGACGGACCGTATGCCCGACTCCCGCAGCGGGCCGACGGCGAGCCCCTCGTCGTCCATGGGCAGTGGCACGGTGGTCACGCCCGCGGCCGCGTACAGGGCGTCGTGCTGCGGGCTTCCGGGGTTCTCGACACCGACTTCGCGCATCCCGCGCGCGTGCAGTACGAAGCCCAGCACCGTCGTCGCCTGCGACACCCCGGAGACGACCAGGAGGCGCTCGGGGTCCGCGACCACGCCCCGGCGGCGCGCCAGCAGTTCCGCGAGCGCCGTACGCAGCCGGGGCAGCCCGCGCGGATCGGGATAGCCGAGCTCCTGGTGCGGCAGCTCGGCCAGCACCCCGCGCTGCGCGGCCGCCCACGCGGCACGCGGGAACAGCGACACGTCCGGCGTCCCGGGCACGAAGTCGGCCCGCGCGCCGGTGGAGCGCGGGGCGAGGTCACGCGCGCGTGACCGGGCGGCCCGTACCGCATCGCCCACCCAGGTCCCGGCGCCCCGGCCGCTGCGCAGATACCCCTCGGCCGTCAACTGCTCGTACGCCTCGGTGATCAGCCCGCGCGACACCCCGAGGTCGGCGGCCAGATCCCGGCTCGACGGCAGCCGCGTCCCCGGCAGCAGCCGACCCGAGCGCACCGCCTCCCGCAGCGCCGCCTGGAGCGAACGCCCACGCGCGCGTGCGGGCGCCGACGCGGCGGGAAGCAGCAGCTCCCAGGCCGGGGAGCCGGCCCGCGGGTCCGGATTGGTCTGCGATGACGTCATGGAAATGGACCTTAATGCGGGCCGTCGCGCTCCCTAGCGTCGTCCTATGAACGCCACCACCACGCGCGGCGCCCTGCTCGCCGCGCTCGCCTGCGTCCTCGTCGGAGGTTCCTTCACCGCCAACAGCCTGCTCGGTGACTACCCGTACGCGGGCGGCCAGTTCCTCCGCTACGGGCTGGCGTGCCTGCTGCTCCTGCCGACCCTCGGGCCGGATGCCGGGGCGAGGATCCGGGCGCTCACGCCCCGCCAGTGGGCCCGTCTCACGCTGCTCGCCGCGATCGGCATGGTCGGATTCAACCTCGCCGTGATCGCCGCCGAACGCACCGCGGAACCGGCCGTCCCCGGAGTCTTCGTCGGCTGCGCGCCCGTGATCGTGGCCGTCCTCGTCCCGCTCCTGGAGCGGCGCCGGCCCCGCCGCGCGGTCCTGTGCGGCGCGTCGCTCGTCGTCGCCGGTGCCTTCGCGGTCCAGGGCTGGGGGCGTACGGACGGCGCCGGCATCGCCTTCTCGGTGTGCGCGCTGGTCGGCGAGGTGGGGTTCGCGGTGCTCGCCGTGCCCGTGCTGCGGCCGCTCGGCCCGCGTCTGCTGTCCGCCACGGTGTGCGGCGTCGCGGCCGTCGAGTCCGCGGCGACCGGTGCGGTGCTCGACGGGGGCGACTGGCTGCGCCGGCCGGATGCCACCGAGGCCGCGGCCCTGCTGTGGCAGGCGGTGGTCGTGACCGTCGTCGGGTTCGTGTGCTGGTACATGGGCATGCAGCGGCTCGGCGCCGAGCGCGCCACGCTGTTCTCCGGACTCATCCCCGTCGCCGCCGCCTGCACCGCACCGCTCGTCGGAACCGGCTCCTACGGGATCCCCCAGGCCGTCGGCAGCGCCCTGGTCGGCGCGGGCGTGGTCCTCGGCTGCCGTGCACGCCCATCACCCCCGCATTACGAGGGGTTGCGGCCGCTCGCCCGTAAACAGGTATGAAAGCCCGCAGGGAAGGAGCCGGCCGAAGTCCGCCTCCCGCATCGTACGCGCATTTCCTGGAGCCCCGTGGACGCCAAGAACCTATTCGAGACGAAGACCACCTTCGCATTCACCCGCATGGAATGGCTGGCCCTGCTGGTCGTTTCACTCGTGCTCGCCTTTCAGCACCTTTCGCAGATCCGCTGGGGCGTCTTCGTCTCGCTCTTCGCGGTGATCGACGTCATCGGCTACATTCCCGGCGCCATCGCCCACCGACGGACCCCCGGCAAGCGCATTTCGCGCGGCTACTACGTGGCCTACAACGTGATGCACAGCCTGGTCACGGCCGGTGCCCTGGCCGGGGCGTGGGCCCTGATCGCCGGGCCGGAATGGGCCCTGCTCGCACTGCCCATCCACCTCCTGGGAGACCGGGCCCTGTTCGGGAACTCCTTCAAACCCTTCGGTGTCGCATTCGAACCGGAAACCCATCCCGCCTATGGCGCGTTCGAGCGGCAGTACCGTGCCGCCGCCGATGTGTCGCGAAATCGGAAGGAGGGTGCGCATGCCGTCCGTGCTTGACACCCTCACCGAACACAGCGACAACCCCAGTTCCTTTCTCGCCCTGAACAGCGGAAACGAGTACTTCCGGGACGAGCGGTTCAACGGTGTGTGCGCCTATCGCAGATCCGGACGCCATGTCCTGCAATTCGGCGGCCCGTTCACCGCTTCGGAACACCGCGCGGGGCTGCTGGACTCCTTCGTGGCACACGCCGGACGGCGCCTGGTCGCCGTGCAGCTCCAGCGCGAGGACGCCGAGCTGTACGCACGGCACGGATTCACGGTCAACCAGATCGGGGCGTCGTACGCGGTCGATCTGGCCCGTTTCACGCTGCGCGGCTCACGGTTCGTACGGCTGCGGAACAAGATCTCGCGGGCCCGGCGGGCCGGTCTGGAAGTGGCCGAGGTCCTGCCCGGCGACGACTGCGCCGAACTGGACCGGGTGGACGAGCCATGGCTGCGCGACAAGGGCCGGCACGTCAAGGAGCTGCAATTCCTCGTCGGCCAGCGGACCGGGCCGCTGCAACGTCACCGCAGGCTCTTCGTCGGCCGCGTCGACGGCGAAGCGGTCGGCTACATCAACTACTCACCCGTCTACGGCAGCCGCCCCGGCTGGCTGCACGATCTCAGCCGGCGCAGGCCAGACGCGCCGCCCGGCGTGATGGAGGCGCTCAACGCCACCGTCATGGAGCACCTCCTCGCCGACGGCGCCGGCTGGCTGCACTTCGGCTTCACCCCGTTCACCGGACTCGACGAGGAACACGAAGTGCCCGGCCACAGCCGGATGTTCGCCCGGTTCGCCCGACTGCTCGCCGAGCGCGGCAAGGCGATCTACCCCGCGGTCTCCCAGCTCGAGTACAAGGAGAAGTGGGCCCCGCACGCGGTCCTTCCGGAGTACATCGCCTTCCTGGGCAAGCCGCGCATCCCCGCCGTATGGCAGCTCCTGCGCGCCACCAACGCCGTCTGACGCCGTCCGGCCCGCCGGGCGCGCGGTCGCAGTACCGCCCCACGAGCCGGAGCCGGCCCCGCAGTTCCGCGTCCGCACACGCGAGGTCTCCTCGTGGTGCCGCGACGCCGTAGTCCGCACACCACCCCCCACCCCGGAGGATCGCACCGGCATGAGATTCCTCGAGCGTGAACGCACCACCCTCGCCAAGCTGCTGCCGGACCTGGACCCGGCCCTGCGCGAGACGCCGCTGATGGAGCTGGAGCGGCCGGGTAGCCCCGGCATCGGGCTCTTCCGGGACAGCGGCGGGCCGGGACTGCTGGTCCCGGAGGCCCATCAGGGCCGGGGAGCCACGGCGTTGGACGCGCTGCGTGTGCAACGGGCCATCGGCAGCCGTTCGCCGTCGCTGGCCGTGGCGACCACGATGCACCACTTCTCCATGGCCACGCTCGTCGGTCTCGGCGACCGGGGCGACGGACTGGAGTGGCTGCTCATCGAGGGCGTGGCGTCGACCAACCGCCTCATCGCCTCCGGCTTCGCCGAGGGACGCCGTGGCGCCGGGATCCTGGAACCGACGATGACCGCCACGGTCACCGAGGACGGCGTGCGCATCAGCGGCGTCAAGCGCCCGTGCAGCCTGGCCCGCTCCATGGACGTGCTGACCGCCAGCGTCCTGGTGCCCCGCGAGGACGGGCAGGGGGACGAACTCGCGGTCGCGCTGGTGCCCGCCGAGAGCGACGGCGTCAGCGTCAGCGGTTTCTGGTCCAGCGCCTTCCTGGCCGGGGCGGAGAGCGACCAGGTCACGCTCACCGACGTCGTCGTACCGCCGGAACTGCTGCTGCGCACCGCGGCCGTCGCCGGAGGGGGCGTCGACGAGCTCCAGACGGCCGGGCTGATCTGGTTCCAGCTGCTGATGACGGGCAGCTACCTCGGTGCCGTGTCCGCCCTGGTCGAACGGGTGCTGCACAACGACCGGATCCCCGAGCACGAGCGGGTGCGGCTCTTCGTCGAGACCGAGGCCGCCGCGGCCACCGCCGAGGGCCTCGCCCGCCGCGTCGACGACGGCGACCTCGGCGAGTCCGCGCTCGCCCAGGCGCTGTACGTCCGCTACGGCGTCCAGGACGTCATCGCCCGGGTCGTGCCGCGCGCGGTCGAACTGCTCGGCGGGCTCAGCTTCATGACGTCCGACGAGGTCGGCCACCTCGCCGCCTGCGCCAACGGACTGTCCCTCCACCCGCCGTCCCGGGCCAGGATGACCGGCCCCTTCGCCGACTACCTGGCCGACCGGCCGCTCGCCATCGCGTGACCGGCGCCCGCACCCACCGCCCTGCGCCGGCCGAGACCAGTTGGGGGAGTTCACCCATGCCGCCACACCTCCCGCGTCCCACCGCCCTGCCCGCACCGAGGAGCACCGCGCGCGACCGCCCGACCCTGCTGCTCACCGGCGGAACCGGCGTCCTAGGAAGGGCCCTGATCGACGAACTCTGCGCCGACTTCGACCTGCTCTGCCTGCGCCGCAACCGCCCCCTGAACGACCCAAGGGTGCGCGAGCTTCAGGGCGATCTCCTCGCCCCACGCCTCGGCCTGACCCCGCTCGCCTGGCACGAACTCGCCCTCGACGTGGACGTCGTCCTGCACTCCGCCGCGGAGACCAACTGGCGGATGCCGCCCGCCGACATCGTGCGCACCAACACCCTCGGCACGGAGGTGATGCTCGACCTGGCCGCCCGCGCTGACGCGCCCCTGTACCTGGTGAGCACCGCGTTCGTGGCGAGCACCCCGAGCGAGGAGGACGCACGGCGCTTCCCGGGGGCCGCCGCCTATCTCACCTCCAAGACCAGCGCCGAACAACAGGTCCGCGAGGCCGACCTGCCCGGCGCCATCGTGCGCCCGTCCGTCGTGATGGGCGACTCCGCGACCGGCCGGATCGCCGGACAGCAGGGCCTGACCAAGACGCTGGGCTCGATGGTCCTGGGTCAGGTGCCGGTGCTGCCCGGCGCCCCCGACGCCCGCGTCGACATGGTCCCGCAGGACTACGTCACCCGAGCCATCGGCGACCTCGTCCGCGGCGGGGTGAGCAGCGGGGAGTTCTGGCTCACCGCCGGCCACGAGGCGCCCCGGCTGCGGGAGATCGCCGACACCTGCGCGGAGTTCGCCGTCCGCCACGGCCTCCCCGCACCGCACCGGCCCCGGCTCATCCCCGTCGAGGCGGTGCACCGGCTGCTGCTGCCCATGCTGGAGGGCACCGCACTGCCCGAGTCCACGCGCCGCAGGTTCCAGCACTACGCCGAGCTCCTGCTGGTCTTCCAACGCGAGCTCCCCTTCGACACCTCGCTCGGCCGGCCCCACTGCGGCACCCGCCTCAACCACGCCGACATCCGCGCCGCGCTCGTCCGCAACCTGGAGAGCTGGGCCGACGCCCGCCCCACCCTCCTCACCCGACACCGCACCACCCGAACAGCCCCGACCCCGACCCCGACCGAGGTGGCCTCATGACGATCTCCCCGGACTCGACGACGGCGCCCGCGCAGAGGCCTTCGGCGGTGACGGGGGCGGTGCCTGGGCGGGAGGATTCGGCGGTGACCGGGGCCGTGCCTGGGCCGGAGGATTCGGTGGCGACGGGGGCGGTGCCGGGGCAGGAACCTTCGGCGGTGACGGAGGCCGTGCCCGGGCAGGAGCTTTCGGCGGTGACGGAGGCCGTGCCGCTCCCCACACGCCGCGCACCTTGCACGGCTGGGCCGGTTCCGGACGTGGCGGCGGTGTCCGCGCGGGGCACGGCTGGGCCGGTTCCGGAGGCGGCGGCGGTGTCGGCGCGGGGCCCGGTCGGGTCGGCCTCAGACGCGACTGCCGCCTCCGCACAAGCCACCGACACCCCGCCCACCACCCCCGATGACATCCTCGACCTCTACCTGCGCCACATCGGCTCCGGCCGAGCCGTCATGGGACGGGTGCTCGGCGGGATGGCCGAGGTGCGTTCCGAAGGCTGCTGGATCCATACCGACGACGGGCGCAGGCTCCTCGACTTCGGTGGGTACGGCGTCTTCATCCTCGGCCACCGGCACCCGGCCGTCGTCGAGGCGGTACACCGGCAGATCGACGCCCACCCGCTGGCGAGCCGGGTCTTCCTGGAACCGGTCGCCGCACGCGCCGCGCAGGCGCTGGCCGCCCACACCCCGCCGGGACTGGACTACGTCCACTTCGTCAACTCCGGCGCCGAGGCCACGGAAGCCGCCCTCAAGCTGGCCCGAGCGCACGGCCGCAACGCGATCGTGACCACCCGCAAGGGCTTCCACGGCAAGACGCTCGGCGCCCTCAGCGTCACCGCCAACCCCACCTACCAGGCGCCCTTCCAGCCCCTGCTGCCCGACACCACCCAGGTCGTCTTCGATGACGCCGCCGACCTCAAGCAGGCGCTGGCCGCCCGCCGCGACCGGGCCTGCGTCATCGTCGAACCGGTGCAGGGCGAGGGCGGCGTGCACATCCCGGAACCCGGCTACCTCACCGAAGTCGCCGCGCTGTGCCGGGAGTTCGGCGCGCTGCTCGTCGTCGACGAGATCCAGACCGGGATGGGCCGGCTGGGCACCTGGTGGGGTGTCGACGCGGAGGGGGTCCGCCCGGACATGCTGCTGGTCGGCAAGGGGCTCAGCGGCGGCGTCGTACCGGTCGCCGCGATGGTCGCCACGGCCGAGGCGTACGCCCCTTTCAGCCGGGACCCCTATCTGCACACCTCCACCTTCGGCGCCTCCCCGATCGCCTGCGCCGCCGCCCTCGCCACCGTCGAGACCATGGAGCGCGAGGACACCGTGGCCCGCGCGGCCGGCCTAGGCGCACGCATCCTCGCCGGGGTGCGGGCCACCTGTGCGCCGTACCGGGAAATCCTGGTCCAGGACGTGCGCGGGCGCGGACTGCTGATCGGGATCGAGTTCACCGAGGAGCAGGCGGTCGGCGAACTCCTGCTGGAACTCATCGCACGCGGCGTCCTCGTCAACCACTCCCTCAACTCGACCCGAGTGCTGCGCCTGACCCCGCCCGCCGTGGTCGAGGACGCCGCGCTCGACCTGTTCTTCACCACCCTCGCCGAGGCCCTGCGCAGCACGGCCGCGCGGATGGCCGGCTGACCCCCCCACAGGCACCGCACGAAATCCCGGAAAGGAACCGAACGACCCATGCGTCATGTGGTCCTGCACGCGATCGCCGACGGCTCGGCACCCGCCGCCGTCTATCACCGCATCACCGACTTCCGCCGCTACCCCGAACTCACCGACACCGTGCGCGAGGTCCGCGTGGACACACTGCCGGACGGTTCGGTGGTGTCGGACTGGACCGTGTCGTTCCGGGGCGGGCTGATGCGATGGCGGGAACGCGACAGGTTCGCGCCGGACACGCTCTCCCTCACCTTCGAGCAGCTCAGCGGCGACTTCCAGACCTTCGAGGGGAGTTGGCGCTGCGAGCCGTGCGACGGCGGCACACTCGTCGTGTTCACCGCGTCCTTCGACCTCGGCATCCCGACCCTCGCGGAGATCCTCGACCCCGTCGCCGAGTCCACGCTGCGGACCAACATCGCCCGCATCCTGGTGGGTCTGGTCGGCGCGGAGGTGATCGATGAGTGCGCCGCCCCCGCTCGCGGCTGACCCCGAGTCCGCGCCGTACCACGCCGTGCGCCACGCCTCCGGTACGACCACCCGGCCGCAGCCCTCCCCGTACGACGACCCGCTCCACGACGAGCCCGGCCCCGGCGCCGCCCGCTGCCTCGGCCTCTACGCCAAACTGGCCGCCGGGGTGAGCGTCGTGACGGCTCGGGGCGAGGACGGGCCGATCGGGATGACGGTCTCCGCCGTGACCTCGCTGTCGGCCCGGCCACCGCTGCTCCTGGCCTGTCTGCGCGACGGCTCCCGCACCCTCACCGCCGTCCGCGCCCAGGGCGCCTTCGCGGTGCATCTGCTGCGCGAGGAACAGCACGACCTGGCCGGCCGGTTCGCGAGCCCGACGGCACCCGCCGCGGTGCGGTTCGAGGGCACGGACACCCGGCAGGTCCTCGGCGTTCCGGTGATCGCGGGGGCACTGGCCTGGTCGGTGTGCCTGGTCGTGGACGTACGCCGCTACGGCGACCATCATCTGGTCGTCGGGCAGGTCGCCGCCGTGCACGTGGGAGGCGGGCGCCCGCTGTTGTGGCACGACCGGCGGTTCGGCTCGCTCCGTGACCTCGCGCCGGAGGGCACCGGATGACGCCGTCGGCGTACGGAACCCCGGCCTGGGACCTGCCCGAGCTGCCCGCACAGCCCCCGCTGCACGGCACGGTCACGGCGGACACGGTCGTGGTCGGGGCCGGTCTGGCCGGCCTCGCCTGCGCCTACCACCTGGCCGAACGCGCCCCCGGCCGCGACATCGTGGTGATCGACGCCGAGGGTCCCGCCGCCGGGGCCAGCGGCCGGGGCACCGGTCTGCTGGGTCCGCGGGCCGGGCCCGCGATCGACGGCGCCGTACGCCGCCACGGCCCCTGGGCCGCACGCCGGATGCATCTGGCGAGCGTACGGGCGGTGGAGGCGGTCCTCGATCTGTGCGGGCGGCTCGACCTGCCGTGCGGGCTGCGGCCCGGCGCGCAGATCATGGCGACGCGCGCACCGGCCGGCTTGGCGGCCCTCGACCGGCGGTCCCGGGCCTACCGCGCGCTGGGCCTGGACGTGCCGGAGCTGTCCGGCGCCCAGGTACGCGCGCGCGTGGGCGTGCCGTACACCGCCGGTCTGCTGCACCGCACCGCCGCGACGCTCGACCCGGCCGCCCTGACCTGCGCCCTCGCCCGCGCCTGCGCTGCCAGGGGTGTGCGGTTCTTCGGGAACAGCCCGCTGGTGGCCGTCCGCGCGGGGCACCCGGTCGGCTCCGAACTGGACTTCCCGCACGGCTGGCTCCGGGCCGGCCATGCGGTGCTGGCCGTCAACTCCGCCGCGCTCTCTCTCGGGCTGCCGGTCGGCACGGTCGTGCCGCTGGAGGTGTACGCCGTCGCCACCGCGCCCGTGAGCGACCCGGCGTACGAGGCGCTCGGCGGTCGCGAGGGGTATGCCGTCGTCGACGCCCTGCCGATGGCCCCGTACTTCCGGCCGCTCCCCGACGGAGGGCTGGTGGCGGGCGGCGGCACGGTCACCCTCCCCGCCGGGCTCGCCGCACCACGGCTGCGCGCCGCGCGGGAGCGGGCCTGGGCGTGGCTGGCCCACTGGGTGCGGTCCCTGCACCCCGAGCTGGCCCACGTGCCGGTCACCCACCGCTGGCTGGGCCGCATCGGTATGACCGGCGACGGGCTGCCGGTGGTCGGCCCCGTCCGCGGCCTGCCCGGCGTCTGGTACATCGGCGGCTGCGGCGGACACGGCCTGGCGATGTCCGTGGCCCACGGCGCCCACGTCGCCGCGGCCCTGCTGGGCGAGCCGGAACCCGGGGGGCCACTGCCCTGGCACCGCTCGGCCGCCCCGCGCATGCCCGTGCGCGGACCCGCCCGCCCCCTGCTGCGGACCTATCTGGACGCGCTCGGCCGGGCCACGCGGCGCACCTGCTGACATCCGCCCCACCCGACCCGGAGGTTGTTCCATGACCCGACGCCCCCTCGGCACCGACGGCTTCCTGCCGCCGACGCTCCGCATGGGGACCGCGGACGTCGCCTACCACCTGGCCACGCACGGCAGACCGCTGCCGGTCGCCTTCGTGTTCGCCTACGGCGGCCGGGCGCCGACCCTGGACGCCGTACGCGCGCGCGTGGCCGAACGCGCCCACCGCATCCCGGCGTTGCGCTACCGCATCGCGCGGGACCGCCCGGTGCTCCGGCGCGTCGACCGGATCGCCGTGGAGCAGCATGTGCACGAGGTGTGGCTGCCCGAGACCGCCGACGCCGCGGAGGCCGGGCGGCTGATGCTGGCCCGGCCCATGAACGCGGACGAGCGGCCGTCGTGGGACGTGTGGCTGGTCCATGGGCCGACGGGCGGCTACAGCCTCTGCTACCGCTCCGAGCACGCCCTCCAGGACGGAGTCGGTGCCGCGCACACCGCCCGGGCCCTCCTCGCCGACCACGCCGGGGGCGGGCCCGCCGCCAACCGCCCCTCCTGGCCGACCGCCCGAGGTCTGGTCGATGCCCTCGGCGACGCCGTGGGCGGTTTCCGCGCGCCCACCGCCAAACCGGCCTTCGACGGGCCGAGCAGCGGCCGCACCACGCTCTGCCAGGCGCACACCCCGTTGACCAGGCTGCGCACCATCGGCCGCGCGCTCGGCGGCACGGTCAACGACGTCTACCTCGCCGCCCTCACGCACGCCGTCCACACCTGGCACATGAAGACGACCGGAGCGCCCCATCCGCCGCTGCCGGTCGCAGTCCCCATGTCGGTGCGGGCGCCGGGCGAGGAACACGCCCCCGGCAACCGGATGGTCACCGCCCGTGTCCTGCTGCCCTGTGACGAGCCGTCACCGCACCGCGCCCTCGCCGGGGTCATCGCGACCACCACCCGGCTCCGCGCGACCCGGCGCCGCGACGCAGTCCGTCTGCTGCTGGCCGCCACGCCAAGGGCCGTCGGCGCCCGCGTCGGCACGCGGATGGTCAACGGCGACGTCGTCGCCGGACCGGCGAGCAGCGTGAACTTCGGTGACGCCCTGGTCCATCAGGGTGCCGCGTCCCGAAGCGCCGCCGTCTTCGCGGGCCTGGCGGCCGGCATCCGCTGCCTGACCACGCTGACGAGCCAGCACGACACCGCCTGCCTCACGGTCGTGCACGACGAGACACTGGCCACCGCCGACGAACTCCCGGACCTGTGGCTGGCGGCACTGCTGGAACTGGAGCGTCCCTGACCCGCCGTATCGACGCACGAAGGAGGAGCCCCGGCCGGTGCGGCCCGGGGCTCCTCCTTCGTGACGGTCACTTCTTCAGAGTGCCCGTGGTCAGGAACGCACACTTGGCGGCGGCCTCGGTCAGCAGCGGCAGATACGGGGAGAGCCGCTGGATGACGTACGGCAGCGTGAAGAGGTCGGCGACATGGGCCTCCCAGCCGTGCTCCGCCCACCAGGCCGCGGGCTCGGCGAGCTGCCAGTGCCAGGCGATGCCGGTGGCGGACAGGGCCTGGAGGAAGGGAGCCACGAACGCCGATGCGGCGGCCTCGGCGTTCACGCACTCGGCGCCGAACGTGCTGCCGGGCGCGGAGAGTTCCGTCATCGTGCCGACGATCGACTCCACCGCCGCCGGCTCCAGGTGGTAGAGGAGGGTCTCGCACAGCCACGCGGTGGGCCGGCGCGGATCGAAGCCCGCCGCGAGCAGGTCCTCGGCCCAGGACCCGGCCGGATCGGCGCCCACCGTGCTGCGCCGCCCGCACGTGGGAGGGGTCAAGTCCAGTACGCGGTCCTTGAATTCCAGTACGGCGGGGACCTCGACCTCGAAGACGTGCACACCGGTCGGCCAGCGCAACCGGAAGGCGCGGGTGTCGAGACCGGCCCCGAGCAGCACCACCTGACGGCAGCCCGAGCGGGAGGCGTTGAGGAGGTGCTCGTCGAAGAAGCGGGTGCGCACCACGGCCCAGTCGGGCAGCAGCCGTTGCAACGGGCCGTCACCGGGCGGCCCGCCGCTGAACCGGGCGGCGTGCAGGAAGTCCGCGGCCCAGGGGTCGATCACGTACGGTGCGTCCCGGCCGCACTCGGCGGCATGCGCGGCGGCCGTCCAGAGCGCGACGCGCGAGAGGCCGTACGACGGTGCCGCGCCCTCGGCAAGGGGCGCGTCCGGCGTCGACGGGGGCTGCGAGCGTGCGGTCTCGGGCAAGGAGAACCTCCGTGTGGTCGTCGAGGTCAACGGGAGTGGCGGCGGGCGAGCAGGAGTGCCAGCGCGCCCAGGGCGAGGAGGCCGCCGGAGGGGCGGGTGGGGCGCTGGCCGCCCATCGCGGCGGGGGTGCGCGGCTCGTGGACCTGCAACGCGAACTGGCGGTTGGCGATGTCCGCGAGCACCCCGCGCATCTGCTCGGGGCTGGTGACGGCGGCGAGCAGCAGTTCCATCGAGTTGCGGGCGAACTGATGGCGTCCCAGGAACTCGCGGCCCAGCGCGAAGAGGATCTTCGGCACCTCGCCCTGGAACACCTCAGGCAGCGTGATCTCGGGGGCGAGGCAGCGCACCGAGCCGTCGAGGTTGGCGAACGACTTGCCGAGCAGCGAGACCGCCGGAGGTGAGCCGATGCCCCGCTTGGTCGCCTTCGCGAGCACGGTGGTCAGGGACACCCCGAAGTTCATGTCTTCCAGGGACAGATGGGAGACCTTGGGTACGAACGCCGCCATGTCGGCGGCGAACGCGGGCATGTTGGACCACGAGGTCACCCGACCCATCTCGGCCCAGTGGTGCGCGAGCCCGGCCCCGTCGTTCTGCGCCAAGGTCATGAACAGCGGCAGTAGTTGCAGGCTGGTACGGCGGTCCAGGCGGCCGACCATGCCCCAGTCGATCAGCGTCGCGGGTCCGCCGGGCGCCGCGAAGACGTTGCCCGCGTGGGGGTCGGCGTGGAAGACGCGGTGCACGAAGTACCCGTGGTACATGAAGCGCAGCAGGTCCTTGCCGATCTCGATGCGCTCGTCGTCGGTGAAGTGGCCGCGGTCGATGTGCCGCACCGACGTACCCGGGGCCAGCGACTGGACCAGGACCCGGGGGCTCGCGTGCAGCACCCTGGGCACCTCCAGCGTGCGGAAGGGCCGTACGTACTGCCGGGCCTCGTCCATGTTGCGGGCCTCGCCGGTGAAGTCCAGCTCCGGCTCCATCGCGTCGAAGACCGAGCCGAGCATCGCCTCGATGTCGATGACCTCGTTGAACCGGGGTGCCATGCGGGCCACGATCCGGGACGCCCGGCGCATCAGGGCCATGTCCGCGAGTACGCCCTCGCGGATACCGGGTCGCTGGATCTTGACCACGGCCGGCCGGCCGCCGGGCAACGTCACCCGGTAGACCTGGGCGAGCGAGGCGGCACCGAGGGGAGCGGTGGTGTCGATGTCGTCGAACCGCAGCTTCCAGTCGGGGCCGAGGTCTTCGGCCAGCACGTGCTCGAAGGCCGGGAAGGGCTGGACGTCCACCTGGTCGTGCAGGTTCTGCAGTTCGTCCCGGATCGACTGCGGCACCATGTCGGGCCGGGACGACAGAATCTGACCGACCTTCACATAGAAGGGGCCGAGACTCTCCAGGGCGTGCCGCACGGCCTTGGCCCGCCGCTCCTCGGCTCCGGCTGAGGCACCGGCGGAGTCCTCGCCGGCCTCCGCCCGTTCCCCCTCGTGCCGTCTCGTACGTCTCCGCAGCCGCGTGGCCTGCCCGACCTCGTCGACGACGAGGCTCCCCAGCACCTTGACCACCAGCCGCAGCCGATCCCCGACGACAGACGCCATCGTGAGTGATCTCCTCAGGTAGAGCGGGTCGCGAAGACCGGTTCGTGACCGGCCGAGCGGGGAGGGGGGAACGGGTCGGGTGACCGGCGGGCGGATGCGCGTGCCGGCCGGTCACCTGACCGCGCACCGGTCACCCCGAGCGGGTCCGGCGCACCCGCCGTCAGGCCGAGGCAGCCTTGCCGGCCTGGGCTTGCAGCGCCTGGATGAGCTTCGGGATCAGTTCGACGAGCTGGGCGAGCTGGGCGGGCAGCGCGAGCAGGTCGCCCACGCCCTCGGCGGCGTGTCCGAGGCCCCCGGCCAACTGACCCGCGCCGCCAGCGAGTTGCCCGAGCCCACCGATCGCGTTCGCCGCACCGCCCATCGCGGCCAGCGGGTTCCCGGCGCCTCCCGCCGCTTGCGTGAGGGCGGCGAGCGGGTTGACGCCCCCGGCCGCGCCGGCGGCTCCCGCCAGTGCCGCCAGCGGGTTCGCGGCCCCTGCCGCTCCCGCGGCGCCCGTCAGCGCGGCCAGCGGATTGCCCGTCGCCCCCGCCAGCGCCCCCAGCGGGTTCGCGGCCCCCGCGAGCAGCGCGGCCGGGTTGGCGGCGCCGGCCAGGGCCGCCAGGGTGTTCGCGGGCAGCCCGGCCAGGGCCGCGACGGAACCGGCGGCGGACGACGACTGCTCGGGACGGTTGAGAATGTCGTCGAATGCCTCCTTTCCGCTGTCGGCCATATTGCCCATGAGGTCCTTGAGAATGTCCTGCATGTTCTTGTTGGACATGAGCGAGTTTCCCTTCGGTTGATTATTCCGTGGCTTCTTCCATGGCCTTCACACAGGCCGTCCTGAGGCGTGCCCGCCCTCTGGTGAAAGCGGCCTCGGCCGCCTTGAGGGAGATGTTGTGCATACGCGCGAATTCCGCCGTGGAAATTCCCTTGGCCCGGGCGAGTATGACCTCCTGCTCCCGCCCGCGAAGTTGCCTGACCTGATCGAGCAGCCATTTGCCGAAGTGCTCGTCACACACGTCCTCCTCGGTCGTCCCGGGGGCGTCCCGGAAGGCCGTGCGCTGTAAGAGACGTCTGTTTCGCTCGAGGTCACGATAGAAATCGGTGCACAGGCGCAGCGCCACGGAGGTCAGAAAGGGTCCCAGCCTGCTGCCGTCCAGGGCGGCGTGCGCGGCCGCCCGGGCCATCGTCTCCTGTACGCAGTCCTCGGCGTCCTGATGGCTCGGGAGTCGTCGTCGGACCAGCCGCATGAGGCGGTCCCGGTGCTGGGATATGTCATCCCAGGAGCATTGGGCGGGCGAGGGGCAGGTGGAATTTCGCGCCATATGGAGTGCAGCCCGTAGTCTCTCGATCGAGCAGGGGGAATGGTGGCCCAATTCAGATTTTGGGGCCCCAATTTTTTCTACCCGAGGCGCTGGAGCGGCAAACCGTTGATATTGCTCTCGGAGTGCCCGGGAATGGATTTCCCGGGCGCATCCCGCTCCTATTTTCGGGTGGGAATCTCCCGCCGGGCCCAGTCGCGGTTCCAGTTGACCCACATGTCCCGCACGGTCTGCTGCACCAGGGAGCTGCCGCGCCGCACATCGGTGGTGAGGGCCTGCACGGCCTCCTTGCCCACGAGCCGCGCGCCCCCCGTGAAGTACGCTCCCCGCACATGCCGGGGCGAACGGAACTTGCCCCACAGCAGGATCCTCATCAGCGGCCACAGGGTGAACACCCCGGACGGGCAGCGGTCCTCGGGGTCCAGCGTGCCCCACACCGCCGGGCACAACCCGCTCTCCCGCAGCAGGGCGAAGATGCGCTCGACGGCCTGATCCTTCGTCAGATCGCCTGACCCATAGGCCAGTACGGCGTCCCGGGCCTGCTCGAAGAGCTGCCCGACCCAGGGATTGTCGACTCCCTGAAGGCCCCGATAAGGGGCCCTCTCCAATGCGTCGAAGGAAGCCGGATCACGCGTCTTCTCGAATGCCACGGCCGCCTGATTCTGTGCGTTGGTCCCGTACAGCGTCGTGATGGTCCACACCCGGTTCCAGGCGTTCCACAACGCGAAGTCGTCGAACGACAGGTAACTGCACGACACCAGGTCGTCGTAGAACCGGAACATCCGCTTGATCCAGTTTTCCAGATACGCGAACCGCGCGGTGTCGAAATCGTCCTCGCGCACCGCGTCGATGAGCCGGTGACCGAGGGCGTTGAGCGCCATCACGGTGACGGCGAGCCCGCTGGAGAAGAGCGGGTCGATGAAGTCGCTGGCGTGCGGCAGCAGGCACCAACGGTCACCGACCACCGTCCGCGACGAGAACTGCGTACGGTCGGTCGACACATACGGCCGCACCGCCCGCGCCTCCTCGAACTGCCGGGCCACACTGGGGAATCGCCGCACATGGCGCCAGAACTCCTCCTCCGCGGTGACCCCTTCGGGACGTGGATGACGGTCCAGATCGAGATTGACGCCGACGCTGCACAACCCGCTCGTGCTGGACGAGTGGTTGTCGAAGGGGATGACCCAGAACCAGCCGCCCTCGAAGAGATGGTGCAGCGTGCCCTGGCTGAACGGGCTCGGCATGCCGTGCTGTTCGCGCGGGGGCGCGACGGCGTCGAAGGGGCGCACGTTCACCATGTGCGTGAAAAGGGTGCGCGAGCGCGTGCGGTACGGCGGATCCTGTCGCAGCCCCAGCCGTTCGGGCAGAACCGCCCGCATACCGCCGGCGTCGACGACGTACGACGCCTGGAAGGTGCCCTTCTCCCGGGTGACGAGGGTGACCCCGCCTTCGTCGAACTTCACATCGTCCACGACGGTGTGGGTGTGGGCGGTCGCGCCGTACGACACGGCGACGTGGAACATGTACGCGTCGACGTCCTGCCGCAAGTAGTGCGAGTCGGGTCCGAGGGGCGGCCCCCAGGTGGGGTACTGGGTGCACTCGTCGGCGCGGGTGGGCTCTCCCTCGCGGTGGTAGACGAAACTGAAGTTGCGTTTGACGCCGCAGTTCGACGACACATGGCGGCGCAGCGCCCCGTTGGTCGCCAGGTGCTCGATCTCCGGGACGTCGTAGCGGCGGGCCAGAACCCGCAGGCCGAAGGTGGTCTCGGGAACGGTGGACTCTCCGATGGCGAACCGAGGGTGGCCGCTTCCCTCCAGAAGCAGGACCCGTACGCCGTGGCGGGCGAGGATCGCCGCCAGCATCGTCCCGCCGATGCCGCCTCCGACGATGGCGACATCGAACACACGCTGGTCGTCTTGCACGTCTTCGTCCTTTCGCGACGGGAAATGCGCTGTGCCGAGCCGGTGTTCGGCGGCCTCAGACCGCCGGGCCCGGCAGCGCCCGGCGCAGCCCGCAGGCGGCCACCCGGGCGGAGAACGACAGGGCGAACCAGGGAGTGGGCGCCAGTGCGGCCAACCGCCGTCGCTCGCCCGGCAGTTGACGGCCGCCGCGCCCGGTGACGTCCAGCCAGGCTGCGAAGTGCAGCAGCCGCGCCTCCACCCCGGCATGCCGCGCCGGCCAGGGCCGCATGTGCTCGCGCACCGCCCGGGTCAGCGCCCCGCGCCGTGCCTCGTCCACTGAGTGCCCGACCAGGAAGCGGTCGAGCAACGCGGCCGAACAGCCGGGGAATCCGCCCGGCACCCGTGCGCCGCCCGGCGTCAGCCCGGTGTCGTGGAAGGCCGCCGCGACGAACAGCCCCGCCCGGTCGCAGTCGATCCGGCGGGTCCGCGCGAGGGCGTCGGCCAGCAGGAACGTACGCAGCGAGTGCAGTGCCGTGCGCGGCGGCACGAGCCGGCGCAGTTCCAGCAGTGCCGCCTCCACCAGCCGATCCCCGAGGAGCTCCGCCACGGCCGGCTCGGCGAGCAGCGGACGCCATGTCTCCGGCTCCGCACCACGCCGACCGCCCTTGTCGGAACCGGGGCCTCGCACGCCGTGCGGCTTCGCGGACATGAAGTGCTCCTCTCGCATATGCGACGTGCCGGTTATGCCTGTCACTTCTCTTTACGCTCGGGTCCGGCATCCCCCTGCCCCCATCCGACCACCGCCCTGACCTTGGCCGATCTTCGCCCTCTCGCCCTCGAACGCGGATGCGGCAGAGCGCGTCCCTGGCGAGCGGGGGCAGAGATCACCGCACTGACCAGCCGCCACCGCGCTCGACAAGGAGCCGCCCGTGAAGGCCAGTTCGTCTCAGCTGTCCGAACCCGCAGCCACTTTCGCCCCGCGCCGTATGCTCCTGGGCTACGGCGCGTTCGTCGGGATCCCCGTCGGAGTGACGGCGCTGATCCTCGCCTCGGTCGGTTACGCCGGCCCCTTGGGACACGCGCCCGCCGACTCCGCAGCCGTGCCCCTGTACCGGATCCTCGGCGCCCTGGCCCTGGTGACCGCCTGCGCCGCGTGGGCCGGGGCAGTGGCCCGCAGGATCGGACAGCCCCGCGTGGTCGGGGAGATCGCCGTCGCGCTGCTGCTCGGCCCCTCGGTGTTCGGCGCGCTGTTACCCGACGCCCAGCGCGTGCTGCTCCCGCCCGAGGTGTTCCCGTTCCTCAACACATTGGGCCAACTCGGCGTGACACTCTTCATGTTCACCGTGGGACGCGAGCTGTCGCTGACCACGCTGCGTCGCGACGGCCTGTCCGCATCGACACTTATCGGCCATTCCGGTATCGCCATCCCTTTTCTGACCGGCGTGCTCGTCGCCCTGGCCGTCCCGGACGCCTACCGGCCCCCCGGTGTGGGCGCGGTGCCGTTCGTGCTCTTCATGGGACTGAGCCTGAGCGTCACGGCCGTACCCGTGCTGGCCCGGCTGCTGTCCGACGAGGGAAGGCTCAACACCCGGCTCGGCACCCTCGCGATGGCCTCGGCGAGCGTCGCCGACGTCACGGCCTGGTGCCTGCTGGCCCTCGTCCTGGCCATCGCGAGCGGTGGTTCGCCGGCGGCCGCGGCCGTCACGGTCGGCTGGGTCGGGCTGTTCGGCCTTGTCGTGTGGTGCGTGGTACGCCCGTTGCTCGTGCGCCTGCTCGCGCCGGGGCGCCCCGACGGCCCGATGGCCGCGGCCCGCACGGCGTCCATCGTCCTCGTCACCGTCCTGCTGTGCGCGCTCGCCACCGAACAGATCGGGGTGCACGCGCTGTTCGGGGCGGTGGCCGCCGGCCTCGCCATGCCGCGTACGGAGGCGGTGGAGCAGATCGCCTGGCGGGTGGAGGGACTCACCAGCTGGATGCTGCTGCCCTCGTTCTTCATGGCCGTGGGCCTCGGCACCCGCCTCGGCGCGGTGCACGGGGCGACCGGCTGGCTGCTCTGCCTGGCCGTCCTGGCCGCCGCGGCCGTGGCCAAGTTCGTCGGCACGGTGGTGCCCGCCCGTCTGCTGCGCTTCTCCTGGCGGGAGTCGGCGCAGCTCGGCGCGATGATGAACTGCCGGGGCCTGACCGAACTCATCATCCTCAACACCGGACTCGCCGCCGGACTGCTGTCGCCCGCGCTGTTCGCCATGCTGGTGGTCATGGCGCTCGCCACCACCGCCATGACGGGACCGCTGCTGCGGCTCATGGACCGCGAGCCAGAAGGCGGCTCGACGAGCGGCGACCCGTAGGGGACCGACCGGCGCGAGGTACCGCCCGTACGCGCCGGGCGTACGCTCAGGTCCCCTCTTCGAGGGAGTTCCGGGGCCCGGCGGCCCGGGCAGTCAGACACGGTGATCACTGTGCTGAACGTCCATGAACGCGCCCTCCCCGCAGCACAGGAGGCCGTCGGCGCCCTCATCGACCGCCTGGGCGGACCGGACGACCGGCTCTGGCCGCCCGGCTGGCCGCCGGTGCGCTTCGAAGGGCCGCTGGCCGTCGGGGTGTCCGGCGGCCACGGCCCGGTCCGCTATGTCGTGAGCCACTACGTGCCGGGCCACTGGGTGCGCTTCCGGTTCACGGGGCCGCGCGGATTCGAGGGCTTTCACGAGTTCAGCGTCGAGCGCCTCGATCAGGAGCTCACCGTGCTGCGCAACACCCTCGTCGTGCGCCCGCGCGGGGTGCGCTGGCTGGGCTGGCTGCTGTTCTTCCGACCCCTGCACGACGCGGTATTCCAGCAGAGCCTGGACTGCGCCGAGCGCGCGCTGACCGGGCGGGTGGTGTGCCCGGTGAAGTGGGGTTGGTACGTCAGGCTGTTGCGAGCCGCGACCGTCCGCCTGGCGCCCCGGGCGGCCGCCCGACCCGGCTCAGGGGTGGCCGCGCCGGGGCCGTAAGACCGGGAGAACGAAGGAACGTCGCTCACAGAAAGGGCGGATCGCCGTGAGTTTCCCGCATCCGAAGATCCCCGGCATCAACTCGGACGACGCCGCCACGGACGTCACCGAGGCGCCACACCGTGCGGTCGGGCTCGGACAGGCCGCCGTCGCCGGAGCCGTCGCCACCGTCGACGTGGAGGCGGGGGAGGACGACTGGGACCTGCCCCTGACCGAGGAGCGTCCGCGCCCGGTGGTGCTCGTGCACGGCACGTTCGGCAACCGCGGCTACACCTGGACCGAGGCCACCGGGCTATTGCGGAGGGAGGGCCACCGGGTCTTCCGCCTCGACTACGGAGACCACCTGCACCCGGTGCTCTTCGGGCTCGGCGACATCAAGAGGTCGGCCAGGCAACTCGGCGAGTTCGTCGACGAGGTCCTGCACCGCACCGGCGCCCGGCAGGTGGACCTCGTCGGCTTCTCGCAGGGCGGCATGATGCCGCGCTACTACCTCAACGCCCTGGGCGGCGCCCCCAAGGTGCACAACTTCGTCGGCATCGCCCCCAGCAACCACGGCGTCACCGCCCAGGGCCTGACGAACCTCGCGCGACAGATCCCCGGCGCAAGGGAACTCGTCGAGCAGGGCGCCGTCGGCACCGTCGTCCCGGCCTGGCCCCAGCTCCAGCACGACCACCCCTTCCAACGCGAACTCGCCGACCTGGGCGAGACGTCGGAGGGCGTCCGGCACACGGTGATCGCCACCCGGTTCGACGACGTGGTCACCCCGTACACCTCGTGCGCGCTCGCCGCGACCGACGGCCGCCACGTCAGGAACGTCGTCCTGCAGGACCTCGACCCCGACGACCACACCGCGCACGTCGCCATGCCCTACAACCCGACCGTCCTGAAGGTGGTCCTCGAAGCGCTGGCCGAGTGACCCCGCGGCACGCTCAGCGGCTGCCGTCGAGCAGCACCCGCGCGACCAGCGCCGGATCGTCGCTCATCGGCACATGACCGCAGCCGGGCAACCGCACCAGCCGGGCCCGGGGGATGATCCGCTTCGCCCGGACGCCCTGCCGCGGCACGAGGATCCGGTCCTTGCTGCCCCACGCCACCGTCACCGGGATCCCCGATATGTCGTCGGTGAACCGCACCTCTCTGCCCGACCGGAGGGTCTCGAAGAAGCCCTCCGCGCGGGCCAGCCCGACCGTCTCGGCGACCACGGACTCGGGTGAACGGCGCCCCGGGCGGGCGTAGATGGTGCTCGTCAGGGCGGCACGGCCGACCGCCGAGCGGGACAGCCGCTCGACGAGGGGCAGCGGCATGCGCTCGGCGGTCCGCCGCATCCCCGTCAGGACGGTGAAGGCGTACTGCCGCTCCAGCTGCGACCAGAACCCCGCCGGGGACAGGGCGGTGACGGATCGCGCGATCCTCGCCCGGCCGAGGTCGAGGGCCAGCAGTCCGCCCAGCGAGTTGCCCGCCACATGCGGCCGTTCCAGCTCCAGGGCCTCGCACAGGGCGGCGAGCACCATGCTCATTGTCGGCAGGTCGTGCGCCATCCCGTCCGGCATCGCCGGGGACCGGCCGCATCCGGGCAGGTCCACGGCGATCACCTCGCGCTCGGCCGCCAGGACGGGTATCACCGGGTCCCACACCTGGCGGTGGTGGCCGATCCCGTGCAGCAGGAGCAGCGGTTCGCCGGTGCCCACGCGCGCGTAGGAGAGGGTCATGCTCTGCGGGCCGTATGCAGTGGGGACTTTGAAGGAGACGGTGGCGGACATGCTGCTCCTCGTCGAGGGTCATGGGCCGGCGTGGGGTAGACAGCTTGTCAGCAATTGCTACCGGCGGGTAGACCCCTGGCGGGAGCCCGCTCCGGCGTACCGAATTCGCCTGGACAGGGCCGCACACGTGGGCTGGGATGGTTCAGTGACCACCTACACCGAGACCGACGTCTTCGAAGAGCACCGCCCCGTCCTGCTGGGCGTCGCCTACCGCATGCTCGGGCGCGTGGCCGACGCGGAGGACGTGGTGCAGGAGGCATGGCTGCGCTGGTCGGGCGCCGACCGGTCCGAGGTGCGCGAGCCGCGCGCCTATCTGGTGCGCGTCACCACCCGCCTCGCCATCGACCGGCTGCGCCAGGTCAAGGCGCGCGGCGAGACCTATGTCGGCCCCTGGCTGCCGGAGCCGTACGTCACCGACTTCGGGGACACCGTCCAGGACACCGCGGAGCGCGCGGTCCTGGCCGACTCCGTCTCGCTCGCCGTCCTCGTCGTCCTGGAGTCGCTGTCGCCGCTGGAGCGGGCGGTGTTCGTCCTGAGGGAGGCCTTCGGTTACCCGTACGGGGAGATCGCCGTCATGCTCGACCGCGGTGAGGCGGCCGTGCGCCAGCTGGCCGGGCGCGCCCGCAAGCACGTCGAGGAGCGGCGACCGCGCTACGAGGTCGACCCCACGCAGCGACGCGACCTCACCGAGCGGTTCCTGGCCGCCGCCGCGGAGGGCGACCTGGAGGGGCTCATGTCCCTGCTGGCCCCGGACGTCCGGCTCGTCGGCGACAGCGGCGGCAAGGCGAAGGCGCCGCTGCGGGTCCTGGAGACGGCCGACCATGTGGGCCGCTTCATCGTCGGCGCCGCACGCAAGGGTGTCGAGGACCTGTCCTGGCGCTTCCTGGAGATCAACGGCGGCCTCGCGGTGCTGGCCCTGTCCGGGGGCAGGCCCGACGCCGTCTTCCAACTCGATGTGCTCGACGGGCGCGTCCAGGCCGTCTACATCATCCGCAACCCCGAGAAGCTGCGGTCCCTGGCCACCGCCTAGGCCACACCGCCGAGCCGGTCCGGTGAGCCCCGTCGATGCGACGGGGGCTTTGCCGTCACGTAACAAAGGCCGTTCTGTACGAACGTGCCGTGAACGTTCCCGGACGGCACGCGCGCGTGTGGCCGAGGGATGGAGGATTGGTATTGACCAAGGGTGAGGGCCGCCCTATGGTCGCAGATAAGTGCAACAACCTTTAATAAACAAGGGCGCTAAAACGCCGCCGGGCCACGGCGATTGCGGAGGACAGGGTGGGGACCACGCAACTGGAATCGGTGCCGGAACCGAAGTACTGGCATCTGAGGACCGTGCTCAGTGAGGCACTGGACTCGGAGTTCTCCGTGGGCGAGATCCTGCCCAATGAGCGCGATCTGGCGGCCCGCTTCGGCGTCGCCCGGGCCACACTCCGGCAGGCCCTCGAACAACTCGAACTGGAAGGCAGGCTGCAGCGCCGCCGCGGTGTCGGTACGACCGTCGCCCCGCCGCGAGTCGGCGTGGCCGTCGGCACCGAGCAGCACGCCTGGCCGGGTGCGGCCGACGACGTCTGGAAGGCCGCGGACTGCACGCTGGCGGTGGCGCCCGCGTCCGTCGCCGACGCCCTCGAATGCGGCCGGGACGAGCCCGTGCACATCGTGCGCCGCTCGCGCGTGACGCACGGCCAGCCCGTCGCCGCCGAGCTGCTCTACATCCCCCAGTCGTCGGTGCCCGACCTCTCGGGCATCGACGCCCCCTCGGGGTCGGCTCGCGCGCGTGCGGTACTGCGCGAGCTGCACCGCCTGGGGCTGGAGGGCCAGGACAGCGCCGTCGAGCTGGGCTCGGCGCGCGCGGACGACGCCAAGGAGCTGGACCGCCTCCCCGGGGCACCCGTCCTCGTCGTGACCACCCGCTACCTCACCGAGGGCCGTACCGCCGCGCTCTCCGTCGCCACCTACCGCGCGGACACCTGCCGGCTGACCTTCGGCGACTCCGGCGGCGTGGAGATCCACGAGGACCCGGAGCGCCGGGCGTCCTGACCGCCGTATCGACCGACACACGCCTCGCGCCCCGGATCCGGTCCGGGGCGCGAAGCGTTTCACGGGCACGGGCGGCCATCCACCGCTCCACCGCGCTTGACGGAAGACCGTCAGCGCCGTCCCGTCACCGTCCCCTCCACCGCGAACAGCTGCTCCTCCACATGGTCCAGGGCGAGCCGCAGCGCGCCCGTCGCCACGGCTGCCTCGCCGAGGAGCGACAGGGCGACGTTCGGCGGGCGCAGGCAGTAGCGGGCCAGTTCGCGGCGCAGCGGCTCCAGTACGCCGTCCAGGCCGGCCGCCCAGCCGCCGATCACGACCAGCTCCGGGTCGAGGGCGAGGACGAGCGCGGCCACGTCGTGCACGAGGCGCTGGATGAAGCGGTCGACGGCCGCGCGAGCGCGCTGATCGCCCTCGCGGGCCTTGGCGAACACCGCGGCGACGGCGTGCTCGTCCAGGGGGCGCAGCGGCTCGTCCGTGGTGGACAGCAGGGTCTCCGGAGTCGCCTCGCGCCCCAGCATATGCAGCGCGCCGATCTCACCGGCCGCCCCGCCGAACCCCCGGTGCAACTGCCCGCCGATCAGCGAACCGGCACCCGGGCTCAGCCCGGCCAGCACGAACACCACGTCGTCGGACTCGGTGGCGGAACCCTTCCAGTGCTCGGCGACCGCCGCCGCGTTGGCGTCGTTCTCCACCAGCACCGGGCACTTGAAGGACCGGCTCAGCCGCTCACCCAGCCGCAGCCCCGTCCACTCCGGCAGCGCGGCGCCCAGCCGCACCGTGCCGTCCGCCTCCACGATGCCCGGCGTCGCGACTCCGACGGCCCGCAGCGAGCCGCGTGGCACTCCGGCCCGGCGCAGCAGCTCCGCCACCGCCGTCCGCACCCGCTCCAGCCGTTCGTCGGCCGGAGCCGCCTCGTCGACGTCCTTGGTGATCGCGCCGAGGATCCGCCCGTCCAGGTCGGCCAGGAGCGCGGCGACCCGATGCGCGCCGATGTCCACGCCCAGCAGATGGCCCGCCTCGGCCCGGAACCGGAACCGCCGCGCGGGCCGGCCCTGACGCCGCACGACACTCTCGTCCGCCGCCTTCTCGACGACGTACCCCGCCTCGATGAGCCCCTCGACGACGCCCTCGACGGTCGGCCGGGACAGCCCGGTCACCCGGGTGATCTCCGTCAGCGTGGCGGCGTCCGTGGCACGCAGCGCGTGCAGCACCACCGCGGAGTTGATCCTTCGCAGTAGCGAGGGATCCCCGCCGGTCAGCTGCCCCAACGTCCGTCCTTCCAGCTCGTGCGCATGTTGGGCGGATGGTACTCGCCGTGGCGGACCCCGGCGAGTCGCTCCGCCGGAAGCGCCGCCGCACCGTTGCCGTCCTCCACCCGCGGCACCGTCATGGCCGGTCGCGCTCGCGTGCCTCACCCCGGAGCCACGAACCCCGACTCGTACGCCGTGATCACGGCCGGTGTGCGGTCCCGCGCCCCCAACTTCGCGAGGACGGCACTCACATGGGACTTCACCGTCTCCGTCCCGACCACCAGCCGGGCGGCGATCTCCGCGTTGGACAGCAGGAAGCCGTCGGCACCGGCCCGCCGACATGGTGGCCAGGGGAGTGCGGATGCCGCTGCTGGACGAGGATCGAGGGTACGAGGCGCTGACCGGCGCGTACGAGGGGTTCGTCGTCGACGAGGAGAACGGTCACCGGCATCCGGCCAGCGTAGATCAACTCACCGGCAGCTCCACATGCACCTGCCAGTCACCTTCGTCGGGACCGGTCCGCGCGTGTCCGCCCAGCAGGGCGGCGCGCTCGCGTATGCCACGGGTCTCGCGGTCACCGCCCCGTGGACGACCGTCGTGCTGTTAGCGGCGCGTGGAGCGTGCGACGCCGGGATGCCTGAGCCAGGAGGCGACTGATGCCCCGCCAATTGTCAGTGGCGGCGGCAATACTGGATCACATGGACGTCGCGAAGGACCTCGCCCTCACCGACCTGCTGTGCACCCGGGACTTTCCCGCGGAGCACGGCAGGACGGAGTTCGCCCTGGGCGGACCGGGTTACTACATGACCGAGTTAGGGCAGGGCCCATGGCCGAGCACGGACGACCTCTACGCCCATGAGGCCGCCCTTGTACTGCGGTTCGATGAGCGATGGGAGGAGGGGAGGCGCTGGGGGAGCGTGACCCTGCAGGAGCGGAGTCTGCGAGGAGAGGACATACCCGAGCCCTGGGCCATGCTCGGCACCAGGGCTGACGACCTGCACACATGGAGCGCGACCGGCACGGGCCGCTGGGTCACCCTGGCCGTCTCCGACCGGGACCCCGAGGCCGAGCCCGAACTCCTTCTGATGGTCACCGAGATAGAGCCGCCGTGACCCGTCAGACCTCGCGCGCCGCCACCCGCAACCGGCCGAACTCCTCCGCCATCGTCGCGGCCGTCCAATGCGCGTTCAGCCCACTCGGGTTCGGCAGCACCCACACCCGCGTGTCCCCGATCACCCGCTCCTGCGGACCCACCCGCGCCTTGCGGTCGTCGAACGCCGCGCGATAAGCGGTGACCCCGACGACCGCCAGCCAACGCGGCCGTAGCCGGGCCACCTTCGCCGCCAGCAGCCGCCCGCCCTCGCGGTACTCCTCCGCGCTCAGCTCGTCGGCCCGCGCGGTCGCCCGCGCCACGACGTTCGTGATGCCCAGCCCGTAGGACGGCAACTCGCCCTGCTCCGACGGCTTCAGGAGCCTCGGTGTGAAGCCGGACAGATGCAGGACCGGCCAGAAACGATTGCCGGGGCGGGCGAAGTGATGGCCGGTCGCGGCCGTCATCAGACCCGGGTTGATGCCGCAGAACAGCACATCGAGGCCGTCCGCGACGACGTCCGGTACCAGACGGTCGCGGGCGGCCTCCAACTGCTCGGCGGTGAAGCGCGTCATGCCGTGACGGGCCTCAGAGGATCGCCCCGGGCGTGTAACCGGCGGCCTCCGGGCGCTGCTTGACGATCTCCTCGATCCGGCTGACGACGACGCCGACCTGGTCGGCGGCGGCGCCCGTGAAGGACAGCTTGTCGGCCATCAGCGCGTCCAGCGCGCCGCGGTCGAGCGGGATGCGGTCGTCGGCGGCCAGCTTGTCGAGCAGCTCGTTGCGCTCGGCGCCCTGCTCGCGCATCGCCAGCGCGGAGGCGACGGCGTTCTCCTTGATCGCCTCGTGCGCGACCTCACGGCCGACGCCCGCGCGCACCGTGCCCATCAGCACCTTGGTGGTGGCGAGGAACGGCAGGTAGCGGTCCAGCTCGCGGGCCACGACCGCCGGGAACGCGCCGAACTCGTCGAGCACCGTCAGGAACGTCTCCAGCAGGCCGTCCAGCGCGAAGAACGCGTCCGGCAGCGCGACCCGGCGCACCACCGAGCAGGACACATCGCCCTCGTTCCACTGGTCGCCCGCCAGCTCGCCGGTCATCGAGGCGTAGCCGCGCAGGATGACCATCAGGCCGTTGACGCGCTCGCAGGAGCGGGTGTTCATCTTGTGCGGCATCGCCGAGGAGCCGACCTGGCCCGGCTTGAAGCCCTCGGTCACCAGCTCGTGCCCGGCCATCAGCCGGATCGTCTTGGCCAGCGACGACGGCGCGGCCGCCAGCTGCACCAGCGCGGTCACGACCTCGTAGTCCAGCGAGCGCGGGTACACCTGGCCGACCGAGGTGAACGCCTGCGAGAAGCCCAGGTGCTGAGCGATCCGCTGCTCCAGCTCGGCGAGCTTCGAGGCGTCTCCGCCCAGCAGGTCCAGCATGTCCTGCGCCGTGCCCACCGGGCCCTTGATGCCGCGCAGCGGGTAGCGGCCCAGCAGCTCCTCGACGCGACCGTAGGCGACGAGCAGCTCGTCGGCGGCCGTCGCGAACCGCTTGCCCAGCGTCGTGGCCTGCGCGGCGACATTGTGCGAGCGGCCGGCCATGACCAGCTCGCCGTACTCGCCGGCCAGCTTGCCCAGGCGCGCCAGCACGGCCACCGTACGGTCGCGCATCAGCTCCAGGGAGAGCCGGACCTGGAGCTGCTCGACGTTCTCCGTGAGGTCGCGGGACGTCATGCCCTTGTGCACGTGCTCGTGCCCGGCGAGGTCGTTGAACTCCTCGATCCGCGCCTTCACGTCATGCCGCGTGACCTTCTCGCGCTCGGCGATCGAGGACAGGTCGACGGTGTCCAGGACGCGCTCGTAGTCGGCGATCGCCTCGTCCGGCACCTCGATGCCGAGGTCCTTCTGGGCCCGCAGCACGGCGAGCCAGAGCTGCCGCTCCAGCTTCACCTTCTGCTCGGGGGACCAGAGCGTGGCGAGCTCGGTGGAGGCGTAGCGTCCGGCGAGGACGTTCGGGATGCGGGGCTTGGCGGGCGCAGAAGTCACGTGTACGGAGTTTACCCGGCGCCCCGGGGGCCCCTCGGCCATGCCTCGCAGTGCGCCCCAGGTCAGCGGTGCCGGCCGTGGCGGCGGGCGATCGGGTGAATTCCCAGGCTGTCGACGCGTCCCGGTTTCCAGGGGCCTCCACATCTCGTTCATAGTCTGCAAGTCGTGGCGAGTTTGAACGGGCGGCATCACGGCTCCTGCGACAACCTCACGAATTCCGGCAATCGACAAGATCGCGTCAATGACCGACGTCGGCTTCCCCATTCCGATGAGAGAAAGACAACGAGAATGCGACAGGCTCTGACCAGGGGATTGATCGTGGCCGCCGCCGCGACAAGCGCCCTGTCCCTGTACGGCACATGCGCGTCCTCGGCCCCACGTACGCAGGGGGCCGTGGTGAACTCCGCAGCTGCGCTGCCGGGCCGTACGGATCCCTGGGACTCGGACGGGCTGGACCAGCTGGACGAGAAACTTGGCAAGATGCACGAAAAATTCGACGAGGCCCAGGAGACGGTCCAGGAGGTGAATGACAGGCTCGACAAACTCGATCTGCCGCGGCCCGCTTCCGGGAACACCACCTCGGGATATGGCAACTCCGGCTACGGCAGCGAGTCGCCGACCGACCACGGCTACGGCAGCGAGAAGCCGACTGACCACGGCTACGGTGACGAGAAGCCGAGCGGCTACGGCTATGGCTACGGTTCCGACGAGCCGAGCGACGACGGCTACGGCTACGGCTCCGACGAGCCCAGCGACGACGGCTACGGGTACGGGTACGGCCACGATGACGACTGCGGCTACGGGTGCGACTCGCCCACCCCCACCCCCACCCCCACCAAGACCGTCACGCCACCGCCCACCCACGAGCCCACCCCGACGCCCACTCCCTCCAAGACACCGCCCGGGAAGCCGGACCAGCCCCACCTGCCCGAGACCGGCGCCGAGAGCGTCATCGGAGGCATTGCCGCCAGTGGCGCGCTGCTGATCGCCGGAACCGTCCTTTACCGGCGAAGCAGGGCCGCGGCACGCCGCTAGCGCGGAGAATGCCGGGTACGGCACGGCAACGGGCGAGAGACGCCGCGCACCAGCGGTGGCAAAAGGCGTCTCTCGCCCGCACCCCTGCCTCTCGGACCAAGTGGGTCTAGGCCGTCGGCCCCTCGAACGGCAGCAGCTCCGGCCGCTTCGCCGGCAGTCCGTCTCCGGACGACCGCCCCGTCAGCCGTCGGCCTATCCACGGCAGCAGATACTGCCGCGCGAACCGCACGTCCGCGACCCGCCGTGTGACCCACCCCGGCGGCAAGGTGGCCGCCATCGGCGTACGCCACTCGGCGTCCTCGGCGTCGTAGCCGAGCGCCTGCCACACCGCCTCCGCGACCCGGCGATGACCTTCGCCCGTCAGATGCAGCCGGTCGACGTCCCACAGGCGGGGGTCGGCGAGCGACGGAGCCCCGTACAGGTCGACGACGATCGCTCCGTGCCGCTCGGCCAGCTCGTCCACGCAGGCGAACAGCTCCTCCATGCGCGGCCGGAACCGCTCCAGGACCGGCCCCTGCCGACCCGGGCTGCGCATCAGCACCAGCTGCTTGCAGGAGGGGGCGAGCTTCTCCACGGCCTCCTCCAGAAGGCCGCGCACCCGCCCCATGTCGCACTTGGGCCGCAGCGTGTCGTTGAGCCCGCCGACGAGCGTGATCACATCGGCGTCCATCTCGGCGGCCACGTCGACCTGCTCTTCGACGATCTGCCGGATCAGCTTTCCGCGCACCGCGAGGTTGGCGTACCGGAAACCGGGCGTACGGGCGGCCATCCGCCCGGCGAGGAGGTCGGCCCAGCCCCGGTAGGAGCCGTCCGGGAGCAGGTCCGACATGCCCTCGGTGAAGGAGTCGCCGACCGCGACCAGGCTGCTGTATGTGGGGTTCGTCTGCATGGCGACAGAGATGGTATCCCGTGCACATACCCGTCGGTCGGTCGGCCTGCCGCCCCGAACCTCACGCCCGCTGCCCGAACAGCTCCCGCAGCACGTCCTCCATGGTCACCAGGCCGGCCAGCCGCCCGTCGCGGCCCAGCGCGGCCGCGAGATGCGTACGGCTGCCCCGCATCGCCGTGAGCACGTCGTCCAGCGGGGTGCTCTCCCGGACGCGCGCGATGGGCCGCATGTCCGCCACCTGGAACGGCACGTCGGGCGACGGGGCGTCCAGCGCGTCCTTCACATGGAGATAGCCGACGATGTGACGGCCCTCGTCGACGACCGGGAAGCGGGAGAAGCCCGACTCGGCCGACAGCCGCTCCAGCTCCTCAGGTGTGACGCCCACGCGCGCGTAGACGACGCGTTCCAGCGGGAGCACCACGTCACGCACGGGTCGGCGGCCCAGTTCCAGGGCGTCGTGCAGCCGCTCCCGGGCGCGCTCGTCGATGAGGCCGGCCTCGCCGGAGTCCCGCACCAGCCGGGCCAGTTCGGCGTCCGAGAACGTCGCGGTGACCTCGTCCTTGGTCTCCACGCGCAGCAGCTTCAGCAGCGCGTTGGCGAACGCGTTGATCGTGAAGATCACCGGTCGCAGTGCCCGGGCCAGCGTGACCAGCGGCGGACCCAGCAGCAGAGCGCTGCGCACCGGTTCGGCCAGCGCGATGTTCTTCGGCACCATCTCGCCGAGCAGCATGTGCAGGTAGGTGGCCAGCGCCAGCGCGATCACGAAGGAGACCGCGCGCCCGGCGCCCTCCGGCACACCCACCGCGTGGAACACCGGCTCCAGCAGATGCTCGATGGCCGGCTCGGCGACCACACCGAGCACCAGCGTGCACAGCGTGATGCCGAGCTGTGCGGCGGCCATCAGCGCGGACACGTGCTGCAAGCCCCACAGCACGCTCTTGGCGCGCCGGTCGCCCTCGTCGGCGTACGGCTCGATCTGGGAGCGGCGTACGGAGATCAGCGCGAACTCCGCACCCACGAAGAAGGCGTTGACGACCAGCGTCAGAAAGCCGATGAACAGCTGTACGGCGGTCATCGCCCGTCCTCCTTCTCATGCTCCGACGCGTCGTCGAGGGGTGAGTGCAGCAGCACCCGCGCGGCCCTGCGCCCCGAGGCGTCCACCACGTCGAGCCGCCAGCCGGCGACCTCGACGCGATCACCGACGGAGGGGATGCGGCCGAGCTCGGCGGCGACGAACCCGGCCAGGGTCTCGTACGGCCCCTCCGGCACCCTCAGGCCGACGCGCGCGAGGTGGTCCACCCGCGCCGAACCGTCGGCCGAGAACAGCGCCCGGCCGTCGTCGTCGCTGCCCGCCGGGGCGATGTCGGGCGTCTCGTGCGGGTCGTGCTCGTCACGCACCTCGCCGACGACCTCCTCGACGATGTCCTCCAGCGTGGCCACGCCCGCCGTACCGCCGTACTCGTCGATCACCACGGCCATGGTGCGCTTGCCGGACAGCCGGTCGAGGAGCCGGTCGACGGTGAGCGTCTCGGGGACCAGGAGCGGCTCGCGCATCAGCTCCGAGACGGAGACGCGGGGCCGGTGCTCGGCGGGCACCGCGAGGACGTCCTTGATGTGCGCGGTGCCCACGACCGAGTCGAGGCTGCCGCGGTAGACGGGGAACCGGGACAGGCCTGTCGCGCGGGTGGCGTTCGCCACGTCCGCGCAGGTCGCCTGGGCGTCGAGGGCGACGACCTGGACCCGCGGGGTCATGACGTTCTCGGCGGTGAGGTCGGCCAGATTCAGGGTCCGGACGAACAGCTCGGCGGTGTCCGCCTCCAGGGCGCCCTCCCGGGCGGAGTGCCGGGCGAGGGCGGCCAGCTCCTGGGGGCCGCGCGCGGCGGCGAGTTCCTCGGTCGGCTCCACACCGAAGCGGCGCACGACGCGGTTCGCCGTGTTGTTCAGATGGGTGATGAAGGGGCGGAAGATCGCGCTGAACCAGCGTTGCGCGTTCCCGACCCGCTTGGCCACGGCCAGGGGCGAGGAGATCGCCCAGTTCTTGGGCACCAGCTCCCCGACGACCATCAGCACGACGGTCGACAGCGCGGTGCCGATCACCAGCGCGATCGAGCTCGCCGTCGAGCGGGAGACGCCGATCGACTCCAGCGGGCCCGCCAGGAGCGCGGCGATGGAGGGCTCGGCGAGCATGCCGACGACCAGGTTGGTGACGGTGATGCCGAGCTGCGCGCCGGAGAGCTGGAACGTCAGACTCCGTACGGCCTTGAGGGCGCCGGAAGCGCCGCGCTCGCCGCGCTCGACGGCCCGCTCCAGCTCGCTGCGCTCGACCGTGGTCAGCGAGAACTCGGCCGCGACGAAGGCACCGCAGGCGAGCGACAGCAGGATCGCCACCAGCAGGAGGATCACTTCGGTCATCGGGTCACCTCCGTCCCATGGTCGGACAGGGCGGGGAGGATCGCGCGATGTCTGGTACTGGGAGGCTCGCCCATGGGCGGACGCTCACACCTTTCACTGGAGGACCGAAGTGGTCCCCCAATCGTAAAGGATCGGCAAAGCGGTCGTGGGGCTCGGTCGGTTCGGTCGGTGAGGGGCTTCACCCATCGCCGCCGGTGTTTCCTCGGGCGTGTACCCGGCGGCGCGCCAGACATGATGCTGTGTGTGCCTACAGGGGCTTGACCCAGCGTCGCCAGTGGTCTTCGCGATGGTAGCCAGTCGCGGCCCATGTGCGGTGGGCCCGTTCGTTGGCTTCCAGGACCATGGCGTCGACGCGCCGCCCGCCGAGGGCGGCGAAGCGTAGTTCGGCGGCTTCCAGGAGGGCGGTGGCGATGCCTTGCCGGCGGTGGTCGGGGTGTACTGCGAGTCGGTAGGCGGAGCATCGCCATCCGTCGAAGCCGGCTATGACGGTTCCGGTGAGGACGTCGTCGCGCTCCGCGAGGAGCAGGGCTTCGGGGTCACGTGTGATGAGCCGGGCCACTCCGTCGTGGTCGTCGCTGATGCTGGTTCCTTCCGCGGCGTCGCGCCAGAACTGCAGCACGGTGTCGATGTCCGAGTGGGTGGCGTGGCGGATGTGAAGATCGCTCATGGGGGTGAGCCAAGCAGAGTGCTCGCGTGTCCGGCGACCGGTTTCCCCGGTAACAGAACCCGGCGTACAGCCGACTCGTCTGCCTTGGACGCTCCCATCTTGCTGCCAGACATCTCTCTGACCTGCTTACTCTCCTCTGGGGAGTTGCTTCTGTGTACTGCTGGCGGGGCGTTCGAGCCCTCCCAGACCTACGTACCGGGAGTGAGACATGTCGATCGCCGTTACCGGAGCGACCGGGCAGCTCGGCCGGCTCGTTGTGGAGGAGTTGCTGCGGCGCGGAGTGGCGTCGCGGGACATCGTCGCCATGGGGCGGAACACCGACCGGCTGGCCGATGTGGCCGAGCGGGGCGTTCATGTGCGGCGGGCCGACTTCGCCGATTCCGGGAGTCTCGGCCAGGCGTTCCAGGGGGTGCGGAAGGTGCTGATCGTGTCGACGACGACCGTCGGTGAGCGCTACGACGTCCATGTGCGGGCCATCGACGCCGCTAAGGACGCCGGTGCCGGGCTGGTACCTGGAGAACTACACGTCACAGTTCCCGCTCTACCTGGAGACCGGCGTCGTGCCGGGCAGTGCCGGTGGCGGCCGGGTCAGCGCCGCCTCCCGCCGTGACTACGTGGAGGCCGCGGCGGCCGTTCTCGCCGGCGAGGGGCACGCGGGGTCCGTGTACGAACTGGGCGGGGAAAACGCCTTCACGCTCGCCGAGTTGGCCTCCGCACTGTCCGACGCCTCGGGCAGGCGCCGCGCTGCTCGACGCCGGGCTGCCCGCCGAACTCGCCGAAGCCCTCGCCGACTCCGACCTCGGGCTCAAGCGCGGCGAGTTGTTCACCAGCAGTGGGGATCTGCGTCGGTTGATCGGTCGGCCTCCGGCCGGTCTCGCCGATGTGCCCACCGGCGCGATCGAGTCCTGACGCTGCGTCAGTCCGGGTCCGGCAGGTAGTGCTCCCCGAGCAGGCGGGCCACCAGCTGGCCGCGGCTGCGGACACCGACCTTGGAGAAGATCGACTTCAGGTGGTCCTGAACGGTGTTGACGGAGATGTGCAGTTGGGTGGCGATGCCACTCGACGGGGTTCCGGCGATCACCCGCTGGAGCACCTGCCGCTCGCGTCGGGTCAGCGCGTGAGCGAGCATCAGGACCTCGGCGATGTCGGACGCGGGGGCGGCCTCGATGACGACGGCGGTGCCCTTGTCCGGCGTGAGGGCGCCGTCGACCCGTGAGCCGTGCACCGTCAGCCACCGCCCGGACCGGGTCCGTATCCGGGCGTACGCCTCCGGAATCCGGGGGACGGGCGGGCCCGTCGGGTCGGTGTTGTCCCGGTCTGTGTGGTGCGGGCCTGTTTCGTTCGGTTCGACGCCGCGGGCCTGGGCCCTCGCCGCCACCTGGTGGATGGCGTACGGCAGTTCGTCGCCGTCCCGGGCCAGGGCGGGCGTCAGCTCGTCCAGCCACCTGCGGGCGGTGTCATTGATCGTCAGGGTCTCGTTGCGCGGGCCGAGGATCAGGACGCCCGGCCCCGACCTGTCGGCCGTGATGCCGACACCGGCGCCCGGGTGGTAGGCCGTTCGCCGCAGTCCCGCGGCCAGCGGTCCGGACACCGCGCTCAGCAGTGCTGCCTCGGCGGAGGAGAAGTCGGGCTGGTCGCCGTTGCGGAACAGGGCGATCGCGCCCCAGCACTGCCCGTCGGTGACGCAGGCCGCACGGACTTCGTGACGGGCGTCGAACGCCGGCAGAACGGTTCGCAGACGGTGACTGGCCTGCCGTAGCTCGCGCGGTGCCCGGCTCAGGATGCCGACGCCCGCCCCGGACCTGGCCAGCGTCACGAACTTGTGCACGTCGTCGACCAGGTACTCGTTGTGCGCGGCGAGTGCGTAGACGTGCGGCGGGACGCCGAAGGAGACATCGTCGGTGATGAGCAGCGTCCACGGGTCGATCGTGCCGAAGCAGGCCGCGTCCCAGTACACGAGGCGGGACAGCCGAGCGGCGACCCGGCGGCGCAGCTGACGCGAATCGGCCTCCTGCGAGCAGATCGCCTCGACATCGCGGACCGCTTCGCGCTGGGCGGTGGACAGCCTCATCCGGCAGCTCCCCTTCCTCGGCACCCCGGCGATGCTACCGGGCGGTGAGGATCCCAGAAATTGGGGATACACGTGAACGCCTTCCCCTCCGTAGCGTTCTCGCGGCCCGCGCAGGGCGCACCACGAATTCACGTACTGACATGGAAGAACCGCGGTTTGTCGCTCTGCGGAGGCGCTCCTCCTCCGCCGAACAGGAAGACAAGGAAGACATCCTCATGTCCACCGAAGAAGTGCCGAAGCCCGTGCAGATGCTCCAGTTGCTCGCGGGCTTCCAGATATCGCAGGCGCTGTATGTCGTGGCCAGACAGGGCCTGTCCACCGCTCTCGCGGACGGCCCGCTCACGGTCGAGCAGCTCGCCGCCGCGACGGGCACGAACGCCGATGTGCTCCGGCGTATCGTCCGTGCGCTCGCGCCGCTCGGGGTCTTCCGGACCGAGGGCAATCTGGTCGAGGTCACCGAACTCGGCGCGACCCTCGCCGACGGACAGCCCGGCTCGGTCCGTGACCTGGCGCTGTTCTGGATGGAAACCCACTACGCGCCCTTCGGTGCACTCCTGCACACGGCCGTGACCGGTGAGAACGCCGCCGGCCACTACTACGGTGAGCCGTTCTTCGACTGGATCTCCAGGTTCCCGGCCCAGGTCGAGACGCAGAACCGCGCCATGGCCGGCGTCACCAAGGGCCTGCGAGCCGGGATGTTCGACGACTACGCGCTGCCGGACGGGGATGTCGTCGCCGATGTCGGAGGGGCTGACGGGGCCATGATCTGCCAGTTTCTGGCCGGTGAACCGGACCGGCGGGGCATCGTCTTCGACCGGCCCGAGGTGGTGCCCGCGGCGCGGAAGGTGCTGGCCGAACACGGGCTGGCGGACAGGGTGGATGTCGTCGCCGGGGACTTCTTCGAGTCCGTGCCCGAGGCGGACGTGTACGTGCTTTCGTACATCCTCCACGACTGGGACGACGGGTCCTGTCTGCGGATCCTGCGGACGGTCAGGGCGGCGGCCGCTCGTGGCGCGCGTGTCGTGCTCGTCGAGTCCGTGATCCCGCCCGGCGACGCTCCGCACCCCGCCAAGTTCGTCGACCTGACCATGCTGGCCATGCTGACCGGACGGGAGCGCACCGCCGAGGAGTACGAGGCGCTGCTGGACACCGCCGGATTCACCCTGGACCGAATCGTCGCCACCCCCACGCCGTTCTCGTTCATCGAGGCGACCCTGCGCTGAATCCCGGTCCACCCTTTTCACACGCATTTCCCTGGGCTGTGCCTGCCCGACGTTTCGAAGGAAATGTCGGGCAGGCACAGCCCTTTTTGTCGTTCGCGGTCCATCCATCCCTGCAGCAACTGTCCGCGCAACAACTGTCCGTCCCGCAGCAACTTTTGATGACCGTCGCGCGTCACGACTGGCTACGTTTGATCGCGTTCACGCAAGGAGTGTTCGAGAAAGGAAACGGACATGCCCCGTGGTAAAGAAAGGGAATTCCCGCATGATGTCGCTTGATTCACCGGTGTTCTCCCGCCGCAGGGCGCTCACCTCGCTGGCCGGTGCCGCCGTGGCCGGCGCCGCGCTCGCCGCTGGCGCGCGTCCGGCCCTCGCCGCGGACGAGGACGGCCCGGCCCTGTCGGGGGAGCGCGCAGGCGGCCTGCCTCTGGTCATCCACAACAACAGCGGTGAGTTCGCCAACCGCAACGTCCACCTGTACATAGTCGGCAGCCGGGGCGACCGTCAGGTCCGGGTCACACCCCGCGGCACGGTCGAGCCGGTCGAGGTCTCCGACAACAAGGACAACGGCTTCACCGACTACGCCATCCCGCTCGACGCCCGCGGCACCACGCGGATCCGGCTGCCGCACATGTCCGGCCGGATCTACGTCTCCCTGGGCGGCAAGCTCAAGCTCAAGGCCGTCCGGGACGGGGCCGGGCGGCCCGCGCTCCAGCACCCGGCGGGCTGGGTGAAGTCCGACCCCAACTTCCCCGTGCTGCACGACTTCGTGGAGTTCACGCACAACGCGTCCGGCATGTTCTGCAACACCACCATGGTCGACATGTTCAGCGTGCCGCTGATGATCCGGCTGTCCGGGAACCGGGACCAGACCACCGGCAGCATGCGGCAGGGCGGCCGGGCCCGGATCTTCCAGGCCATGCAGAACACTCCCGGCTTCGGCAGGCTGGTCGTCGGCGAACGGCGGGTCATCGCGCCGAGTCACGGACTCGACGCGGGTCGCTTCGGCAAGCACTACTTCGACCCGTACATCGACAAGGTCTGGCAGGCCTACCGGCAGCAGCCGCTCCATGTCCGCACTGTCGCGGGCGCGTTCACCGGCCGGGTCGACAACGGCAAGCTCACCTTCCACGGCCCGGCGACGGTCTCCTTCGCCAAGCCCTCCACCCGCGACGTGCTGTTCTGCGACGGCGCGCTCGCCGCCCCCAACGACGGTGTCACCGGTCCGGTCGCCGCGATCCTGGGCGCCGGCTTCAACCGCTCCACGCTGCTCAGCCATCCCAAGCAGCCCACCACCCGCGCGGCGACCTTCTACAAGCCGGAGATCACCAACCACTACGCGCGGGCCATCCACGCCCAGATGGGCAATGGCAAGGCGTACGGCTTCGCCTTCGACGACGTCGCCGAGTGGGCGTCGTACATCCAGGACACCCAGCCGCAGGCCATGCACCTGACGCTGACCCCGTTCTGACGGGCCGGTACGGCCGCTCTCCTTCTCCGATCTTCTCCGATCTTTTCGATCTCTTCCGTTCGTCCGACGAAAGGCGATCAGTCATGCCCGTTTCCCGTCGTACGCAGTCGGTCCTCGCCATGACGATGGCGGCGGCCGTTCTCGGTGTCGCCCAGGCGTCGCCCGCCTCCGCGGTCCCGATCGGCAAGGTCCGCCAGGGCAAGGCGACTTACTACAACGATGCCGGCACCGGGGCTTGCGGAAAGCCGCTCGACGCCTCGAGCCAGATGCTCGTGGCGGTGTCACCGAAGTGGTGGAAGGTCGCCAATCCCAACCACGACCCGCTCTGCAAGGTCAAGGTCCGGCTGACCTTCCGCGGCAAGACCATCACCGTCCCGGTCAGGGACAAGTGCATGGAATGCGGTCCCAAGCACATCGACCTCAGCCAGCCGGCTTTCGCGAAGCTGGCCAATCCCTCCAAGGGCGTCATTCACAAGGTCAGCTGGAAGTTCGTCCGTTGACCACCCCGTTCCTTCGTCCGCCGACCCGCCGATTCATTCACTCGGTGACCAACCCATTCAATCGAGGAGTTTCCACCATGCCCAAGATGCGTACCGCTCACGCCCTTCTGACCGCCGTGCTGCTGGCGACGACCGGGGCCGGCCTCACCGCGGCGACCGCTTCCGCCGCGCCTGCCGAACTTGCCGCGCCCGCCGCCCAGGGCGACTTCGTCGTCAGCAAGGCGGAGTACAACAGGATGTTCCCCAACCACAAGCCCTTCTACAACTACGAAGCCCTGGTCAAGGCGATGAAGAAGTACCCGGCCTTCGCGGACAAGGGCAATGCCGCGACCAAGAAGCGTGAGGCGGCCGCCTTCCTCGCCAACGTCCACCACGAGACCGGTGGCGGGCGCTACATCGTCGAGCAGAACGAAGCCAACTGGCCGTCGTACTGCGACACCACGCAGCCGTACGGCTGCCCGGCCGGACAAGCCGCGTACCACGGGCGCGGGCCGATCCAGCTCAGCTGGAACTTCAACTACAAGGCCGCCGGTGACGCGCTCGGCATCGACCTGCTCCACAAGCCGGGGCTGGTGCAGAAGAACCCCGTCGTGGCATGGAAGACGGGACTGTGGTTCTGGATGACCCAGTCCGGCGCGGGCACCATGACCCCGCACAGCGCCATGGTCAAGGGCAAGGGCTTCGGCCAGACGATCCGCAGCATCAACGGCGCCATCGAGTGCAACGGCGGCAACCCGGCCCAGGTGCAGAGCCGGGTGAACACGTACAAGAAGTTCACCAAGATCGTCGACGTCAAGCCGGGCAAGCACCTCAGCTGCTGACCCGCTGACCCGCTGACCCGCTGAGCCGGTGAGCCGGTTCCGGACGCCCGTGAACTCCCGGGCGTCCGGCACCCCAATGCGACGCCCATGCCGTAGCACCCCCCAACCTTCTTCGGAGCCGAATCCATGAGACGTACCGCGATGCTGGTCAGCGTCCTCAGCCTTGCCGCACTGGGCGCCACCGTCGGGCCGGCGCAGGCGGGGCCCGCACCCGCCGACAGCGAGACCCGCGCCACCGCCTTCTCCGACCAGGAGCAGGACACCGCCCTGGAGTTCTGGACCGACGCCCGGCTGAGCGCCGCCAAGGAGATGGCCGCGCCCGCCGTCGACTCGGAGGCGCCGGCCGCCACGTCTTCCGTCGTCGATGACGGCGGGCCGCAACTGTCCGTCCCGCCCGTGGTCTTCCCGGATGCGGAGACCACCGCGTCCGCCGCCGACGAGACGCCGGTGTCCACGCTCGCTTCCAAGCCGAAGCCCTGGAAGCGGGGCGGGCTGATCAGCAGGACCGCGGGCAAGGTGTTCTTCGAGAACGCCGCCGGCGGCGTGTTCGCCTGCTCGGCCACCGTCGCCAACAGCAAGAACAAGTCGGTCGTCCTCACCGCCGGGCACTGTGTGGTGGACGCCCGAACCGGCGAGGTCTTCCGCAAGTGGATCTTCATCCCGGGCTACCACAAGGGCAAGCGCCCGCACGGCACCTTCACGGCGAAGAAGCTCTTCCACCTGAAGTCGTACGTGTCCAGCCAGGGCAACGCCAACTGGGATGTCGCGTTCGCCACCCTGCGGGAGCGCGACGGCCGCCCGCTGGCCAAGATCGTGGGTGGCGCGCAGGGCATCAAGTTCAATGCCCCGAACGGGCGTTACGTCCATTCCTTCGGCTACGGCGGTTCGCGCGCCGAGGGCAACGGCGAGCGGCTGAACCACTGCCAGGGCAAGGAACACCGCGACCTCGGTCGCCCCGACTCCACGATGTGGGGCATCGACTGCGTGCAGACCGGCGGATCCAGCGGCGGTGCCTTCCTCGCCGAGTTCAAGGCCGACAAGGGTGTCGGTGTGCTGGTCGGCAACATCGCCGTCGGCACGGACGCCAGTGAGTACCACCCGCGTCTCGGCGACCGCGCCCGCAAGCTCTACACGGCCGCGAGCAGGGCCTGATGCGGCCTGATCCCCGCCTGGTGTTCATAAATCCCCCAGCAGTTATGGATTCGATATGATCCGTATTCGTCAATTACTGACCCTGATAGTCGGCGGAGCGGCACTGGCTCTGGCGGCCCCCAGTGGAATGGCCGGGGCAACGAACAGTCCCGCCGTCACCACCCAGCCGGTCGCGGCCGCGGCGGACAAGCCGAACATTGTCTACGTCCTCACCGACGACATGTCCTCGAACCTCCTGCCGTACATGCCGGAGGTCCGGAAACTCCAGTCGCAGGGCATGACGTTCAGCGACTTCGTGGTCAGCAACTCGCTCTGCTGTCCGTCCCGGGCGTCCATCTTCACCGGCCGGTACCCGCACAACACCGGAGTCCTCAGCAACGAGGGGCCGAACGGCGGGTTCGGCGCCTTCCACCGCGGCGGGGAGGAGCGGGACACCTTCGCCACGGCCCTTCAGGCCAAGGGCTACCGCACCGCCATGATGGGCAAGTACCTGAACGGCTACAGCCCCAGCGACACCGTCGCGGGCCAGAAGCCGTACGTACCGCCGGGCTGGAACCAGTGGGACGTCGTCGGCGGCGGCTACGAGGGCTACGACTACAAGCTCGCCCACAACCACCAGATCGAGTCGCACGGCGACAGGCCCAAGGACTATCTGACCGACGTGCTGAGCAAGAAGGGCACGGCGTTCGTCAGGAAGTCCGCGGCGGCGAACAAGCCGTTCATGCTGGAGATCGCGCTCTTCACGCCGCACGGCCCCTCCACGCCGGCGCCCCGCCACGAGAACGCCTTCCCCGGCCTTGAGGCCCCGCGCAGCCCCGCGTTCGACAAACTGCCGACCAACGCCCCGCCGTGGCTGGACCGGCAGGACCGGCTGACCCAGCGCGAGAAGAACACGATCGACCGGAAGTTCCGCAAGCGCGCCCAGGCGCTCCAGTCGGTCGACGAGATGATCGGGAAGCTGCGGGGCGCCCTGACCAGGGCCGGCGTCGCCGACGACACCTACATCGTCTTCGGCTCCGACAACGGCTTCCACCTGGGCGAGTACCGCCTCAAGGCGGGCAAGCAGACCGCATTCGACACCGACGTCCGGGTACCTCTGGTGATCGCCGGACCCGGTGTCGCGGCCGGCAGGACGAGCGACGCCCAGGTGTCGAACATCGACCTCGCGCCCACCTTCCAGCGGATCGGCGGCGCCCCGGTGTCGTCCCGGGTGGACGGGCACAGCATGCTTCCGCTCCTGGACGGCGGCTCCGACGCCAACTGGCGCACGACCAACCTGATCGAGCACCGCCACGCCGACAAGTCGCCGGGCGACCCCGACAACAACGGCGGGGAAAGCATCAGTCCGCCGAACTACCACGCCCTGCGCACCAACTCCTACACCTACGTCGAGTACGGCAGCGGGGCGAAGGAGTACTACGACCTCCGCACCGACCCCTACCAGCTGCACAACACCGTGGGGCAGCTCAGCGGGGCCCGACTGGACAACTTGCACGACGCGCTGACGCGGCTCAAGAACTGCCGTGGCGACGGCTGTTGGAGCGCCGGGAACCCGTAGATCCTTTTCCCTCCAGACGCCCCCGCCGCGTAGTGTTGGCGGGGGCCGTCCGCATGCACTGGACGGCCCGGGGTCGGCGGAGTGCGGGTGACGAGTGCTGATGGTCGACGGAGGATTCGTCCTGCGTACGGATGCCGGTGAGCGGACGACCGGTGGCGGCCGGTGAGGCTCTCCACCCGGCTCGCCTTCACCGTCGGCGGCGGCGTACCCGTGCTGATCGTGGCCTGCGGATGGCTGCTGCTGAGCCTGATAACCGATGACCTCCGCCAGCAGCAGGACGCCCAACTGCAGGCCCGTGCCACTGTCGTGGCCAAGAACACCAAGAACTACCTGGACGCGGCCGGGACCGACCAGCCGGTCCTCGAGGAGGTCCGCCGGCATCGGCTCATCAAGTCCACCAGCGGCATGGGCGTATGGGTCACCGGACCCACGGGCACGCTGCGAGCCGGTCCCCAACTCCCGCCCGAGCAGCTGCCGTACAGCGCCCCGAAACCGCTGCAGGTGACGGTCGAAGGCCGGGACTGGCTGGTCCTGTCGCTGCCCGTCGCCATCGACCGGACGCGGGACCGGCCCAACCTGTGGCTGTTCTCACCGGACACCGTCGAGGAGGAGCTGACGCTGGTGCGCCGACGTGTCTACGTCGGGGCCGCGCTGGCCCTGCCGCTGGCGGGAGCGGCGGCCTGGGCCATCGCCAACCGGGCGGTACTGCCGCTGCGCCGGCTGCAACGGCGTACCAGCGGACTCGACCCGCGCACCAGCTCCGCCCGGCTGGAGCACCGTCCCACACGCGTCGCCGAGGTCGACGACCTCGCGCTCACCCTGCAGACAGTGCTCAACCGCTACGACGAGCAGGTGGCACGTACCGGGGAGGCGTTGGCCACGGCGCGGTCCTTCGCGGCGGCGGCCTCCCACGAGCTGCGTTCGCCACTGACGAGCATCCGCGCCAACCTGGATGTCCTGGCAGGCCCGTTCGAGCTCGACCCGGCGGAACGGGCGCAGGTCCTGGCCGAGTTGGTGGCAGAGCAGGAGAGGCTGGTCGGCCTGCTCGCGATGCTGCGGACTCTGGCGCAGGGCGATCTGGTCGAGGCGGAGGCGTTCGCGCCGCTGGACCTGGGGGAGTTGGTGCACTCCTGCGTCGCCGGACTGCGCCGCGCCCACCCCGCCACCGAGGTGTCCGTGCGGGCGGCGTCGGGACTGATCGTGCACGGCTGGGCGGAAGGGCTGCGCTCGGCGGTGGACAACCTGCTGACCAACGCCCGGGTGCACGGCAAGGTCGGCGAGCGTGCCGCCACCATCGCGGTGACCCTGCGGCAGTCCGACCGGCCGGACGAGCGGATCGCCGTACTCACCGTGGACGACGACGGTCCCGGCGTCCCGCCCGAACGCCGGGAGAAGATCTTCGAGCGGTTCTGGCACGGTCCGGACAGCCCCGGCTCCGGGCTTGGCCTCACCCTCGTCGCCCAGCAGGTCACCCTGCATCAGGGGCAGGTCTCGATGTCGGACCGCCCGGACGGGCAGCGCGGCACTCGCTGCGAGGTACGGCTGCCGCTGACCGGCGTGCGGGAGTTCGAGCACACACTGCCGTTGCTGCGCCGCGACTGGCTGAGCGGCCCGGCGGAGGCATCCGGAATTAATCCCGGCCGCGGCTGATTCCTGCCGGCTCGAATTCCTGTGCTGAATTAATCCCGCCCGGCGTCGATTATTCCCGCAGGGATTCCTTGAGAACGGCACCTCCTCCTTGTCATGGTTCCGGAGAGAGCTGTCGGACCCGAGGAAGAGAGAGGAACGCCGACGTTGAACGGAACCACTGCGGTGGCTCACACGATGTGGCGTGCGCTGCACGTGTGGAAGCGGACGCTGGGCAAGGGCGTGCACACGCTTCCGGTGCCGCCGTCGACGGGAATCGGGCTGAGTGTGCACGTGAGCGGCATCCTCGCCGTCCACGGGGGCCGAGGGGACACACGGGAGACGATCCTGCTGCCGGAGGACGTCTGCGTCACCCCCGCGGAACCGAACCGGCCGCTGGTCGTGTCCCCGAGAGGGAACAGGCCCGCCGTGATCGCGTCCCTCGCCATTCCCGAGGCCATGGTGCGCCGGCTCGTCGGGGAGGAATTCCGGATGGGGGACCGAATGGCGGAGCGGATGGGGGACCGGATGGGAGAGCGCCAATTCTCGCACCCTTGTCCGGCAGTCACGTCCGACCCTGTGCTCGCCGAAATGGTGAAGGCGGTGGTGGCCGCCAGTGAACTCGGTGCCGACGACCTGTACGCGGACTCGGCGGCGCGTTTCATCCTCGCCCACCTCCGTATTCCGCGGTCGCGCGCCGTCGCCCCGAAGGAGCCGGCGGGCGGTCTCACCCAGCAGCAACTGGAGACCATCACCTCGTACATGAGAGCCAACTTCGCGCGGCCCATCACCCTGGACGATCTCGCCGCCCTGGTCTTCTTCAGCCGCTTCCACTTCCTGCGCTGCTTCAAGAACGCCACGGGCGCCACGCCCTATCGGTATCTCACCGAGTTGAGGATCGCGTCGGCGCGAACGCACCTGGAGAACGGCACCGAGACCGTCGCGGCCATAGGCCAGCGCTGCGGCTTCTCGGGCTCCGAGCACTTCTCCCGGAGCTTCCGCCGAGTCATGGGCTGCACACCGTCGCAGTACCGCGCGATGCGGCCCGAGTCGCGCGCCGCCGGGCACTCTCCGGCGTAGAGTGCCCGTCGCTCCGGAGAGTTCCCTCCCCTGGATACGCTTACCGCGCCTGCGGGACGTGCACGCGAGCTGGTCGATCAGTCATATGAGGGACGTCATGGAGGCGCGGGCGGCCTACGACAGCCGCGGCGATACGGCGTCCCGCCGGTCCGTGAGCTGATGAGTGGCGAGGTGAGAGGAGCGACGCATGGCCGGCAGGGCCGGACGAGTTCTCGTGGCCGACGACGACGTGAGCACGCGGCGTTCGCTGGAACGCGGACTCCGGCTGGGCGGCTTCGAGGTGACGCTGGCCGGTGACGGCCGTTCCGCGATGGAGTCGATGAACAGACTCCGTCCGGACATCTTGGTCCTCGACGTCTGCATGCCCGGCCTGAGCGGCATCGACGTGTGCCGGACACTGCGCGAGAACGGGGACGACGTGCCCGTGCTCATGCTCTCCGGACTGGACGAAGTGGCCGACAGAATCGCCGGGTTGCAGGCCGGCGGCGACGACTACCTGGTCAAGCCCTTCGCGCTCCAGGAACTGACGCTGCGCTTGCACGCCCTCCTGCGGCGCCGCCCTCCCACCGCGACGGACCGGGTCCGGGTCGGCGGCCTGGTCGTGGAACCGTCCGCCCGACAGGCATGGCTGGACGGACAGCTTCTGCACCTGACGCCCCGCGAGTTCCACCTCCTGGAGATGCTGGCCCGCAACGCGGGCCTGGTCCTGACCCGCGATCAGCTGCTCGAACACGTCTGGGGCTACGACGCCCGCGTCCGTACGGACGCCGTGGACACGTTCGTCAGCTATCTGAGGCGCAAGACGGAGGCAGACGGGCGTCCCCGCATCCTGCACACCGTGCGCGGGGTCGGATTCGTGCTGCGCGTGGACAACGGCGCGGCCTGAACGCTCCCGATCACAAAGATTCCACAAGAACGGTCCCTACTTTCCTCGTTGCGGCAGGCCGGGTCTGCCGCAAGGAAGGGGGACAGAAGTGCCGAACGCTACACACAACACCACATGGGTACGGGGACAGCACGGGGACCAGATGCTGCGCCTGCTGCGCCAGTTCGGCCCGCTGACGCGGAGCGAGCTGGGGGAGCTGTCAGGACTGTCGCGCACCACGCTGTACGAGGTCGTCAGCAGGCTCGTGGACAGTGGCCAGGTGATCGCCGCGGTGCCGGACAGCACTCCGCGCAGGCGGGGGCGCCCGGCGGAGAAGCTGGTTCTGAACCCGGAGGCCGGCCGGGTCCTCGGGATCGACTTCGGGCGGCGGGCCGTTCGCGTGGTCGCCGTGGCCGGGGACCGCGACGGCCTGGAGCGCCACGGCCTGGAGCGCCACCGCCTGGACCACCACGGCCTGGAGCGCCACGGCTTGGGGCGCGACGCCATCAGTACGGCGAGTGAAGCGCATTCCCCGACGGCCCAGTGGCCGGACCGTATCGCCGTCGCGCGTAGGCTGGCCGGCACCCTGACCGGTGGACGACTGCGACTCGACGCGCTGAACGGTGTGGGAGTCGCGGTGACGGGCCCGGCAGCAGACTCGCCCGACGCGCTCGACCAGCGGACCCTGGCCGTGATGATGGGCCGCAGCTTCGGCACCCGGGTGCGGCTCGACAACGCCGCACGGCTCGCGGCCCTCGCCGAGACGGTCTGGGGCGCGGCCCAGGGACAGCGAGACGTGCTCTACCTGGAACTCTCGGATCCTGTCGGTGGGGCGCTGGTGAGCGGTGGCGCGCTGCACCGTGGCGCACACGGCCGGTCGGGGGAGTTCGGGCACATCACCGCGGAGCCCGGAGGCGCGCCATGCCCCTGCGGTGGCCAGGGCTGTCTGCAGACCGTCGCCTCGACCACGGCCATGCTGAACGCGTACCGACCCGGGGCGGACTTACCGGACTTGATGGCCGCGTTGGGTTCCGGAGATCCGGCCGCCCACGCGGTGCTACGCCGGGCCGGCACCCACGTGGGAAGGGTGCTGGCCGGTCTGGTCAACGCGCTCGAACCCGGCATCGTCGTCGTGGGCGGTGAACTCGTCACCGTCGGCCCGAACCTGATGGAGTCGGTGCGGCGTGAACTGCTGGCGAACGTCGTGCGGTGTGGCTCGCGGCCGTCACTGCTCGTCCGTCCCGCGGAGTTGGGCGACCACGCCGCCGCCCTCGGGGCCGCGTCACTCCTGCGGCAGCCCGGCAGGACTCCTTCGCATTCCGTCGGAAGCGAATTAAAGGCCAGCAGAACCGGATTAAATTGACCGCATTCCATCTGGAATGGAAGGCTCAAATGAGTCGAAACTCCGACCGGATGGGAACGGAAAGAATGCGCATATCCAGGCACCTCGCCAAGGCCGCCCAGCGGCACTCCGCCGACATGGCCAGGCACAACTTCGTCGGCCACGACGGCTCCAACGGCAGCACGATCGGCGCCGAGTTCTGACACGGGAGCGTGGAAGCCATGCGGAAGCTGCGCTTACTCGTGGTGCTGCTGGCCGTCCTGACCATGCTCGCCTCCACCGGGAGCAACCAGGCCGACGCGAGCGCATCCACCGCCGCGGCGAAGAAGAAGGGCATCAGCGCCTGGAAATTCAACGGGGTCACCGGGGCGATGGCCGACGCGAAGGTCGGCTGGTTCTACACCTGGACCTCGGACAAGCAGAAGATCAAGCCCCCGCAGGGCGTCGAGTTCGTGCCCATGATCTGGGGCCGCGACTTCGTGACCGACGCCCATCTCAAACGGGCCAAGGCACAAGGCAAGAACCTGCTCGGATTCAACGAACCCGACCGGGCGGACCAGGCGAAGATGTCCGTGAAGGAGGCGCTCGACCTGTGGCCCCGGCTGCAGTCGACCGGAATGCGCCTCGGAGCACCCGCGGTGGCCACCGGCGGTGACCTGGCCGGCGGCTGGCTCGACCGCTTCATGAAAGGCGCCGCCGCCCGCGGCTACCGGGTCGACTTCATTCCCCTGCATTGGTACGGCTCCGACTTCAACGCCCAAGCCGCCACCGGTCACTTGAAGAACTACCTCCGTGCCGTGTACCAGCGCTACAAGAAGCCCATCTGGCTCACGGAGTACGCGCTGATCGACTTCTCCACCGGCACACCGCAGTATCCGACCAAGGCACGGCAGGCCGCCTTTGTGAAGAAGTCGACCGCAATGTTGGAGAACCTGCCGTACGTCAAGCGGTATGCGTGGTTCACGCTCTCCACGCAGCGCGGCCATGGCACCGGCCTCTACGACGGCGCGAGGGCCAACCGCGTGGGTGCCGCCTACCGCGCTGCGCGGTAACGAGATTCCCCCTTCAACGAGATTCCCCCTCTTTTCATTCTCCTCTCTTCTCTTCTCAGGAAGGACGCGAAATGCGCGATCGTCAGCTCACGGGGCGTGTCCTGGCGGTAATGGCCGCCACTGCCTCTCTCGCCGTGACGGCGGGCGTCGGCTCGCTGGCCAACGCCGACACCGGGACTTCGGCGGCGGCGGAGATCCCCTGCGCCAAGTACCTCCAGAAGAAGCACACTTATCGGACGGACCCTGCGGGCCCCTCCTGGCAGACCTACAAGACGGACAAGCTGGGCAGGCCCGCCAGCGCCGCCATCCGGGTCGGGGCTGTGGATCGGGACCCGAAGCCCGGCCTGTGCGAGACCATCGTGGGTGACTGGGGCGGTCCCGGGCACGTTGGTGCGCGGATGATTCCGGCCGGCGTCAGAGGTGCGGCGCACCGCGCCAATGTCGTCCCGGTCACCAAGTCGGCCGACAGGATCCTGAAGGCCGTGGAGAGCAAGACGCTGCGGTGCAACGCGAACTACAAGATCGTCAACCTCGGGGTCGGCGCCTACTACAAGAAGAACGACAACGGGGTTGTTCCGTCCAGGTTCAGCCTCTTGCTCGAGGTGAAGAACCGCTCCATCGAGTTCGGCAGGAACTCGTTCCTGGCGTTCGACAACAAGGAGTACACCAAGGCCGGTGAGCGCAAGCTGCTGGACTCCCTGGCCGACCAGGTGAAGTCGATGGGCTGCTAGCACGGCGGCCGTAGTCACACACCCGGACGGCGAATCCGTCGGGGCGCTCAATGGCGGGGCCGGCCTCCCAGCGGGGTCGGCCCTCGCCGTCGCGGTGCGGTAACCGCCGAGCCCTACCGGACGCCTACTTGCCGCGCAGCCGCGCCAGCACCGGGGCGAAGGCCTCCATGCTCGGTTCGAGGACGGTGAGATAGGAGAACCCGTACCGCTCGCGCTGCGCCAGCACCTGAGCGGTCATCTCCTCCACGGTGCCGACCAGACCGATGGGCAGCTCCAGGATCTGCTCCGTGGTGAGGCGCGGGACCCGTTCCATCAGGGGCTGCGCGGCGGCCTCGCGGTCGTCGGTGTCGATCACGAACTGGATGAGCAGGTTCAGCTCCGCCGGCTCCTCCCGGCCCGCCGCCAGCTCGCGGTACAGCGCGACCCGCTCCTCCAGCTCCGCGGCGAGCATCACCTCCAGCGCCCCCGACGAGCTTCCCCGCACCGAACGCGCGCCGGTGAAGGCCGCGATCTCGGCGTGCTCGGCGGTCAGGCGCAGCACGCGGTCGCCGTTGCCGCCGACGAGCAGCGGCACCCTTGGCTTCTGCACCGGCTGCGGTTGATGCGCCTCGGAACCGAGTGACCGGTACAGTTCCTCGATCGTGCGCCGCAGATGGTCCACCCGTTCACCGGCGGAGACCCACGGCAGACCCGCGGTGTCGTGCTCCGCCTTGACGTAGCCGGTGCCGAGCCCGAGTTCCAGCCGCCCGTCCGTCAGGGCGTCGGTGGTCGCCACCTCCCGGGCGAGCAGCGCGGGATTCCAGAAGCCCGCGTTGAGCACGAACGTGCCCAGTCGCGGCCGCTCGGTGGCCTCGGCCGCCGCGACCAGGGCCGGGAACGGCGCGGGCATGCCCAGATGGTCGGGGACCAGGATCACGTCGTAGCCGAGCTCCTCGGCCCGGCGGCACTTGGCCCGCCACTCGTCGGCGGGGGCGGGGACCATCAGATTGACGCCGAAGCGGAACGGCCGCGGGCTCACCGGATGCGACACGAACTCTCCTCACCTTCAGGGGACTTGAGTACTCGCCGCGATTCCATCACTCGTGCGCGATGGCCGCCAGCACATTCATGCGCGATGCACGCAACGCCGGCAGCAGCGCCGCCACGACACCCACGACCGCCGAGCCGATCACCACCGCGACGATCGTGCCCCAGGGGATCGCCAGCGCCGTCATGCCCTGCAGCGCCAGCACCTGCTGGGTGCACACGCCCCACACCAGCCCCAGCGCGAGGCCCAGGACCGCCCCGAACACGGCGATCACCACCGACTCCAGCCGGATCATCCGGCGCAGCTGCCGCCGGGCCAGCCCGATGGCCCGCAGCAGCCCGATCTCCCGGGTGCGCTCCACGACCGACAGCGCGAGGGTGTTGACCACGCCGAGCACCGCGATGATGATCGCGAGCCCGAGCAGGGCGTACACGAGATAGAGCAGTACGGCGATCTGGTCGTGCACCAGGTCCTTGTAGTCGGCGATGTCGCGGACCTGCACCTGCGGATACGGGTCGAGCGTCTTCTCCAGGCCGGCCCGCAGGTCGTCCGCGTCGGTGCCGGAGGCAGCGTTGACGTACACGGCAGCGTCCTGCCCGCCCGGCGCGTACTTCTCCAGCGTGGCGAGGCCGAAGTAGATGCCGCCCTGGGCGCCGAACCCGTCGGCGGACTCCTGGTCGGTGAGGGCGCCCACCGTCAGCTCGGCCCGCCGGCCGCCCTGGAACTCGACGGGGACGGTGCTGCCGACCCGTACCCCGTGGTCCTCGGCGAAGTCCTTGTCCATGGCGAGGCGGCCGTCCGCGAGCGCGGCCGCGCTGTCGCCCTGGGCGTAGGTGATGTTGGCGGCCTTGTCGAGCTCGGGTTCGTAACCCGCCGCGGTCGTCTTCACCCGGTCGCCGTCCGGGAGCCGTACCGCGATCGTCGTGAACTGCGAGCGTACGACGAGCCCCACGCCCTCGGTGTCGCGGATCCGCTCGGTGATCTCCCGTGGGAAGGGGACGAAGTTGCCGTTCTGCACCACGAAGTCGGCGCCCAGCGTCTTGTCGATCTGCTGGTCGAACGACTTGGTCATCGAGGCGCTGGCCACCGACATCCCGCCGACCAGCGCGAGGCCCACCATCAGGGCGGCCGCGGTGGCTCCCGTGCGGCGCGGATTGCGCAGGGCGTTGCGCTGGCTCATCCGGCCGATCGAGCCGAACAGCGCCGGGAAGGTACCGCCGAGCACCCGGATCACGGGGCGTACCAGCAGCGGCCCCGCGATCACGGTCGCGATGAGCGTCAGCAGCACGCCGAGACCCAGCAGGGACGCCGCCGACGAGGTCTTCGACGCCGCCGCGCAGCCCCCGAGCGCCGCCGCACCGGCTGCCCCGACCAGCGAGCCCACCACAGCGCGCAGCCGCAGCGGGCGCCCGATGTCGGCGATCTCCGCGTCCGCGAGGGCCGCCATCGGCGAGACGCCCGCGGCCCGCCGGGCGGGGAGGTACGCCGCGACGAAGGTGACACCCAGGCCGACGACGTACGCGGTCACCGGCGTCCCCCAGCCGATGACCATCTCGGTCGTCCTGATGTTCATGCCCAGCAGACCCATCAGCTCGATGAGTCCGACGGCCAGCCCGATCCCGGCCGCGAGGCCCGCCGTCGAGCCGACCAGGCCGAGCAGCAGCGCCTCGGTGAGCACCGAGCGCCGCACCTGGCGCCGGTCGGCGCCGAGCGCCCGCAGCAGGCCCAGCTCGCGGGTGCGCTGCGCGATCAGCATGGAGAAGGTGTTGACGATCAGGAACACGCCGACGAGGACCGCGACCCCGGCGAAACCGAGCATCACGTACTTGATGATGTCGAGGAATCCGCCCAGCTGCTCGACGTCCGACTCGGCCTGCTCGTTCGCGGTGCGCAGCTCGTAGGTGCCGCTGTCGCCGCCGAGCGCGTCGGCCACGCGCTGCTTGAGCACCGGGTCGCTGACGCCCTCGGCGGCGTCCAGGGAGATGCCGGTGGCGCCCTTCGGGTCACCCAGCAGCTTCGTCCGCGCGGTCGGGGGGTCGAAGAAGACCAGTGCGGCGCCGGGGTTGGTGGTGGTGAAGGTGACGATGCCGACGACCTCGACCCGGAACGAGCCCTGCTGCCCGATCACCGTGAGGCGGTCACCGATCCGTACGTCCTTGTCGTCGGCGGTGTCCGCGTCGATCATGACCTGGCCGTCGCCCTTCGGGGCGTGGCCGGAGGTGAGCTCCACGGGGCTGCGCTCGGTCGGGTCCCAGGCGGTGCCGATCGTGGGGGCGCCCGTGGTCGGGCCCACCGACTCACGGTCCTCGTCGGCGACGGTGATGCCCTCCACGTCCACGTCGGCGCGGGCCGCCTCGACACCGTCGACCCGGGCGAGGCGGTCGGCGAGCGAGGCCGGGAGGGTCAGGATCTGTCCCGAGGGGATCCTCTCGTCGAGGGTCTCCTTGGGGGTGACGGTGACGTCGGCGGCGGTCGACGCGAAGAGCCGGTCGAAGGTGCGGCCGACGGTGTCCGAGAAGATCAGGCTGCCCGCGACGAACGCCACGGAGAGGATCACCGCCAGGGCGGACAGCAGCAGCCGCCCCTTGTGGGCGAGAAAGCTCCGCAGCGTCGCCTTCAGCACGGGGTCAGCTCTCCTCGGACGGCCCGGCGACCTGGTCGTCGAACTGGCCGCGGGTTCCGTCGAAGCCGGGGGTCTGGGGGTTTCCCCCGGCGAAGAGGCGCATCCGTTCCAGGACGGCCTCCGCGGTCGGCCGTTCCATCTCGTCCACGATCCGCCCGTCGCCCAGGAAGAGCACCAGATCGGAGTGGGCGGCGGCGCCCGGGTCGTGGGTGACCATGACGACGGTCTGCCGCAGCTCGTCGACGGCCTCGCGCAGGAAGCCGAGCACCTCCAGGCCCGCCCGTGAGTCGAGGTTGCCGGTCGGTTCGTCGGCGAAGATCAGCTCCGGCCGGGAGACGAGGGCGCGGGCGCAGGCGACCCGCTGCTGCTGACCGCCGGAGAGCTGCGAAGGCCGGTGCTTGAGCCGGTCCCGCAGCCCGAGCGTGTCGATGACCTGGTCCAGCCACTTCTCGTCCGGCTTCTTGCCGGCGATGTCCATGGGCAGGGTGATGTTCTCGGCCGCGTTCAGGGTCGGGATGAGGTTGAACGACTGGAACATGAACCCGATCCGGTCCCGCCGCAGCCGGGTCAGCTCGCGCTCCTTCAGCCCGGTGATCTCGGTGTCGCCCAGCCACACCTGTCCCGCCGAGACATTGTCGAGGCCGGCCAGGCAGTGCATCAGCGTGGACTTCCCCGAGCCCGACGGCCCCATGACCGCCGTGAAGCGGCCGCGCGCGATGTCCACGTCCACCGAGTCGAGGGCCAGCACCGTCGTCTCGCCCGAGCCGTACGCCTTGGTCAGCCCTCGGGCGCGGGCGGCAATCCCGTCGGCCGAGGCCGGCCCCGGGACGTGCTGGGCAGCTGCTGTGGACAAGACCGCCTCCTCACGGACGTAACGACTCTCGTCCCCGCCGAGGGTAATGTGATCCACCCCACAGCTGTATCCCCCCAAGGTCCTGGTCGGTCTCCACCCCAGGTCGGGCCCCTGATATCGGTGTAAGGGGCACCCTCAGCTCCTGGGGTGGCACCGGCTCCTGGGGCGGCGCCCTTGCCGGTGCTAGCACTCCCGCGCTAGCTTTACAGTATGGCGAAGACCCAGCTGAACGTGAGAGTGGACGAGGGCACGGCCCGCGCCGCCCGCGAGCGCGCCCTGGCCCGAGGGATGAGCGTCAACCGCTACATCGAGGAACTGGTCAAGCAGGACACCGGAGAGGTCGGCCATACGTTCGTGGAGGCCGCCGCCGATTTCATGAAGCAGTACGAGTCGGTGTTCGTCGAGGAGTTCGGCGCCGACCGTGAGGGCACGCGCGAAGGTCGCCGCTGATCCGTTGAGCTATCTGAACATCGACCTCGCCTGGCTGCTGATGCTCGCCGAGAAGAGGACGCCGGGGGACCCCCAGGTGACCGACTGGGGAGCCCTCGTCGCCGCCGTCGCACGCCATGAAGCCGAGATCTTCGACGTCCCCGTCTACGACAGCCCGCAGGCCCGAGCCGCCGCCCTGCTCCAACTGCTCCTCCACGTCCCCGCGTTGGAGCGCTCCAACGCCCTGTTCGCCTCCGCGGTCGCCTACGCCTACCTCGTCGCCAGCGGCCTGAAGGTCGTCACGTCGCCCGAGCAGGTGCGCGACCTGGCCCGGCTGGTGAAGAGCGGCGAGGCCACGGTGTCCGACATCGCGCGGGAACTGCGGCAGTGGAGCCTGTGAGGGCGGGCCGGTGCCGTGGCTGCTTGCTGACCGGCGCGTGACCACTCGCTGACCGGCGCCGGTGGGTGCTTGCTGGCCGGGGGCCGGTGGCTGCTTGGTGACCGGTGCCGGTGGCTGCTCGCTGACCGGCGCGTGATTACTCGCCGACTGGTGCCGTGACTATGCGCCGACCGGTCCCGACGGCTGATCGCCGACCGGCGCCGGTGGCTGCTCGCTGATCGGTGCCGGTGGCTGCTCGCTGACCGGCGCGTGATTACTCGCCGACCGGTGCCGTGACTATTCGCCGACCGGTCCCGACGGCTGATCGCCGACCGCTGCCGGTGGCTGATCGCCGACCGGCGGTCGCCACGCCGTACCCAGCACGCAGTACGACGAGGGGAGCGCCGGACCGTTCTCCGGCATCATCAGCCGCCGGACGGGGCCGAGTTCGAAGCCTGCCCCACGCAGCGACCCGAGCGGGTCCCGGGAGACATGGCAGCCGCCGCTCAGCAGCGGCCACACCGTGCGGTCCAGCGCGCGCTGCGTGAGGAGCATCCCGCGCCCGCCGCCCCGGCCGTGCTCGAAGAACCGCACGACACCGCCGGGCCGCAGCACCCGCCGTACCTCGGCGAGCGCCCGCGGCACGTCCCGCACGCTGCACATCACCAGCGACAGCACCACCGCGTCGAAGGCCTCGCTCTTGACCGGCAGCGCCTCCGCCGCGCCCGGCACCACGTCCACGGGCACCTCGGCGCGCCGCGCGGACTCCACCGCCAACTGCCGCAGCAGGCGCTCCGGTTCGATGGCGACGACCTCGGAGACCGCGCTCGGATAGTGGGCGAAGTTCAGGCCGTTTCCGGCGCCGATCTCGATCACCCGACCGGACAGCCCGGCCAGCATCCGGTCGCGGATGCCGGCCATGCCCATCCTGGTCTCGGCGTTGACGCTCATCCGGGCGTAGAAACGGGCGAACAGCGGGTGGTGCACGGCATCCCGTGACACCTTGCCGGAGCCGGCGGACCGCAGGGCCATGGGGACCTCCCGGGCAGGACAGGACTCACCCTGATTGTCCCCCTCGGGAGGCCCGCGCACCCCCGCTGCGGCGTGCCTGTCGTTTTCCGGCCCGGCTCAGCCGATGAAGTCCCGGACCTGCTCGTACACACCGTGATCGTTGTTCATGGCGGTGTGCGAGACACAGCCGACCTCGACGTTCGTCGCGCCGCTCAGGATGGCGGTGGTGTCGGGCGTGAGCGCGTCGTCGCAGTTCGACCAGTAGCTGGCGTACGACACACCGCCCGGGGTCTCGTCGCCGGAGTTCAGGGCGGTCAGGAACGAGCTGCCGGTGTTCATCTCCGCGCAGGAGGTGTACAGCCACGCGCACCACGAGGCGGTGGAGGTGCCGTGATTGACGCCGGCCGTCGAGACGAAGTCGTCCACGTACGAGGTCCCGCCGAGGTCCTTGAGGTAGTAGCGGGAGTTGAGCGCTCCCATGGAGTGGACGACCACGTCGACCTTGGAGGCGCCGGTCCGGGCGAGCACGTTTCTGATCTCGGTCGCGAGCTGCTGGGCGGTCGTGGCGTTCGACTGGGTCCAGTCGTACGACCAGGCGTCCAGCTCGGAGGAGCTGTAGCCGTCGGCCTCGAAGTAGCCGACCCAGTCGTCCCAGCTGCTCGCCGAGCTGCTGAGGCCGTGTACGAAGACGACCGGGTCGTGGCTCGCGGCGTGCGCGGGTGTGGGGGAGAGGGACAGTGACAGAAGGAGCGAGGTCGCCACCGCCGAGACGGCCGTGGCGATGCGACGCGTGGGGCGCTGCATGATGCCTCCTGAAACGGGTGGGGTCGTCAGGAGTGTCGAGCCGGGTCTACGCGCGCCGCATCGGCGAAGTCGCCGGTCTTTACGATTCAAGTAACCCGCCAGTAACGTCATTTGTGTGGTGACTCCGGTGAACCCCCCACCTCTTGACCGCACTTCGCCACCGCCGCGCCAGGAAGCGTGGTCACAGCTGGCCTCCACCCTTCCCGAAGGCGTCCGCGTACGCGTGCTGCGTGCGGTGTACGGCGATCCGCGCGCCGCCGCCGAACTGGTCCCGCGCCTCACCGCCCGCCAAGCGTCGGGCGCCGACCCGCTGCCCACCCAGCCGGCCGAGCTGGCCCCGGCCCTGCTGCGCGAACGCCGGGCGGAGACACGGGAGTTGCCGGACGACACCCGCCTGCTTCTGCTCCTTGCCGCGGCCGACCAGTACCCGGTCCCGACCGACGCCTTCCTGCGCGCCGTCATGGCCGCCCGCCTCGACACCCGGTCCCTGGACGCCGCCGAGGCGGCCGGGGTCGCGCATGCCGGGGCGGGCGGGGTCGTGTTCCGCGACGCGTGGACGCGGATCGCGGCCTACGAGACGGGCTCACCGGCCGACCGCCGCGACGTCCACCGTCTGCTGGCCCGCGTGCTGAGCGGCGAGGGCGAGACACCGTGGCGTTCCTGGCACCGGGGTGCCGGGGCGGTCGGCCCCAGCGGACGGCTGGCCGCGGAACTCGGCGCCGCCGCGGGGAAGGCCGCCGGCGCGGGACGGCTGTCGGTGGCACGGGTCCTGGCGGAACGGGCCGCCGCGCTGTGCCCCGACCCGTCCGGGCAGGCCCGCCTGGTGATCCGTGCGGCTGGGTACGCCTGGCGGTCGGGCGACGGGGATCGGGCGCGGAGGCTGGCGGCGGACGTGGCCGACGACGCGTTGAGCGGGGTGCTGGCCCTGCGGGCGGGGAACGCCACGGAGGCGTTCGACGCGCTGGTGACGGGGGTGGTGCGCGGGGGTTCGCGCCCGACGGTCGGCGGCACGAAGGGGGGTCTGCGGGCGGGAGCAGCTGCCGGTGCCGCGATCGTGAACCCTGGCTGCTCGGCAGCGGACGCGGATACGGAGGAAGCGGATACGGATACGGATACTCGAGCGTGGTCGTCAGAGGCCGCGTCAGTCACCGCCGTCACCACCCCTGCCGCCGCCCTGACGGCCTCGGCCGCCCCCGACGTCGCCACCCATCTCCTCGCCCGCGCCACCGAAGCCGCCATCTACACGGGAGACGTCCGCCGCCTGCGTGAGGCCGCCCGGGTCGCCGATCGGCTGGGTGTCGCGCAGCCCGGCACGCTGAGCGGGCTCGTGGCCGTCTTCGACGGACGGTACGAGGACGCGCGCGAGCTGCTGAAGGCGGCCGCCGGGCGGTGCGGTCCGGGTGGTGATCCCACCGTCCTGATCCACGCCGCCATCGCCGCCCTGCTCCTCGGCGATCACACCCGCGCGGCCACGGCCACCGTCCGCGCCGCGGCCTCCGCCCGGGCGCGGGGCACCCCGGTGACCGTGCCGCAGGCGATGGAGTTCCGCGCGTACGCCGACTTCTGGTCGGGACGTCCACGGGCCGGCGAGGCAGCCGCGAGCGACGCGCTGTGGCAGGCCCACGCCACGGGGCAGGACAACGGCGCCTGCCATCTGCAAGCGGCCCTCGCCATGTTCGCGGCGCTCACCGCGGACGCCGACGTCTGCCGCGAACGCGCCACGACCGCACGGTCGTACGCCCTGGCCCACGGCCTGGGTCTGCCCGCCGCCCTCGCCCAGTGGGCGCTCGCCTTCCTCGATCTGAGCAGCGGCCGTTTCGCCGACGCGGCGGCCCGGCTGCGGGCCCTCGCCGGATTCGGCCCCGGCCACGGCCACCGGGCCATCCGCCATCTGGCCACCCCGCACTACGTCGAGGCCGCAGTCCGCACCGGCGACACCAGGGTCGCCCGAGTGGCACACGCCGACTACGACCGCTGGGCCGACACTGTGCGCAGCCCCGACGACCTGGCCCTGAGCGCCCGCTGCCGCGCCCTGCTCGCCCCCGGCGCGGAAGCCGTGGACCACTACCGCGCGGCACTCGACCTGCACTCCCACGGCACCCGCGACTTCGAACGCGCCCGCACGGAGCTGCTGTTCGGCGGCGCCCTGCGCCGACTGCGCTGCCGTACGGAGGCCCGCGACCGTCTGCACAGCGCCCTGGAGGCATTCGACTCCTTCGGCGCCCCGCACTGCGCGGCCCAGGCCCGCACCGAGCTGCGCGCTCTCGGCGCACCTGCCTCACCGGGCCCCAACGCGGCGAGGTACCCCACGACCCGCCTCACGGCCCAGCAACTCCTGGTCGCCCGTATGGCCGCCGAGGGCGCCACCAACCGCGAGATCGCCGCCCGCCTCGCCCTCAGCCCACGCACCATCGACCACCACCTGCGCGGCGTCTTCACCCGCCTGGGGATCCGCTCCCGCATCGAACTGGTGCGAATCGTCGCCGAGGGCGACGAGAACGAGCCCGTCTAGCGCCGAGAGCCCGATCGACCGCGTCGATCACGTAAGAACCCGTCAGCACCAAGCCGAGGGTCCACTGAGCGATGTCCGGTCCGTGGGCCGGCGCGAGGGTCTGACGGTTCTGACCACGGTTGTGTCGATCGTCGGGATCAGCAACTCGCCCCCGGCCACGCCCATGATCGCCGCGACCACCCCGATGCCGAAGCCGGCCACGACTTCGCAAGGCACCTCAGCCCAGAGCGGCAGCGCGAGCGTCCCCAGCGTGGTGGTGTGCGTGGCCAGCAGCACTGCGGCCATGAGCACCATCAATGCCGCCAGCACCTTGTAGAGGCTGGAGCTGCGCATGCGCACCCCAGGACGCACCTGCCCATGCGCCCGCCAGACTCCCGGCCAGCAGGTTGATCGCGACAGCCCAGTGTGCGGCCACCTCGGAGGCCGGGACCGCTGCCAGGCGGGCGGCAGCGCGACTAGGACCACGACCAGGCTCATCGCCTTGTTAAGGATCACCGCTGAGAGCGCTTGCGCCGGTGGGCGGATCCGATCAGTTCCTGTGGCTCCCTCAGCCACTGAGCGGGATTCCCGTGGCGAGTGCGGTGGTGACGGGGTGGGACGGTGAAGTGAACAGCCGTGCGGTGGGTCCCGACTCGACCACATGCCCCTCGGACATCACGACCAGGTTGTCCGTCCGGTCGGCGACGAGGCGCAGGTCGTGGCTGACCAGGACCAGGGACAGGCCGCGACGGGCGCGGAGCTCGGTGAGCAGGTCCATCACGGCGAGCGCGGTGTCCCCGTCGAGGGCTGAGGTGACCTCGTCGCAGATCAGTACATCGGGGTCGGTTGCCAGAGCGCGGGCTATGGCGACGCGTTGGCGCTGGCCGCCGGACAGTTCGTGGGGGTAGCGGTCGACGAAGGCGGCGGGCAGGCCGACTTGGTCCAGGAGTTCCAGGACGCGGTCGGGGACCTCGGCCCGACCGGCCCGGCGGTGCAGCAGGAGCGGGCGGCGCAGGGTGGCCCCGACGGCGCGGCTGGGGTTGAGGGTGCCCAGCGGATCCTGGGGCACGAGTTGGAGGCGGCGGCGCTGCTCGCGGGAGCGGCCGTGTGCGCTGGGGGCGAGACAGGTGCCGTCCAGGCTGACGGCGCCGGCGGTGGGGCGGTGCAGGCCGACGAGGGTACGCAGCAGCGTCGTCTTGCCCGATCCGGAGGCTCCGACGATGCCGAGGGTGGTTCCGGCGGCGAGGGTGAGGTCGATGCCGTGCAGCACGGGGACGCGGCGGCCACGGTGGAGGTGGGCGGCGTGCAGGCCGGACACCGTAAGCGTGGAAGGGCCGTTGTGCGGTGTGGGCACCGGATCGCCCGGGACGGGTGCTGGGCCGGCCGCCGCCCGCATGCGTGAGCCAGTCAGGTCAACGATGTCGTCGGCGAGCCGGGTGACCAGGTCGGGGTCGTGGCAGGACAGACCGATCGCTATTCGGTGGCTCTCGGCGAGGTGGCGCAGTAGGTCGGCGATCTCGTCGCGCAGCGCCGGGTCGAGTCCTGCCGTGGGCTCGTCGAGGAGGAGGACGGCGGGGCGGCGGGCCAGGGCCCGGGCGAGCGCCACTCGCCGCTGCTGGCCGCCCGACAGCCCACCGATGCGACGGTCCGGCAGACCGCTGTCGGTGGGCAGCCGGACTTCGGCGAGCTGCGCCCGGATTGCCTCGGGGCCCCCGTCGACGGCGACTTCGGCGAGCAGGCGGCGTACCTTCATGCGCGGATTGAGGGCGGAGCCCGGGTCCTGGCCGACGTACGCGAGGCGGTGCCGGCGCAGGGTGCGCAGGGCGGGAGCGGGCAGGGTCAGGGGGTCCTGACCGAGCACAGTGATGCTTCCTGCGGTGCGCTCGGTCCCCAGGGGCAGGGTGCCCGTCACGGCTCGCAGCAGTGTGGTCTTGCCGCAGCCGGAGGGGCCGACGACGGCGGTGATGCGGCCGGGCGCCAGCTCCAGGTCGGCCCCGTCCAGCAGGATGCGGCCGTTCGGAGCGGTGACGGTGAGCCCCGAGATCCGTACCGTGTTCGCCCCCTCCGCCGCGTGGCTGTCGGAGTACCAGTCGGGCATGTGGTTCACAGTGCGGGCACCGCCTTCCGGCCGGTTGCGGGGACGAGGGCGGCGGCCGCCAGATTGACGGTCATGGCGAGCAGGCCGATGGCGATGCTGGGGCCGAGGACGGCCCACGGATTGAGGACGATGCCACCGGAATTCTCCCGGATCATCAACGCCCAGTCGGCGGCGGGAGGTTGAGGGCCGACCTGGAGGAAGCCGGCGGTCGCGACCAGGTAGACGGCGGCGACGAACCGCAGCCCGAACAGCGCGAGCAGCGTGGCCCGCAGGTTGGGCAGCACCTCCCGGACCACGAGGTACCACAGGCGTTCGCCGCCGACGGCCGCTGCCTCCACGTATCCGGAGGCCGCCACGGGCGCGGCCGCGCCGGCGACCAGGCGCACCGCGTACGGGACGCCCAGGACAACGGACGCGGTGACGACGGCGAGCCGTCCGCCGTCCGGCCAGGACAGGGTGACCAGGAGGATGCCGAGCACGGCGGGCAGCAGCATCAGCACGTCGGCGGTGCGTTCGACGATGCGTCCGACGGCGGGGCGCAGGGCACTGACCGCGCCGAGCACGGCGGCCAGCGCCGTGACGAGGACGGCGACGAGCAGCGACGTGACGACGAGTTCGCGCCCTCCGGCGAGTACGCGGCTGAGTACATCCCGGCCCAACTGGTCGCCGCCCAGCGGCGCGTCGCCGCCGGGTTCCGCGTACGGCGCGGCGACCGGGGCGTCGATGGCGTGCGGGGCGAGCCACGGACCGGCCAGGGCGAGCGCGGTGAGCAGCAGGGCGGGCAGCACGCGCAGGGCGACGCGGCGGCGGGCCTGGCGCACGACTGGATCCGGTTTTACGACGGTCGTGGTCATGTCCGGCCTCCCGAGGCCCAGGAGCGTACGAGGTCGGCGAGCAGCAGGACGCCGGTGATGACGGCTCCGGTGACGGCGACGACCCCGGCGATGACCGGGCTGTCCCGGTCGGCGACCGCGCCGGCGAGGACGGAGCCGATGCCGGGGTAGTTGAAGATGGTCTCCACCACGACGGCGCCGCCCAACAGCATGCCGGTGGAGGTGGCGATGCCGGCCGCGATGGTGGGCAGGGCGCCGGGCAGCAGGTGGTGGGTGAGGATCCGGTGCCTTGGCAGTCCGTCGAGGACGGCGGTCTCGATGTGCGGGGCCTTGGCCTCGTCGGCGAGGGCGGCCCGCACGATGCGGGTGTTCCAGCCGATCTGCGGGATGGCCAGGGCGAGGACGGGTAGCACGAGCATCTGCCAGGAGGCGGGGGCGCCGTCGGCGTCGGTGAGAGTGACGGCGGGCAGCCAGTCCGTCCACAGCGCGAAGACCAGGACGAGGGCGACGGCGACGACGAACTCGGGCAGCGCGAGGATGCCGGTGGCGCTCGCCGACACGGCCCGGTCCAGTGGGCCGCCCGGCCTGGCCGCCGCCCAGCAGCCGAGCGCGACCGAGGCGACGAGGGTCACCAGCAGCGCGAGCCCGCCGAGCAGCAGCGTGTTGGGGAACGGGCGGGAGAGCAGGTCTGCGACTGGTTCCCCGCGGGCGGAGGTGCCCAAGTCGCCGGTGGGCAGTCCGGTCATCCACTCCCAGAACCGTTCCGCCACCGGCCGGTCCAGGCCCAGCAGATGGCGTCGCTGGGCGAGATCCGCCGCGCTCTCCCCGCGCTCGGAGGTGGCGTTGGCCGCGTCACCCGGAAGCAGCTCGACGGCGGCGAAGACGGCGGCGAGCAGCACGGCCAGCAGCAGCATCCGGCGGGCGAGCACACCGGCGGCGTACAGCGCCGTACGCATCACAGCCGGAACCGGCCGCGGCCCCAAGGCCGCGGCCGGTTCACCCTGGGTCAGCGAGCCAGCCATGAAGTCTCAAGCTGGACGCGCCCATAGCCGGGCAGGGTGGGCAGGTTGCGCACGGCCGCGCCCGCGAGGTCGATGCCGTCGGCCATGCCCCACAGCAGGTAACCGGACTCGTCGTACTCGATCTGCTGCAGCTCGTGGAGGACCTTGACGCGGGCCGCCGCGTCCTTGGTCGCCATCGCCTTCTTGTACGCGGCGTCGAACTCCTTGTTCTTCCAACCGGCCTCGTTCTGCCCGGAGTCGGACACCATGGTCTTGCTCGCGAAGAACACCACGGAGTCGTTGGTGCCCCAGTAGGTGGTGTACAGGTCGCCCTTGAGCCAGGTCTTCTCCCAGAACGTGGCCGACTCCTGCTTGACCACCTCGACCTTGACCCCGGCCTCACGGACCTGGGAGGCGAACAGCGTCGCCGACTCGGCGAGACCCGCGATGTCCTCGGTGGTCAGCAGCTTGTACGTCTTCGACGTGTCGAAGCCGGCTTCCTTCAGCAGCTGCTTGGCCTTGGCCAGGTCGCGCCCCCGCTGCGGGATGTCCTTGGCAAAGGCGGGGTCGCCGGTGCCGAGGATGTCGTTGGCGACGGTGCCGTAGCCGGACAGCACCTGCTTGACCATGGCCTCACGGTCGACGGCCAGGCGCAGCGCCTCGCGTACCTTCGCGTCCGCGAACGGTCCGTCGGTGGTGCGCATGACGATCGGCATCGCCATGTCGTTGGGGCGGCGCACGACCTGGATGTCCTCGCGCTTCTCGGCCGTACGGGCCGCCACCGCACCGACGTTGGAGGCCACGTCGATCTGCCCGGCGAGCAGCGCGTTGGCCATCGCCTGGGGGCTCTCGAAGATCTTCACCTCGATGGCGTCGAGGTACACCTCCCCGCCGTACCAGTCCTCGTTGCGGACCAGGCGGGCGTTGCCGGAGCGGAACCAGTCCAGCTTGAACGGGCCGGTGCCCGGCGCCTTGCCGAGGTCCTTGTCCGCCGTGTCCTTCTTCAGCACGAACGTCGTCAGGCGCGTCAGCTGCGGCAGTTCGGCGTTGGCGTAGTCGGAGACCAGGACCACGGTGTCGTCGCCCTCGGCCTTGATGTTCTCCGGCTTGATGCCCGGCAGACGGGACGCGCCGGAAGGGGTGTCGCGCAGTCGCTTCAGCGACCAGACGACATCCTCGGCGGTGACCGGCGTGCCGTCGTGGAACTTCGCTCCCTTCGCGAGGGTGAAGCGCCAGGTCTTCAGGTCGTCGGACGCCTGCCAGCTCGCGGCGAGGCGGGGAACGGTGTTCGGCTTGGTGCCGGGGACGGTGAGGGTGTCGTGGACCAGCGAGATGACCAGGTAGTCGCTCTCGTTGGCCTGGGTGCCGTGCGGGTCACGGGTGATGGCCGAAGCCCGGCCCAGCGCACCGACCCGGAGGGTGCCACCGCGCCGGGGCTTCTCGTTCGCCGGTGACTTGGCCGAGGTCTCGTCACCGCCGCCGCAGGCGGCCAGCAGCACGGCCGCACCTATCCCGCCGCCGGCCCACAGCACTTGACGCCTGTTCACGTTCACGTACGACCTCGTTCCAGTCACATGGGACAGATTGCTTAGGTGTGCCTACCCTAAGAAAATCCCTGTGCGCAAGATAAACATGGGCCCTTCCTCTTGATCCGTCGGGGCGTCAATCGGCGCACAGGCGCGCGCATCGGCGCACGTGAGGCGGGCAGTCCACAAGAGAAGCACGCCGATCCAGTAAGGGTTGCCTAACCTAACTGCGGCTGATACGTTTCCGGCGCGATCACCCAGCCGACCCACAGGAAATGCACAGGTCGGCGTTCCGAGCTCCGCCTGCACCCCGCACCCGCACCCGCACCCGAAAGGGATGTCTGCGCCATGCCCACGGGAGCCGCACCCGTACGGCAGCTCGATCCGCACGCCGTCGACGAGCTGACCGACATCGCCCACAAGATCCTTGCCGAGTTCGGCAGTTCGGCCGCGCGGCCCGAGCTGCTCCGCCGGGTGGCGACCGCCGCCACCCGCCTCGATGGAACGATTCTTCAAGCCTGTCGCCCGGTCGACACCGACGACGGCCTCTACGTCCTGCGCGGCCTGTCCGTCGAAGACGACGCAATCGGCCCCACGCCCGGCAGTTGGGCCACCGCCGGAGACCGCGCCGCCGCCTGGGACGTGATCCTGCTGCTGCTCGCCACGGCCATGGGCCACCCGATCGCCTGGGACGGCCAGCAGGAAGGCCGGTTCGTGCACAACATCGTGCCCTCGCCCGGCCACGAGGTGGAGCAGACCGGCGCGAGCAGCACCGTACTGCTCAGCCCGCACACCGAGGACGCCTTCCACCCCGGCCGCGCCCATCTGCTGCTGCTCGCCTGCATGCGCAACCACGACGCCGTCGCCACCACTGCCGCCGGCATCCGCAAGGTCCGCCTCAGCCCGGAGGACGTCGCCCTGCTGTCCCGCCCGGTGCTGCCGATCCTCCCCGACGACGCCTACGCCGAAGCCCAGTCCTTCACGGGCGAGGAGCCGCCGAAGGTCCCCGCCCTGTGGCAGACCGAGAACGGCCCGACGCTGCGCTACGACCCCGCCTACACCCCGCTCGACGAGGCCCCCGCCGACTACCGCGCCGCCTACGACCGGCTGACCGCCGAACTGGAACGCGTCTCGGTCGCCGTCTCCCTCGATCCTGGCGACGTCCTGGTCGTCGACAACGACCTCGTCGTGCACGGCCGGGTGCCGTTCAAGGCCCGCTACGACGGCACCGACCGCTGGCTCAAGCGCGCCTCGGTCCGCGTCCCCGGTCGCCGCAGCCGCCCCCTCGCCGAGGCGGACGAACACGGCTACGGGCAGGCCGCGCTCGTGGCCCTCGTCTGATCTCCCGTCAGTATCCCCTCAATCCGAAGGGAAAGCCGTGACCGGCACTTCCGCACGCACGGACAACGCCCCGGACGACATATCCGCAGACGACAAGACCCTGCGCATCCTCAGCACCAGCGACATCGCCGGCATCGAGATAGCACTCAAAGACGTGGTCGACGTCGTCGAGCAGGCGTACCGCACCCTGGCCGACGGCAAGTCGGCCAACCCGCGCAAGCTCACCGTCAAGCCCGACGACGGCCACTCCGTCTCGTACGCCATGCTCGGCCGCGACGGGGTCCGCGAGGTCGTCGCGATCAAGACGTCGTACAAGCACGGGTTGGACAAGTCCCGCGACGAGCAGCACTACTACACGACCCTCACCGTGTACGACGACGTCACCGGACTACCGGTGGCGATGATGGACTGCGGCCGCATCGGCTCGCTGCGCACCCCGGCCGTCTCGGCACTGCTGGCCCGCGAGTGCGCCGCGCCCGACAGCCGCGGCGCACTCGTCATCGGCACCGGAACGCAAGGCCGTCTCGCGCTGCCCTTCCTGCTCACCACACTGCCGGACCTGGACCGCCTCATGGTCTACGGCACCCACCCCGACGGTCTCGCCGCCGTCCGCGAACGGCTCCACCACTACTTCCCCGACCGGGAGGTGGAGGTGGTGGACGACGTACGGGCCGCCGCGGCGGACGCCGACGTGGTGGTCGCCACCGCCGGACAGCACACGCCCGCCGCCGTCGAGGCCGCCGACCTCAAGCCGGGCGCGCTGTCGATCCTGGTCGGCCACGGGATCGCCCCCTCGACCCTGCACCAAGCGGAACGGGTCATCGCGACCAGCGAGGCGCAGATGAAGGTCACCGGCACCGACATGGCCGACGTGGACGGCAACTTCCCTCCCGTGGACGCGGAGTTCCCCGAGGTTTTGGCGGGCCGAGCCGAGGGCCGGCGCGCGGGGGACGAGCAGATCTTCGCGTACAACAGCGGCCTGGTCGTCACCGACATCGCGCTCGGCCACCGGTTCGCCCAACTCGCCATCGAGCAGGGGCTGGGAACGCGGGTTTCGCTGTGGCAGTGACCGACACAACGGCCGCCCCGCCCGTGCCGGCCCACCCGGATCCACAGCTCGACGCGATCCTGGCCGGCTCGCTTCCGCACGAGCTGTCGTACGCGATCGGCGGCCCCTTCCATCTGCTGCTGCCCGACCGTTTCGACGCCAACGCCGCCGCCTTCACGGCGGTCCTCGACGAGTTCGGCGTCGAGGGGCGCGTGTACTACGCGAAGAAGGCGAACAAGGCCGCCGCATGGATCGAGCGATGCGCACTGTCCGGGACGGGCGTCGACGTGGCCAGCGCCGGCGAGCTGCAGGACGCGCTCGGGCACGGCGTACGGGGCGAGCACATCGTGGTCACCGGGCCCGCCAAGGCGGACGCCCTGCTGCGCGTCGCCGTCCTGCAGGGCTGCCTGATCGCCGTGGACGCCCTAGACGAACTGGACCGGGTCAACGCGGTGGCACGGTCTGTCGGCCGCCCGGCTCGCGTGCTGCTGCGGCGGCTTCCGCCTGCCCAGCCGCACAGCCGATTCGGGCTGGACGACGGAGAGTTGGAGACGGCTCTCGTGCGGTGCCGGGACGCCGGGATCGTGATGGAGGGCTTCTCCTTCCACCTCTCCGGCTATGACCCGGCGATGCGTGCGGAACTGGCTGCCGAACTTGTCGACCTGTGCCTCAAGGCGAGGACGCTGGGCCTGCGCGCCGACCGGATCAGTATCGGCGGCGGGTTCGCCGTCGACTACACGGACGCCGAGCACTGGGAACGCTTCCTGGGCGACCAGCGGCCCGAGCACTATCACGCGGGCAAGTCCTTCGACGCGGCCGACTTCTACCCGTACCACTCGCCGGTGGCCGGCCCCGACGCCCTGCGCGCGGTCCTCGCCACGGACGGTCTCGCCGGGCAACTGTGCGAGGCGGGCGTGACGCTGCTCCTCGAACCCGGCCGTGCGCTGCTGGACCGGGCCGGCTGCACGGTCTTCCGCGTCCAGGGCGTCAAGGACCGCTCCGGCTACGGCATCGTCACCGTGGACGGCAGCAGTCTCAGCCTGTCCGAGCAGTGGTTCAACAGCGAGTACCTGCCGGATCCGGCTCTGTTGCCTGCCCACGAATCTCCGGGTGAGCCGTACGCCGCCTGCGTCGGCGGTGCCAGCTGCCTGGAGTCCGACATGATCACCTGGCGCAAGGTGCGGTTCCCCACCCGCCCGTCCCCCGGTGACCTGCTGGTCTACCCCAACACCGCCGGCTACCAGATGGACTCCAACGAGTCCCCCTTCCACGAGCTTCCGCTTCCCCCGAAGGTCGTCCTCGACACCGCCGGCGGCACGACCCGCTGGCGACTCGACCGCCATCCACTCGCCTGACCCCCTCCCCTCGAACTCCCCTCGCACACAGGAGCCATCCGATGGACAAGGCGCTCTCGCGTCCCCACGTGGTCGGCCGGGTCTCCGACCTCATAGGTCACACCCCGCTCTTCGAGCTGTGCCGCACCGACACCGGAAGCCGACTGCTGCTCAAACTCGAGCAGTTCAACCCGACCGGCACCGCGAAGATCCGCATGGCCCGGCAGATGGTCCTCGACGCCGAGGAACGCGGCCTGCTGCGCCCCGGCGGCCGGATCGTCGAGTCCACCTCCGGCAACACCGGCCTCGGTCTCGCCGTGATCGCGGCCGAGCGCGGCTACACCTTCACCGCGGTCGTCGACCACCATGCCGCCGCTGACAAACTGCGCGGCATGAAGGCGCTCGGCGCCGAACTCATCTACGTCGCCTCGGAGGGCGACGAGGAGCTGGCCACGGCCGCCCGCGAGGAGTTCGCCGAGAAGCTGGCGGCCGAGAGCGACAACGCCTACTTCACCGAGCAGCACAACAACCCGGCCAACGGCGACGGTTACCGGCCCGTGGCACATGAACTCGACGCCGCCCTGGACGGCCGTATCGACATCCTGATAGGCGCCGTGGGAACCGGCGGCGGGCTCTTCGGGACCGGAGGCGAGCTGCGCAGGACCGTGCCGGGGGTGCGGATCGTCGGAGTCGAGCCCAAGGGGTCGATCGCCTTCGGGCCACCCGCCCACGACTACTACCAGTCCGGCACGGGCACCCCCGAGGGCGCCACCATCGGCGCCATGGTCGACTACGACCTGCTGGACGAGGGCGCCAAGGTCGGCGACATCGAGGCGTTCGCCACCGCGCGGGTGCTGGCCCGCCGTATCGGCCTGCTCATCGGCGGCTCCGCGGGCGGGGTGGTGTACGAGGCCCTGACCCGGATGACCTCGCTCGCGCCCGGTACGACTATGGTCGCGCTGATCAACGACGGTGGCGAGAAGTACATGGACACCGTCTTCAACGACGACTGGATGAACGCCCGAAACCTCGTCGCCCCCGACATCGAACGCGAGGTCGACGAGCTGCTGACCAAACTCCGCGAGAACTGACACCGATGCCGACACCGCTCACCACACTGCTCCAGGACAGCCGCGCCCTGGCGACCCTGGCCGTACCGCTCGCCCTGACCCAGCTCGCCCAAGTCGCCCTCACCACCACCGACACGGTGATGATGGGCCTGATGGGCGCCGAGGCGCTGGCCGGCGGCGGCCTGGCGATGGTCATCTTCAACCAGCTGCGCACCATGGGCGTCGGCCTTGTCACCGCCGTCGGCAACCAGGTGTCCGCCGCCTCCGCCCGCGCCGAGGAGGACGAGGAGCTTTCCGAGGAGGCGCGGGAGGAGGTCCGGGACGTGGTCCGTGCTGCACTGGCGCTGGCCACCCTGGCCGGTGTCGTCGGCGCCCTCGTCATCCTGCTGATCGGCCGGGCCGTCGCCTACCTCGGGCAGGACCCGGACGTCGTCGACACGGCCTGGCCGCTGCTGCTCGCGCTCGCTCCCGGACTGATTCCCTGCCTCTGGTTCCAGGCGATACGTCAGTTCACCGTGGGCATGCGCCGCCCGCAGGCCCTGCTCCAGATCACCATCGCCTCGGTGGCCGTCAACGTGGCACTCAACTGGGGCCTGATCCACGGCACCTGGATCCTGCCGGAGCTGGGCCTGCCGGGCATCGGCCTCGCCACGACGCTGGTGTACGCCCTCACCTGCGTGGCCCTGTACGCCTCGGCCCGCCGTGACCCCCGGCTCGCCCCGCTGCTGGACGTCCGGATCTGGAAGGCCCGCCGGCCCACCCTGCGCCGCCTGACCGGTCTGGGCGTGCCGATCGCCGCCACCTACGGCTCCGAAGCGGGCTTCTTCTCCGTGGTCGCCCTGCTGATCGGCACCTTCGGCAGCGCCGCGCTGGCCGCGCACACCGCCGTCAACCAACTGATCTACATCGTCTTCCAGATCGCCGTCGGCCTGTCGCACGCGGCATCCCTCAACGTCAGCCGCGAACTCGCCCTGGACCGGATCGACGCGGCCCGGCGCATCAAGAACACGGCACTGGCGTGCGCGGCGGCGGTGATGGCCGTGGTCGGCGTCGTCTACCTCACCGTCCCCGGCCTGGTGCTGCGCCCGTTCCTCGACCCGACGGCCGCCGACGGGAACAGCGCGACCGATATCGCCACGAACCTCCTGCTGGTCGCAGCCGTCCTGCAGTTCTTCGACTGCACCCAGAACATCGGCGTGGGCCTGCTGCGCGGCTTGGACGACACCAAGAGCGGCTTCCGCATCACCCTGGTCGGCTACTGGCTGATCGGCCTGCCCGCCGCCTGGCTCTTCGGGCACCTCGCCGGCCTGGAGACCGTCGGCGTCTGGCTCGGCCTGCTCACCGGCCTCGCCGCCACCGCCCTGCTCCTGTTGCGCCGCTACGGCCGGGCCCTGTCCCTGCGGGCGCCCGCGCAACCGGCCGTCGCCTGACAGCTCGCCGCTTACTGACCCTGCGGGCTGCTTCCGATCCCAGTCGGGTTCGTAACCTCGCGCCTCGCAGGCGGCGCATCCAGGATCGTTGTGGCAGGGGACGTCTTACCCATGCAGACAGCCCGGCGACGTCACCGGTGTGCCGTGCCTCAGGGCGCCTCCCGCCCCCGGAACCCCTCCGCGTCCCACGCCCCGAACAACCTCGGTGCCAGCCAGCCCCGCGCCGCGGCACGGAAGTCGGCCGGCGTCAGCGCCCCTGCCCCCGCCGGCACCGCGCCCAGCAGCGGTGCCCCCGCCACCTCCGGCAGGTCCGCCACATTGCAGCGCGACGCCAGATCCGGTGCCTCGGGCCAGCTGCCGATCACCACGCCCAGCAGGTCCAGCCGCCGGCCGCGCAGTTCACGCGCCGTCAGCTCCGTCGTGTTCAGCGTGCCGAGGCCCGCCGACGCCACCACCAGCACCGGCGCCGCCATCAGCTCGGCCGCGTCCGCCAGCGTGCCGCCCGTCTCGTCGAAGCGGACGAGTAGACCGCCCGCCCCCTCCACCAGCACCAGGTCGTGCTCGGTGGCAAGCTTGGCGGCGGCGTCCGCGATCCCATGCGGACGGACCGGCGTCAGATCGGCCCGGCGCGCCGCCGTCGCCGGGGCCAACGGGTCGGGATAGCGGGCGAGTTCGGCCGTCGTCACCGAGCCGGCGAGCCGCGCGACCTCCTGCGCGTCCCCGCTCTCGTCCGGCCCCACGCCCGTCTGCGCGGCCTTCAGCACGGCCACCGACCGGCCCGCCGCCACCGCCGCCGCGGCGACCGCGGCGGTCGTGACCGTCTTGCCGACCTCCGTGCCCGTGCCCGTGATCACCAGTACCGGCATGTCAGCCCTCCCGTGCCGCCGCGCACACCGCGCGGGCGATCCGGGCCACGTCCGCGTCGCCCGTGACGTACGGCGGCATCGTGTAGATGAGGTCGCGGAAGGGCCGTAGCCATACGCCCTCGCGTACGGCGGCTGCGGTCGCCGCCCGCATGTCCACGGCGTGGTCCAGCTGGACCACGCCGATCGCGCCGAGGACCCGTACGTCCCGTACGCCAGGAATGTCCGACGCCGGGGCCAGCCCCTCCCGCAACCCCGCCTCGATCCGCTTGACCTCGGCCAGCCAGTCCTGGCCCAGCAGCAGCTCGATCGAGGCACAGGCGACGGCGGCGGCCAGCGGGTTGCCCATGAAGGTCGGGCCGTGGGCGAGCACCGGTACCTCGCCCCGGGAGATGCCGTCGGCCACGCGAGCGGTGCACAAGGTGGCGGCCATCGTCATATAGCCGCCGGTCAGCGCCTTGCCCACGCACATCACATCCGGCGTCACCGCGGCGTGCTCCGCCGCGAACAGCGCGCCCGTGCGTCCGAATCCGGTCGCGATCTCGTCGAACACCAGCAGCACGTCGTGCGCGTCGCAGGCCTCGCGCAGCACCCGCAGATACGCGGGGGAGTGGAACCGCATCCCGCCCGCGCCCTGGACGACCGGCTCGACGATCACCGCCGCCAGTTCGTGCGCGTGCCGCTCGATCAGGGAGCGCAGCCGGTCGGCGTACGCCTCCTCGTACTCGGCAGGCGGCGGGTCCGCGAACACCTGGCGCTGGAGCACCCCGGTCCACAGCTCGTGCATCCCGCCCTCGGGGTCGCACACCGACATCGGCTGCCAGGTGTCGCCGTGGTAGCCGCCGCGCCAGGTCAGCAGCCGCTGCTTCTCGGGGCGGCCGAGCGAACGCCAGTACTGCAGGCACATCTTGACCGCGACCTCGACCGACACCGACCCGGAGTCGGCGAGGAACACATGCTCCAGGCCGTCGGGCGACATGTCGACAAGGAGCTTCGCCAGCCGTACGGCGGGCTCGTGCGTGAGCCCGCCGAACATCACATGGCTCATGCGCGCCAGCTGCTCGCGCGCGGCCTCGTTGAGCACCGGGTGGTTGTAGCCGTGGATGGCCGACCACCAGGACGACATGCCGTCGACCAACTCGCCGACATCATCCGCGAGCTGCAGCCGTACTCCGCTCGCCGACTCCACCACGAGCGGCTCCGCCAGGCCCGGCATGGGCCCGTACGGATGCCACACGTGCCGCCGGTCGAGCTCCAGCAGTTCGGGCACGCTCAGGTCAGGCATTGGGCGCGAGGTCCGTTCCGGCGCCCCGGCGGCGTACGGCGACCAGGTCGGTGCGCGGCTCGTTGGCCGGCGCGGCGGCAGCGGCCGTACCGCACACGCCGCCCCCCTCGTGCGACCCGCAGCCCGCGCTCTCGTGCGACCCGCACCCGGCGCTCTCCTGGGATCCGCAGCCCGCGCTCTCGTGCGAGCCGCAGCCGCCCCCGGCCGTCGCCGCCCGGTGCTCCGGCAGTGTCACCTCGTCGGTGCCCTCCACCTCGAAGCCGGCGTCGGCGATCATCTCCAGGTCGGCCTTGCCGGCCTGGCCCTCGCTGGTGAGGTAGTCGCCGAGGAAGATCGAGTTGGCCAGGTGCAGGGCGAGCGGCTGCATCGTGCGCAGATGGACCTCACGGCCGCCCGCGATGCGCACCTCGACGTCCGGGCACACGAACCGCACCATCGCCAGGATGCGCAGGCACCGCTGCGGGGTGAGGTTCCACTCCTTGCCCAGCGGGGTTCCCTCGAACGGGATCAGGAAGTTCACCGGCACGGAGTCGGGGTCCAGCTCGCGCAGCGAGTACACGACGTCGACCAGGTCCTCGTCGCTCTCGCCCATGCCCGCGATGAGGCCGGAGCAGGCGGAGAGGCCGGCCGCGTGCGCCTTCTGCACGGTGTCGACACGGTCGGCGTAGGTGTGCGTGGTCGTGATGTCCGAGTAGGTGCCCTCGGAGGTGTTGAGGTTGTGGTTGTACGCGTCCGCGCCGGCCTCGCGCAGCCGCTCGGCCTGGCCGTCGGACAGCAGACCGAGACAGGCGCATACCTCGACGCCCTCGTTCCGGTCCTTGATCGCCTTGATGGTGTCGGAGACCCGGTCCACGTCACGGTCGGTCGGGCCGCGCCCGGACGCCACCAGACACACCCGCTTGGCGCCACCCGCCAATCCGGCGGCCGCGGCCTCGGAGGCCTCGTCCGGCTTCAGCCAGGTGTACTTCAGGATGCCGGCGGTGGAGCCGAGCCGCTGCGAACAGTAGGAACAGTCCTCCGGGCACAGGCCCGACTTGAGGTTGACGAGATAGTTGAGTTTCACCCGTCGGCCGAACCAGTGGCGGCGTACCTTTCCGGCCGCGGCCACCACATCGAGCAGGTCGTCGTCGGAAGTGGCGAGGACGGCCAGCGCCTCCTCGCGGGTCGGCAGCTCGCGCCGAAGCCCCTTGTCCACCAGCGTGTTCAGCAGGTCCATGGAAGCTGATCCTGACGTACGGAGGGCCCCCGAGCCAAGGTGAGTTTGCACAACCCTGTCACTTCGATGTGTGGGTATTGCCACACCGTGGGCGGGCGGCTGTCCGGCTAGGGTCTGTGCACTGCCTACAAACGCGACGTCTGGCGCGCTGCCCACCAAAGCCCGGAGGAACCATGGCGTTCGGCTGGATCGACGAGCAGGCGGAGCAGCGCCGGCGCGCCGGACTCGTGCGGACGCTGCGCCCCCGACCCGCCGACTCGCCGCTCCTGGACCTCGCGAGCAACGACTATCTGGGCCTGGCCAGCCACCCCGAGATCACCGAGGGAGCGGGGCGGGCCGCCCGGACCTGGGGCGGCGGTGCGACCGGTTCCCGGCTCGTGACGGGCACGACGGAGCTGCACGCCGAGCTGGAGCGCGAGCTGGCCGACTTCTGCGGCTTCGAGGCGGCGCTGGTCTTCTCCTCCGGCTACGCGGCCAACCTCGCCGCGGTCACCGCGCTGGCGCCGCACGGCTCGCTGATCGTCTCGGACGCCGGGAACCACGCCTCGCTGATCGACGGCTGCCGGCTGGCGCGCGGCACCACACAGGTCGTCGCGCACTCCGCCCCGGACGCCGTGCGCAAGGCGCTCCAGACGCACGACGGCCCCGCCGTGGTCGTGTCCGACACCGTCTTCTCGGTCGACGGCGACGCCGCGCCGCTGGGCGGGTTCGCCGCGGCGTGCCGGGACCACGGCGCCGGGCTGGTGGTCGACGACGCCCACGGTCTCGGCGTGCTGGGCGACGGCGGCCGCGGCGCCCCGTACGCGGCGGGGCTCGCGGGCGCCGGTGACGTCGTCGTGACGGTCACGCTGTCCAAGTCGCTCGGCAGCCAGGGCGGTGCCGTCCTCGGCCCCGCCCGGGTGATCGACCACCTGGTCAACGCGGCCCGGACGTTCATCTTCGACACGGGCCTCGCCCCGGCGTCGGCGGGCGCGGCCCTGGCGGCACTGCGGTTGCTGCGGCGGGAGCCCGAGCGGGCGGAACGGGCGCGGACGGTGGCACGCGAACTCCACGCACGTCTGACCGCCGCGGGGCTGGAAGCGGTACGACCGGACGCCGCGGTCGTCTCGGTGCGGGCGCCGTCCCCGGAGGGGGCCGTCGGCTGGGCGGCCGACTGCCGGGCGGCGGGCCTCGCCGTGGGCTGTTTCCGACCTCCCTCCGTCCCCGACGGCATCTCACGGCTGAGGCTGACCGCCCGCGCGGACCTCTCCGAGGGGCAGATCGAACGCGCTGTACGAGTGATCGGCGAGACACGACCATGAGTCGGCGTGACACGGCCCTGTTCTCGCGTCTGGTGAAACCGATCAGATTCGGTCAGAGGTGATCGGGATCGTCAGGACTGGAAAGCGGCCGTGAAGCCCGCCCAGCTCTCGGGGGAGAAGAGCAGCGCGGGTCCGGCAGGGGCCTTGGAGTCGCGCACGGCGAGCAGTCCGGTCCAGGGACCGGTGTTCGGCCGTGCCGTCTCGACACAGTTGTTCGCGCCCGTGCTGTAGCTGCTGCGCAGCCAGCGCACACCGGGCAGTTCTGCACCTGAGGGCATGTTCCGAGGCCTTGCGGTCATGGTGCCTCCTTACGCGCCGCCACCTAGCGCGGCGATGTAATCCAGCGATTCCTGGGGTGAAAGGGCGTGGATCCGAAGGGCGTTGAAGGCCTCCGTGTAGGCCTGGAGGTCTTCTTTCCGTTCGAGATAGAGGCTACTCGTCAAGTGGTCGAGAACAACCACATCCAGATCAGAAGTGCTCGAAAATGAGAAGATAACGAAAGGCCCGGTGATGCCGATATGCTCACCGGCCTTGAACGGCAGGACCTGGAGGCTGACTTGGGGCAGCCGCGCCGCCTCCATCAGCCGCCTCAACTGCCGCGTCATCACCTCGGGCCCGCCGATCTCCCGGTGCAGCACCGCCTCGTCGAGCACCGCGCTCAGCGCCAGCGGCGGATCCGCCCGCAGCACGTCCTGCCTGGCCAGCCGCACGGCGACCAGCGCGTCGAGACGGTCGTCGGCATCCGGGTCGAGCCCGCCCACCGCGGCCCGGGTCACCGCGCGGGCGTACTCGGGCGTCTGCAACAGCCCCGGCACCACGGACGTCTCCAGCGTGCGCATCGCGCTCGCCTGGGACTCCAGGCTGATGAAGTCCCGATACGTCGGCGGCAGTACTCCGCGGTACGCGTGCCACCAGTGATGCCGGCCGTCCCCGTCGTCGGACCCCGCCAACATCAGCAGCATCTCGCGCAGTTGGGCATCCCGTACGCCGTAGACGTCGAGCAGTAACCGCACATCGGCCGGTTTCACCCCGCTGGCGCCGGTCTCGATCCGGCTCACCTTGGACTGGTGCCAGCCCACCAGCCGGGCCGCCTCACCGCTGGTGAGCCCCGCCCCGGTGCGCAACGCACGCAGTTCTGCGCCCAGTTTTCGGCGGCGCACCGCGGGACCGTGCTGCATGGGCAACTCCTTACTCCAACCGAGCCGCCCAAATTGGGTCTGCCGTCGCAGAGTTCACCGCTTCGAGCGACAGATATATGCACATCTTGGTGGATCGCCACCCGTGACGGGCGCGGTAATGGCAGTCTGGCGACGAAGCACCAGTCCGGGACCGTACTCGAACCATCCGCTCCGTGTCGGACTGCGGTCCCGTGGGAAAGGGACGACGTCGCCATGGCAGATCACCTGGAAGCATCCGTCACTCTGCCGAGCGATCCCGCCTCGGTCTCCGCGGCCCGGGGCTATGTGCTCACCACCCTCGCGGAATGGGGTCTGCCACCGGATACGGAAGTGGCCGACACCATCCGCCTGATCGTCTCCGAACTCACCACCAACGCCGTACAGCACACCCTCGGACAGTCACCCACCTTCACGGTGGACCTCGTGCTCGACCGTGACGAACACCTGCGCATCGGCGTCACCGACAGCCATCCGCGCTTCCCCAAGCGGCTACCGGCCGCCGTGCAGCAGGACAACGGACGGGGCATGGTGATCATCCGCTGGCTGACCGCGGAGTGCGGCGGCAAGATGAGAGTGCGCCCGACCCGCGAGGGCGGCAAGACCGTCTCCATCGAACTTCCCTGGACGGTGCCCGCCGCACCGGTCGGCGCCGCGGGACCGCAGGAGCCGTAACCCCTCAGGCCTGCTGCGGCTGCCCGGAGGACCGGCCGAACGTGCCGCGCAGCAGGGCCCGGAAGGCGTCCACGGCGGGTGCCGCCTCCCCGCTACGGAAGGCGACCGAGACCGTACGGCGCAACCGCCCGCCTTCCAGCGCGCGCACCCCGACCGGAGTGACCGACGTGCGCGCCACCATCTCCGGCACCACCGCGACCCCGAGTCCCGCACTCGCCAGCGCGCAGACCAGCAGATACCCCGGCGTCGGGACCAGCACCGACGCGGTCGCCCCGGCACGGGTCAGCGCCGCCTCCACGCCCCGCCGGGCAGGAGCGTCCGGTGCCATGCTGATCAGGGGCTGCCCGGCGAGCTCGCCCAGCGGAAGCCGTGCGGCGCCACTGGTGAGGACATGACCCGGAGCGGACACCAGGACCAGTTCCTCGACCAGGATCGGCTCGATGCCGACGGACGCGGGCAGCGGCATCGGTTCCCCCGGCTCATAGGCGTGTGTCAGCGCCAGGTCGACCTCGCCCGCCGCCACCGCGGCGACACCGGCCGAGGGCTCGTAGTCGGCGACCGTCAGCTCCACGTCCGGATGGGCCCGGCGAAAGGCGCTGAGCGCCGGCGGCAGCAGATGGATGCCCGCGGTCTGGAAGGTGCCGAGCCGCAGCGTGCCGCCCGTCAGCCCGGTCAGCCGGGCCAGTTCGTGCCGGGCCCGGTCGAGCTCGTCCAGCACCCGCCGCGCCCGCGCCACCAGCAGTTCGCCCGCACCCGTCAGTCGCGCCCCGCGGTGGTGCCGTACCAGCAGGGCGGTGCCCGCCTCGCGCTCCAGCTTGGCCAGCTGCTGGGAGAGCGCCGGCGTGGTGTAGCCGATCCGCTCCGCCGCCCGGGTGATGGAACCCGCCTCCGCGACCGCCACCAGTGCGGCGAGCCGGGTCGGGTCGTACATGCGGTCCCCGATCTGCCTGAATCATCCGCCTGAAGCATCCGCCTGAACCATGTGCCTTAAGCGATGCTTTAGGGCTTCCCAGGATATTCGAAATACCTGCTGAAGGCATCCGCGCGGCAGTCTGGACCCCATGGACGCTCAGCTCATCGCCTTCACCGGGGTCTCCGCCGGCCTGGTCGCCATGCCCGGGGCCGATTTCACCGTCGTCGTACGCAACGCCCTGGTCTCCCGTCGGGCCGGCATCGCCTGCGCGCTCGGGATCGGGGCCGGGCTGCTGGTCCATGTGACGCTGGCCGTGGTGGGAGTGGCCGCGGTGCTGGCCGCCGTACCGGCGCTGTTCCGGGCCCTCCAAGTGGTCGGCGGCGGCTATGTGCTGTACCTGGGCGTCCAGACGCTGCGCCACCGTCACACCGAAGTGGCGGACGAGCGCGAGGACTTCACCGCGCGGCCCCTGCGGCAGGGCTTCGTCACCAACGCCCTCAACCCGAAGGCGTCCCTGACCTTCCTCAGCGTGCTGCCGCAGTTCGTGCCCGCGGGCTCTCCGGCACTGCCCAGGACGCTGCTGCTCGCCCTGATCGTGCTCGCCATCGCGCTGGTGTGGTTCCAGGTCGTCGCCCTGCTGGTGGACCGGCTCGGCAGATGGCTGCGCCGGCCGCGCGCCGCCCGGGCGGTCACGCTCGTCACCGGCGCCGCACTGACCGCCTTCGGCGTGGCGCTCCTCGCCACGCCGCTGTCGGCCCTCTGAGACCCCGGGGCCGGTGACGGCGCATCAGATCGCCGCCACCGCCCCCGGGAAGGTCACTTGACCCGGCCGTACCAGACGCTTCTGGTCCAGATCTTCTGCAGCTTCACGACGTCCCCGGTCTTCGGGGAGTGCCAGATCTTTCCCTTCCCGGCGTAGATGCCGACGTGGTAGACGTTCGACCCCGAGTGGAAGAACACCAGGTCCCCGGCCTTGCGGCTCCTGGCGGAGATGTGGCGCGTCTTGTTGTACTGCTGGGCTGCCGTACGGGGCAGCTTCTTGCCCGCCTTCTTGTACGAGAACAGCGTGAGCCCGGAGCAGTCGAACCGGTGCGGCCCGGTGGCGCCCCACCTGTACGGGGAGCCCTTCTTGGAGGCCGCGACCTGAAGTGCCTTCGACGCCGGCGTGGCAGCCTCCGCCTCCGAGGTGAAGCCGGGTGCCACTATCGAGCCGCCCACTGCGGCGATGGTGAGGGCCGAGGCCGTACCGGCGCGGACCATGAGCGACGGGACACGATTGAGCGCAGTCATGCGCAACCCTTCGTCAGCCGCCTGTGAAGGATGACCTGTCGGATTCGGGCTGGCGAAGTTGCCCGGCCGCGTTGCCGCGGCTTCACCCCAAGGGTTGCTCGGTTCGAACGAACGTCCGCTCCGGCGACCCGTCTTGCTCGGGTCCTCCACTCCTGCCGATCCACTCCTGTCGACCGGTCATCCGGGCGGCGGCAGGACTCGGCGTCCGCCCGGACCGCCCCGCCGCTGTGGCGGGGGCTTGTCGTCAGTCAGGGATCTTGACGCACGGATGAGCGAAATACCCAACGGAATCGGGGATTTGTGGGGTTACTCACCACTCACCCGTTCGGGTGGGTACTCCTGTGTTCGAGTGAGTGTCCAGGCGCCCGAGGAGTCCCGGACCAGGGATGGAACGCCTAATTCCGTCTTGGCGTCATGCCCGTTGCGCAACCCTGACGGCCGCGCAAAAGGAGAGCCCGCTACGCCGAAAGGGGGTACGCCATTTGGTCCGTTTCGGCTCGGCTCCGGACGCCTCGTCGGGGGGGCGGGGAGTCCGGAATCCGGCGGTACTCGTCGTCAACTGTCGGAGCACGGCGGAACCGTGACGCGAGCCGTGCGGCGCTCTCCGTCCAGCACGCGCAACGCACGCGCCAGCGTGGGCGCGTGCAGCTCCGTCTCACCGCGCTGATGCATCAGCGCCAGCGCGTCCCGCAGCTCGGCCGCCCTGCTCACGAGCGCCTGGGCGGCACGCAGTCCGCGGTAGGTGTCGCCGTGCTGCGCCGGGTTGATCCGGCCGAGCAGGTCCACCACATCGAGGTAACGGTCGATCAACTCACCCTCCGCGCGGGTCAGCGCGGGCAGCGGCGGCAGCTCAGGTGGCAGCACCGGCCGGTCACCGCCCCGTGGGCGGCGCGAGCGTGGCCCTGCGGCTGGGGATGATGCGGTCCACCAGCCCGTACCCCAGCGCCTCTTCGGCGGTCAGGACCTTGTCCCGCTCGATGTCCTCGGCCACCTGCGCGCGGCTGCGCCCGGTGTGCTCGGCGAGCGTCTCCTCCAGGCGGGCCCGAACGCGCGTCAGTTCCTCGGCCTGGATGGCCAGATCGCTCGCCTGACCCTCGATCGGCTCGGGCAGCGCCGGCTGATGGATCACCACTCGGGCCCCCGGCAGCGCGAACCGCTTGCCCGGCGTGCCCGCGGCCAGCAGCACGGCGGCGGCCGAGCCGGCCTGGCCCAGGCAGATCGTCTCCATGTCACAGGCGACGTACCGCATCGTGTCGTAGATCGCCGACATCGCGCTGAACGAGCCGCCCGGCGAATTGATGTACAGCGAGATGTCCTGGTCGGGGCCCTTGTGCTCCAGGTACATGAGCTGCGCCATCACATCGTTCGCCGAGGTGTCGTCGACCGGTGTGCCGAGAAAGACGATCCGCTCCTCCAGCAGCTTCGAGTACGGATCCTGCGTCCTGATGCCTGAACTCGTGCGCTCGGTGAACTCGGGCAGTACATAGCGGGCGGACGGTCGGGTCATGGCTCACGCTCCCTTGCCGGTGTGTACGTAAAAAATGTACAGGACGTACATGACGTAATGTGGGGAGCATGGCCTACGAGATTCCGGTGACGCAAGCCAGGGCTGAGCTCGCCGACCTCATCAACCGAGTGGTGTACGGCGGTGAACGCGTCGTCGTGACGCGGCACGGAAAGCCCCTGGTCGCCCTTGTCTCCGCCGCTGACCTGGAGCGACTCGACGCCCTCGACGCCCTTGACGCCCCTGGCGAGGAGCAGGTGATCAGCGCGGTCTCCCGGGTCCGCGAGGTCGCTTCCGCTCCCCGCGAACGTCAGCGCTTCGGCATCGCCGCGGAGCACCGCGGGCCGAACCCCTCCTAGTACGGCCGATACCGCCCAGGTGGGCTGGATCGTGGCGGCGGGAGGGTGAGGGAGGCGGTGCGAGGGTCGGCACGCCGGCGGTGATCGCCATGGGGATGAGTACGCGGTAGGCCCATCGGGCGCCGGTCGACGGGTCGTTCATCATGCGGTCGACGCTGATTGCGTCTTGGGGACACGACAAGACCGTGCACCCCCGTCCGCTACAGCGGGGGTGCACGGTCGGTCCGGTGTGCCCGGACGGTCAGCCGACGGGGGCCGGTTCCCGCTCGGTCGCGGGTTCGGTGCTCGTCCTGCGCGCCTTGAGCGCGTTACCCAGCAGCACGGCGCCCAGTCCCAGCGCGGCCCACCAGGTCAGCGTCAGGGCCGGGCCGGTGGCCGCGGCGCCGTCGAAGAAGGACACCGAGCGCAGCAGTGTCGTGCCCGCGCCCGGCGGCAGCCACTGGCCGATCACCCCGACCGGCTCGGGCAGCATCTGCGGCGCGGAGGCGGCACCGGAGAAGGGGTTGCCGAACAGCATCACCGTGCCGGCCATGATCCCGACTCCGGCGGTGCCGACGAGAGCGGCGAGCCCCGCCACGCCGGCGCTCACGGCCAGTGTCGCCAGGGCCAGCACCCCCGCCTCCGCCCACCAGTCGCCGGTCAGCACGCCCAGCCAGCTGTGCGCGATCGACACCGCGACCACGCCGATCAGCGCGGCGGCACCGACCAGGGCGCTCACGGCGCGGATGCCGCGCAGCCCGAGCAAGGTCACCGCGGCGCCCGCCGCGATGCCGGCCAGGGCGAGCGGCAGGACGCTGGCGTTCAGCGCCGCGCCGCGCGGGTCGTTCTCGGGCGCCGGGACCACGTCGACGGTCTTGACCCGGGTGCCCTCGGCGGCGGCCTGCTGGGCCACCGCCTGCTGGAGCAGCTGGGCGACGACCGGGCTCGCGGCCGACGCGGTCAGCAGCTCAGGGCCCTTGGGGGTCACGACGACGGCGCCGTATACGGTCCGGTCCTCGATGGCCTCCCGGGCGGCGGCCTCGTCGGCGTAGCGGTGGATGTCGAAAGCGCCCTCGTGTCGGCCGAGTTGCCGCTCGACCTGGGCCGTGGCGGCGGCCGGTCCCGCCACGCCGAGCGGCAGGTCGCGCGGGGCCGTGCGGGCGGCGGGCCAGGCGAACGCCCACAGCGCGAGCGCGGCGAGGACGGGGACGAGTACGACGACCGCGATCAGACGCCGGGGTGCCGGGTTCCTGGGCGGTGTAGCGGAGAGGGCGGGCATGGAATCTCCCTGCTCTGAAAGAAGGATCTAAAAGAAGGATCGTTCGTTTTGCTGGTGCTCCCACCTCCTTCGGAAGCCCGCTCCTTGTCAAGAAGGAATGTTCGTTTTACTTTGGAGGCATGGCCCGTGTATCCCAGGAACACCTCGACGCCCGCCGCCGGCAGATCCTCGACGGCGCCGCGATCTGCTTCGCCCGCAACGGCTTCCACGCCACATCCATGCAGGACGTGCTGAAGGAGGTCGACCTGTCGGCGGGTGCGGTGTACCGCTACTTCAGCGGCAAGGAGGAGCTGATCGGCGCGATCGTCGCCGAGGTCCTCGGCTCCGTTCGTGCGGCCTTCGAGGAGGCGGCACGACAGAGCCCGCCCTCGCCGCCGGACGAGCTCGTCGCCTCCGTCCTCGGCAGGACACTCGCCGCCCGCGAGTCCCTGGTCGTCGACGGCCGGCCCGCGTTTCCGCGGCTCGTCGTCCAGGTGTGGACGGAGACGCTGCGCAACGAGGACCTGGCGGCCATCCTCCGGGAGGGCTACCTGTCCGTGCGCGCGGCCTGGGGGCAGATCGTCGAGGGATACCAGAAGGCCGGGATGATGCGGGCCGATGTGGCGCCCGACGATGTGGCGCGCACGATGATCGCCGCCGTGCTGGGCTTCATCGCACAGCAGTCGCTCTTCGGGCCCGTTCCGGTCGAGGTCCTGCGGGACGGTCTGCGGGCGCTGATGAGCATGCGGGACGACGGCGCCGTAACCGATGGATCACAGCTTGGTTAACTTGCCCGAAACGCGGTCCAACTAGCCTGCCCATCCACGCCACCAGGCACTTTGCCCCGTGGCCGCGGCAACCGGACCCCGCACGGTCCGGAGCGAGGACTGTGAGGTGGGACGTGCAACTGACCCCGCACGAGCAAGAGAGGCTGCTCATCCATGTGGCGGCCGACGTCGCCGAGAAGCGCCGGGCCCGCGGGCTGAAGCTGAACCACCCCGAGGCGGTCGCCCTCATCACGTCGCACATCCTCGAGGGCGCCAGGGACGGCCGTACGGTCGCCGAGCTGATGTCCTCCGGACGCAAGCTGCTCACCCGCGACGACGTCATGGAGGGCATCCCCGAGATGATCCACGACGTCCAGGTCGAGGCGACCTTCCCGGACGGCACCAAGCTCGTCACCGTCCACGACCCGATCGCGTGAGAGGGGCCTCGATGATTCCCGGAGAGATCCTGTTCGCCGACGGCCCGATTGCCTACAACCACGGCCGTGAGGTCACCCGGCTCACGGTTCTCAACGCCGCCGACCGGCCCGTCCAGGTCGGCTCCCACTACCACTTCGCCGAGGCCAACCCCGGTCTGGACTTCGACCGTGACGCCGCCCGCGGCAAGCGGCTGAACATCGCCGCCGGCACCGCCGTGCGCTTCGAGCCCGGGATCCCCGTCGACGTCGAACTCGTCCCGCTCGCCGGCGCCCGTGTGGTGCCCGGACTGCGCGGCGAGACCGGAGGTGCCCTCGATGCCTGAGATCTCCCGCGCCGCGTACGCCGACCTGTTCGGGCCGACGACCGGTGACCGCATCCGGCTCGCCGACACCGATCTGCTGGTCGAGATCGAGGAGGATCGTTCCGGCGGTCCCGGACTCGCCGGGGACGAGGCCGTGTTCGGCGGCGGCAAGGTCATCCGCGAGTCCATGGGCCAGTCGCGGGCCACGCGCGCGGACGGCACCCCGGACACGGTCATCACGGGTGTCGTGATCATCGACCACTGGGGCATCGTCAAGGCCGACCTCGGCATCCGCGACGGCCGGATCACCGGCATCGGCAAGGCGGGCAACCCCGACACGATGGACGGAGTGCACCCGGACCTCGTCATCGGCCCCGAGACCGAGATCATCGCGGGCAACGGCCGGATCCTCACGGCCGGCGCCATCGACGCGCACGTCCACTTCATCTGCCCCCAGATCGCCGACGAGGCGCTCGCCTCCGGCATCACCACGCTCGTCGGCGGCGGCACCGGACCCGCCGAGGGCTCCAAGGCGACCACGGTCACGCCCGGCCCCTGGCATCTGGCCCGGATGCTGGAGGCGATGGAGGGCCACCCCGTCAACTTCGGACTGCTGGGCAAGGGCAACACCGTCTCCCACGAGGCGATGCTCTCCCAGATCCGCGGCGGCGCGCTCGGCCTGAAGCTGCACGAGGACTGGGGCTCCACCCCGGCCGTCATCGACGCCTCGCTCACCGTCGCCGACCGGACCGGCATCCAGATCGCCATCCACACGGACACGCTGAACGAGGCCGGCTTCGTCGGCGACACGCTGGCCGCCATCGCGGGCCGGGGCATCCACGCCTACCACACCGAGGGCGCGGGCGGCGGGCACGCGCCGGACATCATGTCCGTCGTATCCGAGCCGCATGTGCTGCCCAGCTCGACCAACCCGACGCGGCCGTTCACCGTCAACACCGCCGAGGAACACCTCGACATGCTGATGGTGTGCCACCACCTCAACGCGGCGGTGCCCGAGGACCTCGCCTTCGCCGAGTCCCGGATCCGGCCGTCGACCATCGGGGCCGAGGACATACTGCACGACCTCGGCGCGATCTCGATCATCTCGTCGGACTCGCAGGCCATGGGACGCGTGGGCGAGGTCGTCATGCGGACCTGGCAGACCGCGCATGTGATGAAGCGACGGCGCGGGGCGCTGCCGGGGGACGGGCGGGCCGACAACCTGCGGGTGCGGCGGTACGTCGCCAAGTACACGATCAACCCCGCGCTCGCGCAGGGCCTCGGCCGCGAGATCGGCTCCGTGGAGAGCGGCAAGCTCGCCGACCTGGTGCTGTGGGAACCGGCGTTCTTCGGGGTCAAGCCACAACTCGTCATCAAGGGCGGGCAGATCGCCTACGCGCAGATGGGCGACGCCAACGCCTCCATCCCGACCCCGCAGCCGATCCTGCCCCGGCCGATGTTCGGCGCGATCGGGCGCGCCCCGGCATCGAACTCGGTCAACTTCGTGGCACCGCTCGCCATCGAGGACGGGCTTCCGGAGCGGCTCCAGCTCGGGAAGCGGTTCGTGGCCATCGAGTCGACGCGCGGGGTCACCAAGGCCGACATGCGGGAGAACGACGCGCGCCCCGACGTGCGGATCGATCCCGACAGCTTCGCCGTGCACATCGACGGGGAGCTGGTGGAGGCCACGCCCGCCGCCGAACTGCCCATGGCACAGCGGTACTTCCTGTTCTGAGGGTCGGTTCCTGATGATCGGTTTCTGATGACACGAGCAGCACTTCTCGTTCTGGCCGACGGCCGCTTTCCCGCCGGGGGCCATGCGCACTCCGGTGGGGCGGAGGCGGCCGTCAAGGCGGGACGGATCACCGGGGCCGCGAGCCTGGAGGACTTCTGCCGGGGGAGGTTGCACACGGCGGGGCTGGTCGCTGCCTCGCTCGCGGCGGCGGCCGCGCTCGGGGGCGACGCGGTGGCTTTGGACGCGGCGGCCGATGCCCGTACGCCGTCGCCCGCGTTGCGGCTGGCCGGGCGGAAACTGGGGCGGCAGTTGATGCGGGCGGCTCGGGCCACCTGGCCTGCGGCGGAGCTCGACTCTCTGGCGGGTCGGTTTCCCAAGGGGGCCCATCAGCCGGTGGTGCTGGGAGTCGTGGCTCGGGTGGCGGGGTTGGGGGCGGTCGAAGCGGCGTACTGCGCGGCCTACGAGAGTGTGAGTGGGCCGGCGAGCGCGACGGTGCGGTTGCTGAGCCTCGATCCCTTCGAGGCCACGGCTGTGCTGGCTCGGTTGGCGCCGGAGGTGGACCGGGTGGTGGACCGAGCCGTGGAGGCGGGGCGGCGGGTGCTCGATGATGCGGCCGGCGGTGGGGTCGACGCATTGCCTGCGGCGTCGGGGGCCTTGCTGGAGATCGGGGCGGAGGTGCATGCGGCCTGGGCTGTGCGGCTGTTCGCGTCGTAGGGGTTGTTCGCCCCCCCCCGGCCACCCATTCCCATTCCCAGGGGCGCTGCCCCTTCGACCCCGCTGGGGGCGCCGCCCCCGGACCACCCACGTACCAAAGGAGCCGCCCATGCATCTCGACCACTCCCACGACGGCCCCTCCGCCGTCAGCGCCGATGCTCACCGTGCCGATGGATCGCGGCGTGCGCTGCGCATCGGGCTCGGTGGGCCCGTCGGGTCCGGTAAGACCGCGACCGTCGCCGCGCTGTGCCGGGCTCTGCGGGACGAGCTGTCCCTGGCCGTTGTCACGAACGACATCTACACGCGTGAGGACGCCGAGTTCCTGTTGCGGGAGGCGGTGCTGCCGCCCGAGCGGATCACGGCCGTGGAGACGGGGGCCTGTCCGCACACGGCGATCCGGGACGACATCTCCGCGAACCTCGAAGCTGTAGAGGATCTGGAGGACGAGGTCGGGCCGCTCGATCTCATCCTCGTCGAGTCCGGCGGCGACAATCTCACCGCCACCTTCTCCAAAGGGCTCGTCGACGCGCAGATCTTCGTGATCGACGTGGCCGGTGGGGACGACATCCCCCGCAAGGGCGGCCCCGGCGTCACCACCGCCGACCTGCTGGTCGTCAACAAGACCGACCTCGCGCCGTACGTCGGCTCCGACCTGGCGCGGATGGCGGCGGACGCCAAGGCGCAGCGCGCCGAACTGCCGGTCGTCTTCCAGTCGTTGAGGAGCGAGCCGGGTGTGACGGACGTCGCCGAGTGGGTGCGGGCGCGGCTCGTGGCGTGGACGGCGTGACGACCTCGGCCGGCGGCGTACGGGCGCTCGCGCGGATCGTCGCCCGGGACGACGGACGGGGCGGTACGTCGCTGCCCGTGCTCGACGGCGGCGGACCGCTGGCGCTGCGGCGGACCCGGGGGAGCGGCACCGAGGCGCGGGTCGTGCTGGTCGGCGCGATGAGCGGGCCGCTCGGCGGAGATCACTTCACCGTGGAAGCCGACGTGGAGAACGGCGCCCGGCTGCGCGTCGGATCGGCGGCGGCCACCATCGCGCTGCCGGGGCAGGCCAAGGGCGAGGCCCGCTACGACGTACGGCTGTCCGTGGCCGACGGGGGCGAACTGCACTGGCTGCCCGAGCAGTTGATCTCCGCGCGGGGCAGCGATCTGTACGTCACCACCCGCGTCGACGTCGGTGCTGCCGGGCGGCTCGTCCTGCGGGAGGAGCAGGTGCTCGGGCGGGTGGGGGAGGAGCCCGGGCGGCTCAGCAGCCGGATCCGGGTGCGGGTCGCGGGGCGGGTGGTCCTTGATCAGGAGCTGGCCTGCGGGCCCGGTGCTCCGGGGGGCTGGGACGGTCCCGCCGGGCTCGGCGGATACCGAGCCGTCGGGCAACTCGTCGTCGTAAGGCCGGAGTTCGCGCGAGCCCCGGTGGCGGCCAGGGTGCTGGGGGACGGTGCCGCCGTCATGCCGCTCGCCGGGCCCGCCGCTCTGGTGAGCGCCGTGGCGGCCGACGCGCTGCGGCTGCGCGGGCTGCTCGACGAGGCCCTGGCGTCCCTGGACTGAGCGCCGCCGACCGGCCCGGCCGACGGCACCGCGTCAACGGATGGGCAGCCGCAGGAACCTGCGCTCCTTCTCGGCCGTGGCCTTGGCGGCGGTCTCCTCGGCCTTGGCGACGGCCGCGTACTGGTCGACGTACTCCTGCTCGGACAGCGACAGGATCGCGTACATGATCTCGTCGGTCACGGCGCGCAGGATCGCCTTCTCGTTCTCCATGCCGGCGTAGCGGGAGAAGTCGAGGGGCTTGCCGAAGCGGATCTTCACGGGGTGGATGTTGGGGATGACCTTGCCCGGCGGCTGTGCCTCGAACGTGCCGATCATCGCGCACGGGATGACCGGGACCCGCGCCTTCAGGGCCATCACGGCGACGCCGACCTTGCCCTTGTAGAGGCGGCCGTCGTGCGAGCGGGTGCCCTCGGGATAGATGCCGAGGAGTTCGTCCTTGCTCAGGACCCCCAGTCCCTCGCGGATCGCGGCCTGCCCCGCCTCCTTGCCGGTGCGGTCGACCGGGATCTGACCGGCGCTGCGGAAGAAGGCGGCGGTCAGGCGGCCCTTGATGCCGGGGCCGGTGAAGTACTCCTTCTTGGCGAGGAAGGTGATGCGCCGCTTCAGTATCGCCGGCATCAGGAAGTGGTCGGAGAACGAGAGGTGGTTGCCGGCGACGATGGCCGCGCCCGTGGCCGGTACGTGCTCCAGGCCATCGATCCGAGGTCGGAAGACCAGTCTCAGCAGCGGTCCCAACAGCACGTATTTCAGTACGTAGTAGAACAAGGGGGGCGCTCCTCACTCAGGGGGATCAGCTCGAGCCGCCGTGTTCTGGCAGGTCAACCAGCGTGCCGTGGGGCTGTCAGTGTAGGCGCAGGGTTGAGCGGCCGGAACCGGGTCGGTACGGACGGATGCCGACCCGTGCCGATGTGCCTGACTGGCTGTCAGATGAGCGGCGGGCGGGCGTCGTTCGCGGATGGGGAGGACCGCCGGACCAGCCTGGTGTTCCGGACCCGTGCGCGGCAACCCGATGGCGCGGTTTGGCGTGATCGTGATCGCCGGGTGGCAGGTGGTCCGCCCTTGCGGGGAGCCGGTGCGTCTGCTCATCCGTCACAGCCGCACGATGATCAGCGCGGTGTCGTCCGTCGCGCCGCCCGGCGGCAGCAACTCCAGCAGAACGGCGTCGGCGAGGGCCTCGGGGTGGGCCGTGCGATGGCGGACGAGGGAGTCGGCGAGACGGGCCAGTCCGGTGTCGATGTCCTCGCGGCGGCGTTCGACCAGTCCGTCCGTGTACAGCGCGAGCGTGGCGCCGCTGGTGTAGGTGGTGAGGGCCTGGGGTCTGGGCTTCGGGTCGGGGCGGGCGTCCAGCGGAGGGTCGGTGGCCTGATCGAGGAACTCCACACGGCCGTCGGGGTGGACCAGCGCGGGCGGCAGATGGCCGGCGCTGCTGTAGGTGATGGTGTGGGCGTCGAAGTCGATGAACGTCGTGACCGCGGTGGCCGATTCGGCGCCGTCCACGACATGCGCGTACCGCCCCAGCACATCGAGCGCCTGGCCCGGGCCGTCGGCGACGCGCGAGGCGGCGCTGAGCGCGCTGCGCAGCTGTCCCATGACGCCGGCCGCTTTCAGGCCGTGCCCGACCACGTCGCCGACGGCGACACCGATGCGGTTGCCGCCGACCAGGTCGACCAGGTCGTACCAGTCGCCGCACACGTTGAGCGCGCCGACCGCGGGCCGGTAGCGCACCGCGGCCCGGTGGTTGCCGACCTGCCGGCGGGCGGGCAGCATCGCCTCCTGCAGGGCCAGGGCCACCTCGCGCTCGCGGGCGTGGGACTGCCGCAGCCGCTCGTTGAGCTCCTGGAGCTCCCGGGCCCGGGAGTACAGCTCGGCCTCCAGCACTCGTGCCCGGCTGTCACCGGGTGCGCCGCCGCGCAGCCGGATGAGCTCGGTGACCTCCTCCACCCGGTGCAGCACGAAGGACACCTGCCCGGCGGGGCCGCGGACGGGCGCGTTGATCGGGCTCCAGTAGCGCTCCTCCCAGTGGCCGGGGAGGATCGGGTCCTCGACGTCGTAGCGTTGCAGTGCCATCGTGTCGCGCTCGCCGGTGGCCACCACGCGCAGCATCGACGCCCGGACATCGCGCATGCCCGTCGCCGTGGGGTCGTTGGGGTTGTCGGGGAAGACGTCGAAGATGTACCGGCCCAGCAGCTCTTCGCGGGTGCGCCCGGTCAGGCGCTGGAAGTCCTCGTTGGCGTCGGCGTAGACCAGCTCCGGGGTCAGCAGCGCGACCATTCCGGGCAGGGCCTGGAAGACCGCCTCGTAGTCGATCGCCGTCTCGTTCATGGCTCCCGCCTCACCACCGGGATCTGTCCGGTTCCCGCACTGCACGGCGTATGTATGGATGTACTACATACGCACCGATTTGTCAGGTCAGGGCAACGGATCCGCCAGGGACTGCTCGGCCCAGATGATCTTCCCCTCGGGGACGAAACGCGTGCCCCACTGCTGGGTGAACTGGGAGACCAGCAGCAACCCGCGCCCGCCCTCGTCCGTAGTGCGGGGATGGCGCAGGTGGGGGGCGGTGGCGCCGCCGTCGTAGACCTCGCAGAACAGCGCGCGCTCCCTGATCAGGCGCAGCCGGATGGGGCCGGTGGCGTACCGGATGGCGTTGGTGACCAGCTCGCTGACGACCAGTTCCGTCGTGAACGCCAGCTCCTCCAGTCCCCAGTCCGTCAGCTGTCGGGCCGCCGTCTTACGGGCGTCGGCCACGGCTGCCGGGTCGGCGGGCAGGTCCCAGTCGGCGACCTGTTCGGCGCCCAGGAGCCGGGTGCGGGCCATCAGCAGGGCCACGTCGTCGTAGGGGCGGGTCGGGACGAGGGCGTCGACCACGGTCCGGCAGTGCAGGTCGAGCGAGGCCGGGGGATTCTCCAGGACCTGCCGCAGCCGGTCCCGGCCGGCGTCCAGGGCCCAGTCGTCCCCGCCGGCCAGCAGCCCGTCGGTGTGCAGGGCGAGCGTGCTGCCGGCCGCCAGGGCCAGCTCCACCGACTCGAACGGCGGGCCGCTCACGCCGAGCGGCGAGCCCTGCGGAAGGTCGACGAAGGCGACGCTGCCGTCGGGCATGACGACGGCGGGCGCCGGATGGCCCGCGGCCGCCATGGTGCACGACCCGTCGACCGGGTCGTAGACGACGTACACGCACCCGGACCCCACGGACTGGGCGACGGCGGCCTCGTCCCCGTCCGTCTCGACGCCCTCCTCGCGGGCCGACCGCGCGACCAGGTCGTCGAGGTGGGCCAGCACCTCCTCGGGCGGCAGATCCAGCGCGGCGAGGGTCCGTACGGCGGTCCGCAGCCGCCCCATGGCCGCGGCGGCGGCGATGCCGTGCCCGGGCACCTCGCCCACGACCAGGGCGACACGGGCGCCCGACAGGGGGATGACGTCGTACCAGTCGCCGCCCAGGCCGGTCAGCTCGTCGGCCGGCCGGTAGCAGGCGGACACCTCCATCGCCTCCTGCTCCGGCAGCCGGTGCGGCAGCAGACTGCGCTGCAGGACGAGCGCCGCGTCACGCTCGCGCGTGTAGCGCCGGGCGTTGTCGACACAGACGGCGGCGCGGGAGACGAGGTCCTCGGCCAGGTTCAGGTCGTCCTGCTCGAAGGGCTCCTGGCGATGGCGCCGGAAGAAGGTGGTCAGGCCCAGGGTGACGCCCCGCGCGCGGATGGGCACGATCATCACGCTGTGCAGCCCCAGTTCGAGGAAGATGGCGGCCTGTCCGCCGCGCGCGTGCTCGGCCCACGCCTCGGCGAGCGGATCCAGCTTCTCCTCGCGCCAGGACCTGGCCGTACGCAGGGAACGGATCGGAGGCGACCCCGCCGGATACGTCACCGGCTCGCCGATGGCGATGACCGCCTGCGGCACGCTCTCCGGTACCGATCGCTGCCCCGCACGCCGCAGCGGCATCGGATCGGTGTCCCGCAGCGGCCCGGCCGCGGGCTCCCCGCCCCGCAGCACCGACTCCAGCAGGTCCACGATGACGAGGTCGGCGAGTCCCGGTACGGCCACGTCCGCCAGCTCCTGCGCGGTGCGTGTGACGTCGAGCGTGCGGCCGATGTGCTCGCCGGCCCGGTCGAGCAGGGCGAGGCGCTGCCGGGCGCGGTGCCGGTCGGTGATGTCCTCCACCGTGTAGTACACGCCGGTGGGGTGGCCATGGCCGTCGTCGAGCCGGGTGAACGACATCATGTGCGCGGTCTCGCGCAGTGGGGCGGAGCGGGCGTGGCCGACGTGCTCGTAGCCGACGATCGCCTCGCCGGTCGCCAGCACCTGGCGCATCTGCGCCTCGATGGACTCGGAGTCCAGACCGGGCTGGATGTCCGCGAGCCGCAGACCGAGCCGGTGGGAGGGCGGGCCGCCGCCGTACCGGGCGAGGGCCGCGTTCGACCAGACGTAGCGCAAGTCCGTGTCGACGATCGCTATGCCGACGGGGGAGCGGGCGACCATCTGCACCAGGGTGTCGCGGCTCATGTCCCAGCCGGGGGCGTCCGCGAGCTCCGACAGCAGCACGAGCCAGCACGAGGGGCCCTGGGCGTCGAGGGCCGATGTGATCCGCACGTTGAGTCTGACGGGAGCCCCGTCACTGCGCCGGGCGGTGAGCAGCCCTGCCCAGCCGCCCTCCCGGCGGCACCGCGCGATCAGCTCCGGCACGCGCGCCGCGTCCGCCGAGCTCAGCAGCTCGGCGACGCTCTTGCCCACCGCCTCGGAGGCCGCGTACGCCAGCAGCCGCTCCGCGCCCCGGGTCCACCCCGTCACCAGACCCCGCGCGTCGAGCAGCAGAGGCGCGGCGTCCGCCACGTCGAACCCCTGCCTGGCAACGCCCTGCTCCTCGTGTGTACCCACGGCCGACCTCTCTGTCGCTGAGAGCGGTCTACCACCTCTTGTCCCCATCTTCACCCTTCCGGTCACCACTGCCTCTTTGTGGGGGCCGGGCGTGTGCTGGGGAGGGATGGGCGGGGTGGTACTCCCAGGTACCCCCCAGGGGAGGCGGGGGATCGGGCGGCCGCCGGGATGGTGCCGGGCGCGCCTCGATCGGCACATGCGGGAGCCGGGGAAAGGGGGGTGGCCGGTTCAGGCGTCGGCCGTGGGGCAGCGGTGTGCGGGAGCACGGGCCGGGGGAACGCGCTGCACCTCGCTCCCGGCCGTCCGGGGAGTCGGGCGGCGGTGTGGGCTTGCCCGGGTCGGGGGGCGATGTGGGCTCGCCCGGATCAAGCGGGCGATGTGCGCTTGCCCGGATCGGGCGTCGCTCGTCCGCGTGGCCGCGAGCTTGCCGCCGCTGGCCGCACTGCGCCTTGGGGGCGGCCGCTCCGGCGGGGTCCTGTCCCGGCATCCGACAGCCCGAGCCGGCGAATCCCCGCTCCGGACGCGACCGTGCGGCCCGGAGGCCCTGCTCCGGACGCGACCGTGCGCCGGGGGCACCGCTCCGGACGCGACTGTGCGGCCCGGAGGCCCTGCTCCGGACGCGACCGTGCGCCGGGGGCACCGCTCCGGACGCGACAGCGCGGCCGGGAGCCCCCACTCCGTACGCGACCATGCGGCCTGGGGCCCCTGCTCCGGACCCGGCAGTGCAATCGGGAGCCCCCGCTCGGCACCCGACAGCCCGAGCGGGCGAGGCCGCCCCGGACGCGACGGTGCGGCCCGGGGCCCCACTCCGTACACGACCATGTGGCCTGGGGCCCCTGCTCCGGACGCGACAGTGCGCCCGGGAGCCCCCACTCCGGACCCGACAGCCGAGCCGACGTGCCCCGCTCCGGACGCGACCGTGCGGCGACGGGACCCCCACTCCGGACCGAGGGTGAGGCCGGGGCCCTCACTCCGGACCCGGCAGTGCGCTCGGGCGCCCCCGTTCGGCACCCGACAGCCCGAGCGGGCGAGGCCGCCCCCGGACGCGACCGTGCGGCCCGGGGCCCTGCTCCGGACGCGACCGTGCGGCCCGGGGCCCCGCTCCGGACCCAACAGTGCGCCCGGGGCCCCGCTCCGGACGCGACCGAGCGGCCCGAGAGCCCCCGCGTCGGAGTCCCCGACACCCCGCCCCACCGAACCCGCATGCCGCACCCCCGACAGCCCGGCCCCCAACCCACGGGAGCCAGACCGCCAGGCCCGGCCGCCGGTGGCCCGTCTAGTCGAGCACCTTCTCCAGCGCCCCCAGCGCCCCCGTCAACTCCTCCGCAGTGATCGTCAGCGGAGGGGCCAGGCGGATCGTGGAGCCGTGGGTGTCCTTTACCAGGACGCCCTCGCGGAGCAGGCGTTCGCTGATCTCGCGGCCCGTGCCGACCGCGGGGTCGATGTCGACGCCCGCCCACAGGCCCCGTGCGCGGAAGCCGACGACGCCCTTGCCGAGCAGTGCCGACAGACCGCCCCGCAGGACCACGCCCAGCTCGGCGGCCCGGCGCTGGAACTCGCCCGTCTCCAGCAGCTCGACCACCGCCGTGCCGACCGCGGCGGCCAGCGGGTTGCCGCCGAACGTCGAGCCGTGCTCGCCCGGCCCCAGGACACCGAGCACCTCCCGGCGGGCCACCACCGCCGACACCGGCACGATGCCGCCGCCCAGTGCCTTGCCGAGCAGCAGCACGTCCGGGACGACCGACTCGTGCTCGACGGCGAGCGTACGGCCCGTGCGACCGAGGCCCGACTGGATCTCGTCCGCGATGAACAGGCAGCCCTTGCGGCTGGTCAGCTCGCGAACACCGGCCAGATAGCCCTGGTCGGGGATCAGTACACCCGCCTCGCCCTGAATGGGTTCCAGCAGCACCGCCGCCGTCGTCTCGTCGACCGCCGCCTCCAGCGCCGGCAGGTCGTTGTACGGCACGATCCGGAAGCCCGGTGTGAAGGGGCCGAAGCCCTGCCGCGCGGTCTCGTCCGTGGAGAACGACACGATCGTCGTCGTACGGCCGTGGAAGTTGTCGGCCGCCACCACGATCGTCGCCTGATCGGCCGGGACGCCCTTCACGTCGTACGCCCACTTGCGGGCCACCTTGATGCCGCTCTCCACGGCCTCGGCGCCCGTGTTCATCGGCAGCACCATGTCCAGGCCGGTCAGCGCCGCCAGCCGCTCGGCGAACTCGGCGAGCCTGTCGTTGTGGAAGGCCCGGGACGTCAGGGTCAGCCGGTCGAGCTGGGCGTGCGCCGCCTCGACCAGCGCCGGATGGCGGTGGCCGAAGTTCAGCGCCGAGTAACCCGCCAGCATGTCGAGGTAGCGGCGGCCCTCCACGTCCTCCACCCAGGTGCCCTCGGCCCGGGAGACGACCACCGGCAGCGGATGGTAGTTGTGCGCCAGGACCGGCTCCTCGGCGCGGATCAGATCGGCGGACGAACGGGTCTGCGCGGGCGCGGTCATGAGCGGATCTCCTGGGTGCAGCACTTGATGCCACCGCCGGCCTTGCGGAACTCCGACAGGTCGACGGGGACGGGGACATAGCCGCGCTCGTCCAGCCCGGCGGCGAGGGCCTCGGCCTGGGGCGCGATGAAGACGTGGCGGCCGTCGGACACGGAGTTCAGACCGAAGGCGGACGCGTCGTCGCGGGTCGCGAGCACCGCGTCCGGGTACAGCCGCGCGAGCACCTCACGGCTGCCCGGCGAGAACGCCTCCGGGTAGTAGGCGATGTTGTCGTCGTCGAGCACGAACAGCGCCGTGTCCAGGTGGTAGAAGTACGGATCCACCAGCGTCAGGCTGATCACCGGGTGGCCGAAGAACTCCTGCACCTCGCGGTGCGCCTCGCGGGTGGTGCGAAAGCCGGTGCCGGCGAGCACATAGCGGCCCGTCCACACCAGGTCGCCCTCGCCCTCGCACACGGACTCGGGCCGGTACACGTCGAAGCCCGCCGTCTTGAACCACGTGTCGTAGTGCGTGGACTCGGGACGGCGCTCGGCCGCGTGGAACAGGGAACCGAAGACGCGGCCGCCGACGACGACCGCCGAGTTCGCGGCGAAGACCATGTCGGGAAGACCGGCGACCGGCTCCACGACGTCGACCGCGTGGCCGTGGGAACGATAGGCACGGATCAGCGACTGCCACTGCTCCTGGGCCAGATCGACGTCCACCCGGATGTCGGGTTGCATCCAGGGGTTGATCGCGTACTGCACGGCGAAGTGTCTGGGTTCGCAGACCAGGAAGCGCCGCCGGCGCGGCACACGGGTTTCGGGCACAGAGGGGTTCCTCCGCTTCCTACGGTGTTGATGAGGATTGACTCCAAGGTAGAAAGGGAGGCCGACGAGCGACAAGAAACAAGAAGTGCGTGTTCACGCAGGAATGCTGCGTCTTCGGCCCACTCGGCGCACGACCGATGCGTCACCCCCACGACCCCGAGTCCTCCTCCTGGATGGCTTGGGTGGCACCCGCCTCCGGACTCTCCGGGATGAGATGGGACAGCACCATGACGCTGATCGTCTTGCGGATGAACGGCTCGACCCGGATCCGCTCCAGCACCTCCTCGAAATGCTCCACGTCCCGCGCCCGCACATGCAGCAGCGCGTCCGCGCCCCCGGTCACCGTCATCGCCGCGGTGATCTCGGGATGGTTGCGGACCACCTCCGCCAGCCGCCGCGGCGGGGCCGCACCCTCGCAGTACACCTCGACGTACGCCTCCGTACGCCAGCCCAGGGCCGACGGCTTGACCGTGGCCGTGAACCCGGTGATCACCCCCGTGTCCCGCAGCCGGTCCACGCGCCGCTTCACCGCGGTCGCCGACAGCCCGACGCTCGAGCCGATCTCGGCGAAACTGGTCCGGGCGTTCGCCATCAGGGCCGTGATGATCTTCCGGTCGAGTTCGTCGAAGGAGGCCGCGCCGCTGTTCATGAGGGCACTGTAAGCGGCACGACACCTGGCGCAGACGTCCACGCAGACCACATGTCCAGGCGCACGCATTGCTCTTACACTCCCGTTCATGCTGCGCGCCCTGGCTGTCGACGACGAACGCCCCTCGCTGGAGGAACTGCTCTACCTGCTGAACGCGGACCCGCGCATCGGCAGCGCGGAGGGCGCCGGCGACGCGACCGAGGCGCTGCGCCGGATCAACCGAGCCCTGGAGTCGGGACCGTACGGCCCGGAGTCGATCGACGTCGTCTTCCTCGACATCAACATGCCCGGCCTTGACGGCCTGGACCTGGCCCGGCTGCTCACCGGCCTCGCCAAGCCGCCGCTGGTCGTGTTCGTCACCGCCCACGAGGACTTCGCCGTCCAGGCCTTCGACCTCAAGGCCGTCGACTACGTTCTCAAGCCCGTGCGCAAGGAACGCCTCGCGGAAGCCATCCGCCGTGCCGCCGAGCTCAGGGACACCGGGCCCCGAATACCCGTGAGCGAACCCGACCCCGACCACATCCCCGTCGAACTCGGCGGAGTGACCCGATTCGTCGCCGTCGAGGACATCACGCACGTCGAGGCCCAGGGCGACTACGCCCGTCTGCACACCGAAAAGGGCAGCCACCTCGTCCGCATCCCCCTGTCCACACTGGAGGAGCGCTGGCGCTCGCGCGGCTTCGTCCGCATCCACCGCCGCCACCTCGTCGCCCTGCGCCACATCGGCGAGCTCCGCCTGGACGCGGGCACCGTCAGCGTCATGGTCGGCGCCGAGGAACTCCAGGTCAGCCGCCGGCACGCACGCGAGCTGCGAGACCTGCTCATGAGGAGGCCATGACGATGCCGCAGAGCCCCACCGAACGCCGTGTCGTCGTCACCGGCCCACCCCGGCAGACCCGCCGCGTCTCCGGCTACTACCGCCCGCGCACCGAGATCGACGAGCAGACCACCCTCGGCCACACCTACGTCCGCTCCCTGATGCGCACCCAACTGCGCGCCGGCCTCACCGTGTTCGCGGTCCTGGGCCTGCTCATCGGCCCCCTGCCGCTGCTCTTCGCGGCCATGCCGGACGCCCGCGGCCTGGAGTTGCTGGTCCTCGGCTTCTGCCTCTACGCCCCCATGGTCCTCCTCGCTCGCTGGTACGTGCGGCGCGCCGAACGCAACGAGCGGGACTTCGTGCGCCTCGTCGAAGACCGCTGAGCCCGAGGAACCGATGCGCCCGTGAACTCCAGCTACGCCGTCCCCGCCGTCGCCCTCGTCGTCCTCGCGACCGTCCTCGTCGGCGCCTTCGGCCTGCGCATCTCCCGCACCACCTCCGACTTCTACGTCGCCTCCCGCACCGTCGGCCCCCGCCTCAACGCGGCCGCGATCAGCGGCGAGTACCTCTCCGCCGCCTCCTTCCTCGGCATCGCCGGCCTCCTCCTCGTCCAGGGCCCCGACATGCTCTGGTACCCGGTCGGCTACACCGCCGGATACCTGGTCCTGCTGCTGTTCGTCGCCGCCCCGCTGCGCCGCTCCGGTGCCTACACACTTCCCGACTTCGCCGAGGCCCGGCTGTCCTCCCAGGCCGTACGCCGGCTCGCGGGCGCCTTCGTCGTCGGCACCGGCTGGCTGTATCTGCTGCCCCAACTCCAGGGCGCCGGACTGACGCTGACCGTGCTGACGGGCGCGCCCGACTCGCTCGGCGGACTGATCGTCGCCGTCGTCGTGGTCGCCATCGTCGCCGCCGGCGGCATGCGCAGCATCACCTTCGTGCAGGCCTTCCAGTACTGGCTGAAACTCACCGCCCTGCTCGTCCCCGCCCTCTTCCTGATCCTCGCCTGGCAGAGCGACGGCGCCCCCCGCCACGCCTTCGACGAACCGGCGACCTTCCGTGAACAGAGCGTCGTCCGCGTCGACGACAGCATCAAGCTGAGACTCGACCGGCCGCTGTCCGTCACGGTCAACGGCACCATCGACGGCCGCACCCACGACGACCACAAGCTGGAACTCCCCGCCGGCACCCACCACATCGAGGCCGGCACCCGTCTGACCTTCGCCAAGGGCGCAGAGATACCCGAACGCGACCGCAGCGCGGGCGGCGGCCTGTCCCCGTCGCAGGCCGAGACCCGCGGCGAACGCCCCCTGTACGCCACGTACGGCCTGATCCTCGCCACGTTCCTCGGCACCATGGGACTGCCGCATGTCGTCGTGCGCTTCTACACCAGCCCGCACGGCGTCGCCGCCCGCCGCACCACCGTCGCCGTGCTCGGCCTGATCGGCGCCTTCTACCTGCTGCCCCCGGTCTACGGCGCCCTCGGCCGTATCTACGCCCCCGAACTCACCCTCACCGGCGACGCGGACGCCGCCGCGCTCCTCCTGCCCGACCGCATGATCGGCGGCCTCGGCGGTGACCTGCTCGGCGCGCTGGTCGCGGGCGGCGCGTTCGCCGCGTTCCTGTCCACGGCGTCCGGCCTGACCATGGCCGTCGCGGGCGTGCTCACCCAGGACGTCCTGCCGGCCCGCGGCGTACGGCACTTCCGGCTCGGCACGGTCCTCGCCATGGCCGTGCCGCTCGCCGCGAGCGCCCTGGTCGGCGGGCTGCCGGTGGCCGACGCGGTGGGCCTCGCCTTCGCCGTGTCGGCGTCGTCCTTCTGCCCGCTGCTTGTTCTCGGCATCTGGTGGCGCCGCCTCACCCCGCCCGGCGCCGCCGCCGGGATGCTGGTGGGCGGCGGCTCGGCACTGCTCGCCGTCGCCGCGACCATGGCGGGCTTCCCGGGCTCCGGCGCGCTGCACGCGCTGCTCGCCTGGCCCGCGGTCTGGTCGGTGCCGCTGGGCTTCCTCACCATGGTGCTGGTGTCCCTGGCGACCCCGGGCCGGGTGCCGCCCGGGACGGCGGCGATCCTGGCGCGCTTCCATCTGCCGGAGGAACTGCGGGCGGAGGCGAAGGCATGAGCGGATTCATCGCGGGCCTGTGCGTGGCGATCCTCCCGCTGCTCGCCGCGGGCTTCTGGCTCGGCCGCCGCACCGCCCGCCCCGAGAACCTCGGCGACCTGGGCACCCCCGTCGAGCACGCCACCTTCGAGACGCTGCACACCGCCTCCCTCGCCGCGCCCCCGCTGCGCGCCGGACTCACCGAGGAGACCGCCCGCAAGTCGGCACGCAGGCTCCGCTCACTCCTCGGCACCGACGCGCTGTGCCTGACGGACCAGAAGGAGGTCCTGGTGTGGGACGGGGTGGGCGGCCATCACCGTACGGAGATCATGGAACTCCTCGCCGGCCCCCTGGAGTCCGGTCGCGGCGAGGCCCTCCCGCTCACCTGCGACACCCCCGACTGCCCGGTGCGCTGGGCGGTCGTCGCCCCGCTGACCGTCGACGACCGCGTCCACGGCGCCCTCGTCGCCTGCGCGCCCCGCGAGTCGGCGGTGCTCGTGCGCGCGGCGGGCGAAGTGGCCCGCTGGGTGTCCGTACAACTGGAGCTGGCCGACCTCGACCAGTCCCGTACCCGGCTGATCGAGGCCGAGATCAAGGCACTGCGGGCGCAGATCTCCCCGCACTTCATCTTCAACTCGCTCGCGGTGATCGCCAGCTTCGTCCGCACCGACCCCGAGCGCGCCCGCGAACTGCTCCTGGAATTCGCCGACTTCACCCGCTACTCGTTCCGCAGACATGGCGACTTCACCACCCTCGCCGACGAACTCCACGCCATCGACCACTACTTGGCGCTGGTGCGGGCACGCTTCGGCGACCGCCTCTCCGTCACCCTCCAGATCGCCCCGGAGGTACTGCCGGTCGCCCTGCCCTTCCTGTGCCTGCAGCCGCTCGTCGAGAACGCCGTCAAGCACGGCCTGGAGGGGGCCGCCGACAAGTGCCGCATCCAGATCACCGCGCAGGACGCCGGCGCCGAGGCCCTCGTCGTGATCGAGGACGACGGCGCCGGAATGGACCCCGTCCTGCTGCGCCGCATCCTCGCGGGCGAGGTCAGCCCCTCGGGGGGCATCGGGCTGTCGAACGTCGACGACCGGCTACGGCAGGTGTACGGCGACGACTACGGCCTCGTCATCGAGACCGCCCTGGGCGCGGGCATGAAGGTGACCGCCCGGCTGCCGAAGTACCAGCCGGGCGTGCACTCGGCGGGGCGACTCGCCCGGGAGTGAGGCTCAGGTGGGGCGGCTGACGACCATCCCCAGCGTGATGAGCCCCAGCACCACCCACCCGAACCACAGCCAGCCATTGCTCCCGAGCGCCACCGTGTAGGCCGTGACCACGACGAGTCCGCCTACGGTGAGCACCCCCATCGCCTTCGTAGAACCGTCCGTAGAACCGGGCATCGCAACACCCTCCTAGGGTTCGTCCCCCTCCATGGTGCCCCCGTTCTGCTTCCGGACGGTGCACACGACGAAATGGGTGCCGTTCTTCCAGGCCCCCTCGCTGGTCCAGGAGCCCGCCGTGTACACGGAGGGATCGAATCCGTAGTCGCGCGGCGGCACCTCCCGGGCGCACGCCGTGTCCGACTCGGTACGGGCCTCGCTCAGCGTGACGTCGGCGCCCAGCCGGGCGAAACCGAGCACCTGCTCGTCGTGCGGCCCCGCGCAGGACACCAGCCGGGCGTCCCGGTGCGAGCGCACGTCCAGACAGTCCCGCCGCTGCATCGTCGCCGTGTCCGCGAAGGCCGACCCCGCCTCGCGGTGCTCGCCCAGCGGCCCGTACACCGGCCCGTGCCCGCCCAGCACCAGACAGGCGGTACGCCGCCCCGCCGCCTCGAAACCCGCCTCGCTCGGCACCACGGCGAAGCTGCGGACGTCCGCCAGCCCCTCCCGGAACTCCTCCGTCCGCTCCTCGCACGCCGCCGGCCCCTCCTGGCGGGCCTCGGCGGCCGACGCGGCCGCCACGAACGCCATCACCTGACCGTCGGGCGCCTGCTCCCCGCAACCGGGATCCAGACTCAGCCGGGGCGTGCCCTGGAAGGCGGCCCCGCCGGGCCAGTCGGCGAGCACACAGTCGCCGCCCTTCAGCGGCCCGCCGAGCCCGACGGCATCGCCGTACGGCCGCTCGGTCCCGCCGGTCTGCGACCGCTGGGACATGGCGTACCAGACGCCGGTCCCCGCGAGCGCCAGCCCGAGCAGACCGGCGAGGACCGCGTGGCGGACGCGGGGGCGGGTCCGGCCCGGCTCACCCGATCCGAAGCCGCGCGGCCCACCGGGAGGCTCGGGCAACCAATCGCCGGGCTGCCCGGGCGCGGAGCCCTGCGATCCGTCGACACGTCCGGACGGGGGACGGAAGCCCTGCGCGGCGCCCGGCCGCTCGGACCCGGGCAGGGACCCGAACCCTCCCGCGTCGGGCACGGCCCTCGCGGGCGGCGACCCGCCCCAGTGCGGCTGCGAGCCGAGGTCGGTCTGGGTCCGCGCGTACGCGTCGGCCTCCGGAACGACGATCCGCGACAGCGCCGCCTCAGCCTCCGCGGCCGACATCCGCCGCGCCGGATCCTTTTCCAGCAACGCCCGCAGGACCGGCTCCAGCGCCCCGGCCCGCCCGGCCGCCCGGGGCTCCTCCATGACCACCGCGGTGAGTTCCGCCAGATGCGACTCACGGTCGAAGGGACCTCGGCCCTCGGCGGCGTAGTACAGCGTGCAGCCCAGTGAGAACAGGTCGGCGGCCGGCGTGGGCGCCCCGCCCGTGACCCGCTCCGGCGCCAGATAGCCCGCCGTGCCCACCAGCACCGACGCCAGCGTGTACCGCGTCTCACCGGCGTCCGGCTGCACCGAGATGCCATAGTCGGTGAGCAGTACGCGCCCGTACGGCGCCCCGGTGCGGTCCGGTGCCAGCAGGATGTTCGCCGGCTTCACGTCCCGGTGCATGATGCCCCGCCGGTGTCCGGCGGTCAGCGCGTCGAGCACGGCGAGCCCGACGCGGGCGCACTCCGCGGGCGCCAGGGGGCCCTGCTGATCGACCAGGTCACGCAGGTTGACGGCACCTTCCACGTACTCCATGACGATCCACGGCAGCCCGTCGTGCTCCAGCACGTCGTGCACGGTCACCACATGCGGATGCCCTCGCAGCCCCGCCGCGTGCCGGGCCTCCGCGCGGGCCCGGGCCACCCGGGCCTCGCGCTCGTCGGCCTCGGCCGGGTCCCGGAACACGATCTCCTTGAGCGCGACCTCACAGGCGAGTCTCCGGTCGTGGGCGAGCCAGACATGGCCCATACCGCCGCTGCCGAGCCGGTTCAGCAGCAGATAACGGCCGGCGATGACCCGGCCCACTCCCGACGTCGGTGTTCCTGAAGGCATCCGGTGACTCCCGGGTTCTGCGGGTGCGCTGGCCGCGTGGTCGTTAGGCGGACGTGCTCGCGGTGGGCCCGTCGGTGGACGGCCTGCCCGTCGCGGGTTCGGACGTGGCGGGGGCGGTGGTCACGGGCGGTGGTGCGCTGCTGGTGACCGGGGCGCTGGTCGGGGGCGAGCCGGTGGTCTCCGGTGGCGCGCTGGTGACGGCCGGGGGTGGTGAGCTCGACGCGCTCGGGGGTGGTGAGCTGGAGGCCGTGGGGGCCTTGGTCGACGGGGACGGGGGCGGGGGCGGGGGCGCGGAGGGCGGTGCGGAGGACGGCGGGGCCGAGGACGGGGGCCCGCTGGTGGGGCCGGGGCCTCCGGGCTCGGAGCTGCCGGGAGCCGAGCTGCCGGGGCCGGAACTGCCGGGCCCCGAGGACGGGGTCGACGGAGTCGGGGCCGAGGGATCCCCGGGCGGCCGGGAGGTGTCCGAGCGCGGCGGAGTGGACGTCGTACCGTCGGACGGCCCGCTGGAGCCGGAGCTCCCGCCGGCCACGCTCAACATCACGTACTCCCCGAACCGCAGCTCGGTCCCGGCCGGCGGATCCGACGCCGTCACCCTGGCGTCGTCGGGCGGCAGCCCCCCGCCGTCGAAGCCGACCGCGAGCCCCTTGCCTGCCAGCCGCCGGCTCGCCTGTCCGAACGTCGCCCCGGCGAGGTCGGGCACCGCACGCCGCTCGCGCGTGTCGAACGCGGTGTCGTCCTCGCCCGTGGTGCCGACGGGACGGTCGATGCCCCGGTCGGGCTCGTCCACGTCGACCAGCGCGAGCCGCTCCACTTTCCGCGTGGCGGGCCGCACGGCCACCACGGACGACTTCTCGTATCCCTTCCACTCCTCGTTCCGGTCGTCGAACTCGACCTTTATCCGAGTCGTGTCCCCCTCGAAGGGACGCAGCGGATTTCCGCATGAGCACTTCACGGCGGGAAGCCCGTCCGCATCGACAAGAATCGCGATTCCCGCCTGAAGTAGCGCATTGAAGGGGACGGCCTTTCCCTTCTTGTAGTCGTGATTCCGCACGAGAGTGTCGTGACGCAGGAGAACAGGTGTGAGGCGATCGATATAAACCGGAATCTCGTCCGTGGTGATGGAGAGCGCCGCTGCCCACGCCTGTGCCTTACGGTCATTGACGGGATCGGTGAGAAACTCCTTCAGCCGTTCGACATCGCAGATCGTCGGCTCCTTGGAACCCCCGTACAGACCTGGCGTATCGCCCTGCTGCAGACCGCCGTGCGCCGTCTGCGCCCTGACCTGCGCGTCCCGCCCCAGCCCCTGGTTCTCGTCGAAGAAGGGCGCGAGGGAAGGAACTCCCGCGGCCACGGCCTTCACCAGGAACAAGGGCGCGTCCCGGTCGCACGCGCTGAGCGCCAGAACGAGGGCCAACAGGACGGCGATCCTCCGAACCACCGCTTTCCCGGACCTGTGTACGAAAACATGAAACGCCATTACCGCTCCCCCCGGCGGTTCCCCCGACGCGCTTCATGCTACTGAAAGGCGAAGCCTTTCGGTTTCCTCAGTTTCCGCGTGCGTTCAATGAGGCCAAATAGGCGTTGTACGCCTCGAGTTCCTTGTCGCCGTCGCGATCGGCGGCCCGGTCCTTGCGCTTGGCCTGCCGCTGCTCCGAGCCGTACCACTGGAACAGCAGCGCGATCAGCACCAGCACGGACGGAACCTCACTGAACGCCCAGGCGATACCGCCGGCGGCGTTCTGGTCGGAGAGCGCGTCGATACCGAGCGAGGCGGGCGGGTTCTTGAACGTCTCGACCATCGGCGACGACGCCATCATCAACGCGATACCGAAGAACGCGTGGAACGGCATACCGGCGAACAGCTCCAGCATCCGCATCAGATACCCCGGCCGATGCGGTCCGGGATCCACGCCGATGATCGGCCAGAAGAACACCACGCCCACGGCGAGGAAGTGCACCATCATCGCGATGTGCCCCGTCCTGGAGCCCATCAGGAAGTCGAAGAGCGGCGTGAAGTACAGCGCGTAGAGGCTGGCGATGAACAGCGGGATCGTGAACGCCGGATGTGTGATGATCCGCATGTACCGGCTGTGCAGCAGGGCCAGCAGCAACTCCCGCGGCCCCTTGCGCCCCCGTCCGGCGGGCGGCAGGGCCCGCAGCGCCAGCGTGACGGGCGCACCCAGCAGAAGCAGGATCGGCGACAGCATGCTGATCACCATGTGCTGCACCATGTGCACGCTGAACATGACCATCCCGTAGTCATTCAGCCCGGTACACATGACGAGCATCACGGACAGCACACCGAAGACGTACGAGACGGTCCGCCCCACCGGCCACTTGTCCCCACGCCGCCGCAGCCGCACGACGCCCCACGCATAGAGCGCGAGCCCCACAAGACAGGCGACGAGGAAGAACGGGTCCGCGGACCACGCAAGCCCCCGCCCCAGCGTGAACGGCGGCAGATCCATCATCATGCCGTGCCCGCCGTGATCCATCCTGCGGCTCCTGTTTCGTGGGGGTTGTGCGCTGTCTGTCCCCCACAGACTAGAACTGCCCCCGGCCGAGCCATCGACCGGGGGCAACTACGGCGAAGCCCCTAAAGCACGCACTCAGCCTCTTCGTAACGGTCCTCGGGAACCGTCTTCAACGTCTCCACGGCCTCAGCGAGCGGCACCATCACGATGTCCGTCCCCTGCAGCGCCGTCATATGACCGAACTCCCCCCGGTGCACGGCCTCCACCGCGTGCCACCCGAACCGGGTCGCCAGCACCCGGTCGTACGCGGTGGGCGTACCACCACGCTGCACATGCCCGAGAATGACCGGCCGGGCTTCCTTCCCGAGCCGCTCCTCCAGCTCGATGGACAGCTGACGGGCGATCCCGGCGAACCGCTCATGCCCGTAGATGTCCTTGCCGCCCTCGTCGAAGCGCATCGTGCCGGGCCGCGGCTTGGCACCCTCCGCCGCCACGACGATCGCGAAGCGCTTCCCCGCCTCGAACCGCTCACCGACGACCCGGCTCAACTCCTCGATGTCGAAGGGCCGTTCCGGTACGACGACGGCGTGCGCGCCGGCCGCCATGCCGGAGTGCAGCGCGATCCAGCCGGTGTGCCGTCCCATGACCTCGACCACCAGGACCCGCTGATGGGACTCGGCGGTGGTCTTGAGCCGGTCCAGGGCCTCGGTGGCCACGGTCACCGCCGTGTCGAAGCCGAAGGTGACGTCGGTGACCGCGATGTCGTTGTCGATGGTCTTCGGCACGCCCACGACGGGCAGGCCGCTGTCCGACATCAGCCGGGCCGCCTTGAGCGTGCCCTCACCGCCGATGGGGATGATCGCGTCGAGGCCGAGTTCCTCGACATGGCCCTTGGCCCGCTCCACGCCGTCCCGCAGATGGGAGGGCTGGACCCGGGAGGAACCGAGGATCGTGCCGCCGCGGGCGAGGATGCCGCCCACCGCGTCGAGGTCGAGCTTGAGGTAGTCGCACTCCAGGAGACCTTTCCAGCCGTCCCGGAAGCCGATGACCTCGTCGCCGTGGTCGACGACGGCGCGGTGCACGACGGACCGGATGACGGCGTTCAGGCCGGGGCAGTCGCCGCCGGACGTGAGGACACCAATGCGCATAGCCCGAAAACCTTCTCGACGTGGGCCGGAACCGGACCACGCTGTCCGGCTCGAATCCCCGCCACCCTAGCGGCACAGGGGGGCGGGACCGAACCAAGCGTCCGCCTGCTGGACGACCCCGCTCACCTGTGCGGACGCACGGTCAGACGGGCTGCCGAGCGATCGTTTTACGCGGGCTGCTGCGCGGACGCGATGCGCTCGTTGCGCAGCGCCTCGTACCAGCGGTCGTCCGTCGGAGGCAGCGCGTTCACATCGAGCGCCAGCTTCAGCAGCAGGTCGGCGATCAGCGGGTTCCGGGCGAGCACCGGGCCGTGCATGTACGTACCGAAGACGGTCTCGTTGTACGCGCCCTCCGTGCCGTCACCCGTGCCGTTGCCGTTGCCGAGGCGGACCTGGGCGAAGGGGCGGGCGGTCGGGCCGAGGTGGGTGACGCCCTGGTGGTTCTCGAAGCCGGTCAGCGGGGGCAGACCGAGGCGCGGGTCGATGTCGCCGAGCACGTCACCCACGCACCGCTCGCCCTCGCCGCGCACGGACACCACGTCGATCAGACCGAGGCCGGGCTCGCGCTGCCCGAGGTCGTTGATGAACTCGTGGCCGAGGATCTGGTACCCGGCGCACACCGAGAACACGATGGCGCCGTTCTCGACGGCCCGGTGCAGACCGCCGTCCCGGCGCAGCCGCTCCGCGGCCAGCCGCTGCGGGCGGTCCTCGCCGCCGCCGATGAGGTAGATGTCGCCGGAGGTCGGGATCGGCTGGTCGCTGCGCACGTCGAGCCGGGCCACGTCGAGACCGCGCTGCCGGGCCCGCCGTTCCACGACGAGGACGTTGCCCTGGTCGCCGTAGGTGCTGAGCAGGTCCGGGTAGATCCAGACGACCCGCAGTTGGTTGTCGCTCACTTAAGTCCCCTGAAGTCTGGTGGTCAGTTGCCGACCCGGCGGCGCAAGTCCTGGAACGCGGTGTAGTTGGCGATGACCTCGATCCGGCCCGGCGGGCACATCTGCACGGCATGGTCGAGGTTCTCGCAGACCTGGAACTGCTGGTTCGCGACCTCCAGCCGCACCGCCAGGTCGAGTTTGCGGTCGCCGAGGACACAGATCGGGTGCCCGGACAGCCGCGTGTAGTCGACGTCCCACAGCCAGGAGGTGTCGGTGCCGTCGGCGCCGCGCGCGTTCACCGAGAGGATCACCGGGGTCGGCGGCGGGTCGATGAGGGAGAACGTCTCCAGCCAGCCCGCGGGGTTCTTGGCGAGCAGCAGCCGCAGATCCCGCCCCTCGAACTGCACGACGTCATAGCGCCCGGCGACGGCCTGCACCTGGTACATCCGCTCCAGGGCGACCTGCGGCGGTACGCCGAACACGGCGGCGACGGCGGCCGAGGACGTGGCGTTGGCCTTGTTCGCGCGGCCGGGCAGCTGGAGATGGATGGGCCAGGCGGAGCCGTGCGGGTCGAGGACATGGTCACCGGACAGCGCCCAGCTGGGCGTCGGACGCCGGAAGCCGCACTCGCCGCAGAACCAGTCGTCGCCCGGCCGCTGCATCACACCGCCGCAGGACGGGCAGGACCAGGCGTCGTCCTTCCACATCTGACCGGCGGCGACCCAGATCACATTGGGGGAGGAGGACGCGGCCCATACGACCAGCGGATCGTCGGCGTTGGCGACGATCACCGCCTTCGAACCCGTGAGCCCCTCGCGCCAGTTCTCGGCGAGCATCCGGGTCTCGGCGGCCCGGTCCAGCTGGTCGCGGGAGAGGTTGAGCAGCGCGATGCACTTCGGGTCCGTGTCCCGGGCGACCCCGGCGAGGTACTTCTCGTCGACCTCGATGACGCCGTACCGCGCCTCCGAGCCGCCCGCCAGCGCCGAGGTGATGCCCGCGGGCATGTTGGCGCCGAGGGCGTTGGAGACGACCGGCCCGGCGGCCCGCAGGGCCTCGGCGATGAGCCGGGTCGTCGTGGTCTTGCCGTTGGTCGCCGAGACGAGGACCACGTCCAGGTTCTGGGCGAGCCGGGCGAGGAGGTCGGGGTCGAGTTTGAGCGCCACCCGGCCGCCGATCACCGAACCGCTGCCGCGCCCTGCGGCGCGAGATGCCGCCGCGACCGCCTTGCCCGCGGTCACGGCGATCTTGGCCCGCGGCGTGAGCGGGTCCGAGTTGCCTGCCATCAGTTCTCGATCCTCCTTGCGTACGCGCCGCGCCTGAAGCCCTACGGCAACGTGGTGGTGGTCAGCCTATCGAGATCCATTCGCACTCCCGAATCGCCGTACCCTTGCCGCCATGCGCAACGGCTCCATTCCGGGCACTCACGGACGTGTTCGGCCCCTCACTCTGCTCGGAAGCCCGGTGCTCCAGGCACCCTGCGAGCAGGTCACCGACTTCGGCCCGGAACTGGCGAGGCTCGTGGACGACCTGTTCGCGACGATGTACGCCGCGCAGGGCGTGGGTCTTGCCGCGAACCAGGTGGGGGAGTCGCTGCGGGTCTTCGTGTACGACTGCCCCGACGACGAGGACGTACGACACCTCGGCCATGTGGTGAACCCACGGCTCGTGGAGGCGGACGGTGTGGTGATCCGGGGCCCTGAGGGCTGTCTGTCCCTGCCGGGCCTGGAGGCGGGGACGGAGCGGTACGACCACGCGGTGGTCGAGGGCTTCACGGTGACGGGGGAGCCGGTGACGATCCACGGCACGGGGTTCTTCGCACGGTGTCTCCAGCATGAGTGCGACCACTTGGAAGGGAAGGTGTACGCGGACCGCGTGACGGGGTGGCGCCGCAGACGCCTGCTGCGCCAAGCGGCCCGAGCCTCTTGGCGCCGGGTGGGGTCGCCCGCCTAGGGGACCGTCAGAACCCGGGACCGCCGATCTTGTCCCCCGCCGCGGCGAGCCGACCCCACAACAGGTCGGCCAGACTGCGCACCAACTCCGCCCGCGAACACGGCCGTTCTCCCAGCCACCAGTCCCCGGCGGCATGCATCATCCCGACGATGCCATGCCCCCAGACCCGAGCCAGCTGCTGACTCCCGGGCCCGAGATCCAACCGCTCCTCGATCACGGTGGCCAGCTCCTCGCCCATCGTGCGGAGCAACGGCATCGAGTGCTTACCGACGTCGAACCCCTGATCCGCCGTCTGAGCCCCCTCGGTCGGATGCATCAGAAACCGATACACCTGAGGCCGGGCCTCGATCGCCGCGAGGTATGTGTCCAACGTGGACTCGACCCGCTCACGCCGGTCCGCGGGAGCGTCCAGCGCGGCCCGCAACGAGTCCAGCAGCGCATCCGTGTGCCGCTTGGCCAACGCCGCGTAAAGTCCGCCTTTGTCGCCGAAGTGCCGGTACAGAATCGGCTTCGTGATACCCGCCTCCGCGGCGATGGCGTTCATCGAGGCGTGCGGGCCGTCGCGCAGCACCACCCGGTCGGCGGCCTCCAGCAGCTCGCGCCGACGGCGGTCGGCGGATCGTTGCTGATCGGTCCGCTGCGTGGTGTCCATTCGCTCTCCCCACCCGTGCTCAATCGATGACGCCTGCGCAAACTAACACTCAACATGCTGCATCCATCGAATGGGCTCTCGATGAGTCATCCGGAGTTGACTTTACCTACCAGCCAGTAACAAACTAGGGTTACCGCTAGTAACACGCACGTACCGCCGCTGGAGGGGCTATGGCCGAGTTCACCATGGAACTCAACGACGAACAGAAGGAGGTCCGCGACTGGCTCCACGGCTTCGCCGCCGATGTGATCCGCCCCGCGGCCGCCGAATGGGACGAGCGTGAGGAGACCCCCTGGCCGGTCATCCAGGAGGCCGCCAAGGTCGGCATCTACTCACTCGACTTCTACGCCCAGCAGTACTTCGACCCGACCGGCCTCGGCATCCCCACGGCGATGGAGGAGCTGTTCTGGGGTGACGCGGGCATCGCCCTGTCGATCGTGGGCACCGGGCTCGCCGCCGTCGGCGTCCTGGCCAACGGCACCGAGGAGCAGATCGGCACCTGGGTGCCCCAGATGTACGGCGACGCCAACGATGTCAAGCTCGCCGCCTTCTGCTCCTCCGAGCCCGACGCCGGTTCCGACGTGGCCTCGATGCGTACGCGCGCCGTGTACGACGAGGCCAAGGACGAGTGGGTGATCAACGGTACGAAGACCTGGGCGACCAACGGCGGTATCGCCAACGTCCATGTGGTGGTCGCCGTCGTCGACGCGGACCTCGGCTCCAAGGGCCACGCGTCCTTCATCATCCCGCCGAACACGCCGGGCCTGTCGCAGGGCCAGAAGTTCAAGAAGCACGGGATCCGCGCCTCGCACACAGCCGAGGTCATCCTGGACAACGTGCGGGTGCCGGGCTCCTGCCTGCTCGGCGGCAAGGAGAAGCTGGACGAGCGGCTGGCGCGGGCCCGTGAGCGGGCCAGGACGGGCGGCGAGCGTGTGAAGAACGCGGCGATGGCCACGTTCGAGGCGTCGCGGCCGGCCGTCGGCGCGATGGCCGTCGGTACGGCCCGCGCCGCTTACGAGGTCGCCCTCGACTACGCGATGACGCGTGAGCAGTTCGGGCGGCCGATCATCGACAACCAGGGTGTCGCCTTCCAGCTGGCCGAGATGCGGACGCAGATCGACGCGGCGCGGCTGCTGGTGTGGCGGGCCTCCTGGATGGCGGTCAACGGGAAGCCGTTCACGGCGGCCGAGGGTTCGATGTCGAAGCTGTTCGCGAGTGAGACGGCGAAGAAGGTGACGGCTCAGGCGATACAGATCCTGGGCGGCAACGGCTACACGCGGGAGTACCCGGTGGAGCGTATGCACCGGGATTCCGCGATCTACACGATCTTCGAGGGGACGAGCGAGATCCAGCGGCTGGTGATCGCCCGTACGTTGTCGGGTATGCCGATCCGGTAGGCGCCGTAGGGGTTGCTGCGCGATGCGGTCCGTGGGTGCGCGGGGGCCGGTCGCGCAGTTCCCCGCAGGGGGCCGGCAACGAAATGCGCCCCCTACGGCGTGGTCCCGCTGCTGTGCGCGATGCACGCCACGTCGATCCGATCCGCGAGCTTCGCCAGCTCGATCGTCAACGCGGCCACCGTGTCCTCGTCGAGCCCTTCCTCCCCTGCCTCGACGAGGTGCAGCCACCGACCGCCCACCGTACGCAGCAGCTTGCTCACATCGGCGGCAGACACCTGCAAGGTCCCGCGGTCATCGACGATCAGCGGCAGAGTAACTTCGCGGTTCACACCCGGGATCGTAACCGCGCGGCGCTCACGCACCCTGCCAAACCGTAGTGATGTTGCAGAACTCCCGGATTCCGTGCCCCGACAGCTCACGCCCGATCCCGGACCGCTTCACTCCGCCGAACGGGAACGCCGGATGGGAGGCCGTCATCCCGTTGACGTACACGCTTCCGGCCTCCAGATCCCGTACGAAGCGGTCGACCTCGGCCTCGTCGCGTGTCCACACATTCGAACTCAGTCCGAACGGCGAGTCGTTGGCGATCAGTACCGCCTCGTCCAGATCGGCCGCCCGATACAGCGTCGCGACCGGGCCGAACGCCTCCTCCCGGTGGATCCGCATCTCCCGGGTGATGCCGGCGAGGACCGTGGGCGGGTAGTACCAGCCGGGCAGTTCCGGCCGGCGGAGCTGGTGGCCGCCGCACAGTACGGTCGCTCCGCTGCGCTTGGCGTCGTCGACGAGTTCTGCGAGGTCCGTCCGGCCCTGCTCGCTCGACAGCGGGCCGACCTCCGTCTCCTCCCGCATCGGGTCGCCGACCACCAGCGCCTTCATGCCCTCGACGAAGCGGTCGGCGAAGGCGTCGTAGATGTCCGTGTGCACGATGAACCGCTTGGCGGCGATACAGGACTGCCCGTTGTTCTGCACCCGCGCGGTCACCGCGATCTTCGCGGCCCGGTCCACGTCGGCCGACGGCATGACGACGTACGGGTCGCTGCCGCCCAGTTCCAGCACCGTCTTCTTGATCATCTCCCCGGAGGTGGAGGCGACGGCCCGGCCCGCGGGCTCGCTGCCGGTCAGTGTCGCCGCCTTGACGCGCTCGTCGCGCAGGATCTCGTCGACCTGGCCGGAGCCGATGAGCAGGGTCTGGAAGCAGCCCTCGGGGTAGCCCGCCCGGTGGAAGAGGTCCTCGAGGTACAGGGCGGTCTGGGGCACGTTCGAGGCGTGCTTCAGGAGACCGACGTTGCCCGCCATCAGCGCCGGCGCCGCGAAGCGGATCACCTGCCAGAGCGGGAAGTTCCACGGCATCACCGCGAGGACCGGTCCGAGGGGGCGATACCGCACCCGCACGCGCGAGGCGCCCGAGTCCTTCACGTCGGAGTCGGCCGGCTCCTCGTCGGCGAGCAGCTCCTCGGCGCGCTCGGCGTACCAGCGCATCGCCTTGGCACATTTGGCGGCCTCCGCGCGGGCCTGCTTGATGGGCTTGCCCATCTCGGTGGTCATCACCCGGGCGATGTCCTCCTGGTCCGCGTCCAGATGGTTCGCGGCCTGGAGCATCAGGCGTGAGCGGTCGACGAAGTTCGTCGTCCGGTACGTACGGAACGTGGCCTCGGCGAGCTGAAGCCTGCGCTCGATCTCCTCGGCACCCATGGCCTCGTACGTCTTGAGCGTCTCGCCGTTCGCCGGGTTCACCGTCGCGATGGGCATGACCGACCTCCTGGGAGCGGACTGTTGCTTCGACCTTCCCGCGCGGCGGTGGCTACCGCAACGCGTGCACGGCTGCTCAGACCGAGTGCTCCGCCAGCCGGTCGAGAAACGCGGCCTGAGCCTTGACGACGACCTCACGCGCCCGGTCCAGGTCGAGCCACTCGACCCGGTCCAGCTCCGGGAACTCCTGGGTCCGGCCCGAGTGCGGTGGCCACTCCATCGTGAACGTGCCGGGGACGACCGCCGCCGGGTCGAGGTCGGCCTCGATCGCCCACACCGTCACGATCTTGCCGCCGGACTGCCTGACCTCGCCGAGCGGTACGGCCTCCCCGTCGGGCGGCGCCAGCCCCAGCTCCTCCTCGAACTCGCGGCGGGCCGCGTCCCAGGAGGGCTCGTCGGGTTCGTACTCGCCCTTGGGGACCGTCCACGCCCCGGCGTCGCGCTTCGCGAAGAACGGGCCGCCCATATGGCCGAGCAACACCTCCAGACCGTCATCGGTGTGGCGGAAGAGCAGCAGGCCGGCACTGCGCTTCTCGCGGGACGGGGTCACGGCTTCACCTCCGGATGGGCGGCGAGCAGCATCTCGACCGTGTCGGCCTCCTCCGGTCGCTTGTCCTCGCGGTAGCGCACCACGCGGGCGAAGCGCAGGGTTACGCCGGCTGGGTAGCGGGTGGACCGCTGCAAGCCGTCGTAGGCGATCTCGACGACCAGTTCGGGACGCACGGTCACCATCCAGTCGTCGCTCTCCACCGCGAGCTGCTGGAGCCGCTCCGTCTGCCAGGTCAGCATCGCGTCGGTCATGCCCTTGAAGGTCTTGCCGAGCATGGCGAAGCCGCCGTCCGCCGTGCGCGCCCCGAGATGCAGGTTGGACAGCTTGCCGGTCCTGCGGCCGTGGCCCCATTCGGCGGCCAGGACCACCAGGTCGAGGGTGTGGACGGGCTTGACCTTCAGCCAGGAGGCGCCGCGCCGGCCCGCGCTGTAGGGGGCGTCGAGTGCCTTGGCGACCACGCCCTCATGGCCGCGTTCCAGGGTCTCGGCGAGGAAGTCCTCGGCCCGCGGGAGGTCCTCGGGACCGGACACCAGCGCGCGGCGCACCCGCATCGGCTCGGGGACCAGCCGGGCCAGTTCCGCGTGCCGCTCGGCGAACGGCAGGTCCAGCAGGTCGCGGCCGTCGACGGACAGGGCGTCGAAGAAGACGGGGGAGACGGGGACCTCCCTGGCCGCCGTCGTCACGTCCACCCGCGAGCCCACGCGGCCCGCGGTCTCCTGGAAGGAGCGGGGGCGGCCCGCTTCGTCGAAGGCGATGACCTCGCCGTCCAGGATGAAGCGGTCCCCCCTCAGTTCCAGGGCGGCGGCGGTCAGTTCGGGCAGGCGGTCGGTGATGTCGTCGAGGGTGCGGGTGTAGAGCCGTACCGTGTCGCCCTCGCGGTGGACCTGGACGCGGATGCCGTCCAGCTTCTCCTCGACCGCGCAGACGCCCAGCTTGTCGACCGCCTCGGACACCGAGGAGGCGGAGTGCGCCAGCATCGGCAGGACCGGACGGCCGACGGTGAGCCGGAAGCGGTCGAGGGCGGCGGGGCCGTCGGACAGCAGGGCCTCGGCCACCGTCTGGAGCGACCCGGCCAGCATCACCGCCCGGCGTACGTCCGCCGCCGGCGCCCCGGTCGCCTGGGCCAGCCCCTCCACCGCCACCGCGTCCAGCGCGCCCTGCCGGACCTCCCCGGTGATCAGGCCGAACAGGAACCGCTGCTCGTCCTCCGTGGCCGCACCCATCAACTCACCCACCAGCCGCGCCCGTTCGGCCTGCGAGCCGGTGCCGGACACCTTGCCGAGCTCACTGAGCCGGGCGTCCACCTCGCGCACGGTGAGGGTCGGCTCGGCGGCCGGCGGCACCGGACGGCTCAGCACCTTCCAGCCGATGCCGAGCCTCCCCTGCGGCAGCCGGCCCGCCAGATACGGGATGACGATCGGTACGTCGTCCGCCTCGGCGTCCCGGAACAGCTCCGCCAGCAGAGCGATCTTCCGGGACCGCGCAGAGGTCGCGGCGACCTCCTGGGACACCTGGGCCAGCCGGGTCAGCAGCATGCAGCCATGGTGCGATGCGCTCCGCTGGTTTACACGCCGACGAACGGGTTGTTTTTCGTCTGCGGGCGCGTTGGGGCTGGTCACCCCCACGCGGCGGAGCCGCACATCGATACAGCCCCGCGCCCCTTACGGCGTCGCGTCGAGGTCCGAAAAGAGCAGCTCCCCGTTGATGGTGGCGCCCGCCCGGTAGCCGCCCGCCGCCGCGTTCACGACCTGCTCGGCGAAGGCCATCGCGTTGCCGACCGCCCAGACACCCGGCACGGACGTGAGCCCGGTCGGGTCGACCACCGGGTACGAGCCGAAGGGGGTCTCCTGGAGATCGGCGCCGAGCTTCTCCAGCAGACCGGTCCGCGGCACCGCGCGCGGTGCGACGAACAGCACCTCGCGCGCGTGCACCGTGCCGTCCGCCAGGCGCACGCCGGTGAGCCGGTCGTCCTCGATGACCAGCCCGGCCACCGCACCGGGCACCACCTTCACCCCGGCCGCCGCGAGCCTGCGCAGGTCGTCGTCCGAGAGGTCCGGCTCGGCGACCTCGTGCAGGAAGAAGGTCACGTCCTTCGACCACTGGGACACCATGAGCGCCTGGTGCACGCTCGGCGCGGTCGTCGCCAGCACGCCGAAGGCCTGGTCACGGACCTCCCAGCCATGGCAGTAGGGGCAGTGCAGCACATCCTTGCCGAAGCGCTCGGTGATGCCGGGGACCTGCGGCAGCTCGTCCTTGAGGCCGGTGGCGACCACGAGCCGCCGGGCCCGGACGCGCCGGCCCCCGGCGAGTACGACCGTGAAGTCCTCCTCGCGCGTGACGTCCACCGCCCGGTCCTGGACCAGCTCGACGCCGTACCGCGCGATCTCCTCCCGTCCGACGGCCAGGAACTCGGCCGGCGCCATGCCGTCCCGGGACAGATAGCCCTGCATATGGGCGGCGGGCGCGTTGCGCGGTTCGCCGGCGTCGATCACCAGCGTGCGGCGCCGGGCGCGGCCCAGGACGAGGGCGGCGGACAGGCCGGCCGCGCCGCCGCCGATGACGATCACTTCGTACGTTTCGGTCATGGGTGACCACCTCCACCACGACCGTGCCGCGGCGGATACGGGATTGACAAACAAGTTTGCCGAAACTGCAATGTCCGTATGAGTACCGACGACGTTCTCGCGGGCGTGGGCCCCAGGCTGCGGCAGATGCGCAAGGAGCGGGAAGTGACCCTCACCTCGCTGTCCGAGGCGACCGGCATCTCGGTGAGCACGCTCTCCCGGCTGGAGTCCGGTCTGCGCAAACCCAGTCTCGAACTGCTGCTGCCGATCGCGCGCGCCCATCAGGTGCCGCTGGACGAACTGGTCGGCAACCCCGCCGTCGGTGATCCGAGGGTGCGCGCCACCGAGCCGATCGAGCAGTACGGCCGCAAGCACTGGCCGCTCACCCGCCAGCCCGGCGGCCTCCAGGCCTTCAAGGTGCTCGAACCGCAGCGCACGCTCGAACCGGAACCGCGCACGCACGAGGGCTACGAGTGGCTGTACGTCCTCTCGGGCAGGCTGCGGCTCGTGCTGGGTGAGCACGACGTGGTGCTCACGGCGGGCGAGGCCGCCGAGTTCGACACGCGGGTGCCGCACTGGTTCGGCTCGACGGGGGAAGGGCCGGTGGAGTTCCTCAGTCTGTTCGGGCCGCAGGGGGAGCGGATGCATGTGCGGGCACGGCCGAAGCGCCGTGGTGAAGTCGACTGACGTCAGCTGTTCCCTCATGGCAAGCGACCGCTTAGTATGCGAACCGACCCCGGTCAGACGAAGCAGTCCGTGGAGGCCCCGCATGCAGGCATGGCAAGTGCACGAGAACGGCGAGCCGAGCGAGGTGATGCGGCTCGAGGACGTCGAGACGCCCACGCCCGGTGACGGCCAGGTCCTGCTGAAGGTGCGCGCCGCGAACATCAACTTCCCGGACGCGCTGCTGTGCCGGGGTCAGTACCAGGTCCGGCCGCCGCTGCCGTTCACGCCGGGCGTGGAGATCTGCGGCGAGACCGAGGACGGGCGCCGCGTCCTCGCCAACCCCGCGCTGCCGTACGGCGGTTTCGCCGAGTACGCCGTCGCGGACGCCGCCGCCGTCCTGCCCGCGCCCGAGGCGCTGGACGACGCCGAAGCCGCCGCCCTGCACATCGGCTACCAGACCGGCTGGTTCGGCCTGCACCGCCGGGCCGGGCTGGAAGCCGGTGAGACGCTGCTGGTCCACGCTGCCGCTGGAGGGGTCGGCAGCGCGGCCGTGCAGCTCGGCAAGGCGGCCGGGGCGCGGGTCATCGGTGTCGTGGGCGGCGCCGACAAGGCTGCCGTCGCCCGGGAGCTGGGCTGTGACGTCGTCATCGACCGACGGGCCGAGGACGTCATCGGCGCCGTCAAGGAGGCCACCGGCGGCCGGGGCGCCGACGTCATCTACGACCCCGTCGGCGGCGAGGCCTACGCCCAGTCCGCCAAGGTCGTCGCCTTCGAGGGCCGGATCGTGGTCGTCGGCTTCGCGAGCGGGTCGATCCCCAGCCCGGCGCTCAACCACGCCCTGGTGAAGAACTACTCGATCCTCGGCCTGCACTGGGGTCTGTACAACACCAAGAACCCGAAGCTGATCCAGCACTGCCACGAGCAGCTCACCGAACTGGCCGCCCGGGGCGCCATCAAGCCGCTGGTGAGCGAGCGCGTACCGATGGGCGGGGCGGCAGCCGCCGTGCAGCGGGTCGCCGACGGCGTCACCACGGGGCGCGTCGCCGTGATCCCCGGACTCACCGAAGGAGGAGCGGCATGACGACGGACGCCGCCGAACTGCGCCGCCGTACGGCGGAGTTGCTGGCCGCCCACCCGCCGGCCACCACCGAGCGCCTGGACTTCCTGCGCGCCCGCTTCGACGCCGGTCTGGCCTGGGTGCACTACCCCGAGGGCCTCGGCGGACTCGGCGCGCCCCGCTCCCTCCAGGTCGTCGTGGACGCCGAGCTGGAGGCCGCGGGCGCCCCCGACAACGACCCCCGGCGCATCGGCATCGGCCTCGGCATGGCCGCGCCGACGATCCTCAAGTACGGCACCGAGGAGCAGAAGCAGCGGTTCCTGCGGCCCCTGTGGACCGGTGAGGAGGTCTGGTGCCAGCTCTTCAGCGAGCCCGGCGCCGGATCGGACCTGGCCGCGCTCGGCACACGGGCGGTCAAGGAAGGCGACGGCTGGGTCGTCAACGGGCAGAAGGTGTGGACGTCCAGCGCGCACGTCGCCCGTTGGGCCATCCTCATCGCCCGCACCGACCCGGGCGTGCCCAAGCACGCGGGCATCACGTACTTCCTCTGCGACATGACCGACCCCGGCGTCGAGGTCCGGCCGCTGCGCCAGATCACCGGCGAGGCCGAGTTCAACGAGGTCTTCCTGACCGACGTCCGCATCCCGGACGCGCGGCGCCTCGGTGAGATCGGCGACGGCTGGAAGGTCGCGCAGACCACGCTGAACAACGAACGCGTCGCCATCGGCGGCATGCGGCTGCCCCGTGAGGGCGGCATGATCGGCCCGGTCGCCAAGACCTGGCGCGAACGGCCCGAGCTGCGCACCCACGACCTCCACCAGCGCCTGCTCAAGTTGTGGGTGGACGCCGAGGTCTCCCGTCTCACCGCCGAGCGCCTGCGTCAGCAGCTCGTCGCGGGCCAGCCCGGCCCCGAGGGCGCCGGCATGAAGCTCGCCTTCGCCCGCCTCAACCAGGAGATCAGCGGCCTGGAGGTGGAACTGCGCGGCGAGGAGGGCCTGTTGTACGACGACTGGACCATGCGGCGCCCGGAGCTCGTGGACTTCACCGGCCGTGACGCCGGCTACCGCTATCTGCGCTCCAAGGGCAACAGCATCGAGGGCGGGACCAGCGAGGTCCTGCTGAACATCGTCGCCGAGCGCGTCCTGGGACTTCCGTCCGAGCCGCGCACCGACAAGGACGTCGCGTGGAAGGACCTCGCCCGATGACTGACCTGCTGTACTCGGAGGAGGAAGAGGCGCTGCGGGCCGCCGTACGGGACCTGCTCGCCGACCACTGCGACGCGCCCGGCGTCATCGCCCGCACCGAGTCGGACACCCCGCACAACCGGGAAGCCTGGAAGGCGCTCGCCGACGGCATGGGTCTGGCGGGGCTCCTGGTCCCGGAGGACAAGGGCGGCCAGGGCGCCACCCACCGCGAAGTCGCCGTCGTGCTGGAGGAGTTGGGGCGCGCTGTCGCTCCCGTTCCGTATCTGACGAGCGCCGTCGTGGCCACCGAGGCACTCCTCGGCTGCGAGACCGACGGGGGCCTGCTCGCCGAGCTGGCGTCCGGGCGGCGGATCGGCGCCCTCGCCGTCGCGCTGAACGTCGTTCCCGGCGGCGCCTACAAGGTCGTACGGCATGAAGACGGTGCCCTGCACGGGGAGTTGACCGGGATCGCGGACGCGGCCGCCGCCGATGTGCTGCTGGTGCCCGCTGACGACGGCGGTCTGTACGCGGTGGAGGCCGACGCCGTGACCGTCACCCCGCAGACGTCCCTGGACCTGACCCGGCCCCTGGCCAAGGTCACCCTGGACGGGGCGCCCGGCCGGCTGCTGGGGGACGCCGAGCCCGCCGTACGACGCGCCCTGCGGGCCGGCGCCGGACTGCTGGCCTCCGAGCAACTCGGGCTCGCCGACTGGACGTTGACCGAGACGGTCCGCTATCTGAAGGACCGCAAGCAGTTCAACCGTCCCGTCGGCGGCTTCCAGGCCCTCAAGCACCGGCTCGCCCAGCTGTGGCTGGAGGTGGTCAACCTGCGCGCGGCCGCCCGGGGCGCCGCCGACGCGCTCGCGACGGGCGAGGACGTCGAGGTGGCGGTCGCCGTCGCCCAGGCCTACGCGGCGCCCGTCGCCGTGCACGCCGCCGAGGAGGCCCTGCAACTGCACGGCGGTCTCGGGATGACCTGGGAGCACCCGGTGCATCTGTATCTGAAGCGGGCCAAGGCCGACTCGATCGCCTACGGAACCGCGGGCGCCCACCGTGAGGCCCTGGCCGAACTCGTCGACCTCCGGGCTCCCTGACGTACACCTGAGCGAACCACACGAAAAGCCCGCCCCATCTGGGGCGGGCTTTTCGTGTGCGCCGCACGGAGGAAGTGAACGAGGGACGGCGGTCCGGCCAACTCACCGCTCAGGCACTGCTGTTCGGGGCCTTCGGAATCGCATACTCGAGCGGTTCCATCCGGCCCTATCAGGGAGGCAGAGCATGGCCCTCACCACCCGTCGCAGAGCCCTCACCACCCTCGGCGCAGCCCTCGCGGGCACGGTCGCCCTGCCCGCCGCCGGTGCGCTGGCCGGCGAACAGAAGCACCGTCCGCGCCCGTTGTGGCGGGCGCACGCCCACAACGACTACGAGCACCCGCGGCCCCTCCTCGACGCCCTCGACCACCGCTTCGGCAGCCTCGAAGCCGACATCTACCTGGTCGGCGACCAACTCCTCGTCGCCCACGACCCCGAGGACCTCGACCCCCGGCGCACCCTGGAGTCCCTCTACCTCGACCCGCTGGCCGCGCGGGTCCGGGCCAACCACGGCTGCGTCTACCGCGGTTACCGGGCATCGCTTCAACTGCTCATCGACATCAAGACCGAGGGCTCCTCGACCTACCTCGAACTCGACAAGCACCTGCGGCGCTACAAGCACCTGTTCACGACATACGCCCACGGCCGGGTGCTCCCGGGCCCCGTCACCGCCGTGATCTCCGGCGACCGCGCCGCGCGTACGCCGATGCAGGCCCAGACCGTCCGCCACGCCTTCTACGACGGCCGCCTCAGCGACCTCGGCACCTCCGCGCCCGCCTCCTTCGTCCCGCTCATCAGCGACAACTGGACACTGAACTTCACCTGGCTCGGCGTGGGCGCCTTCCCGGACGCCGAGCGGCAGAAGCTGCGCGGCATCGTCCAGGCGGCGCACTCCCGTGGGCAGAAGGTGCGGTTCTGGGCCACCCCCGACGTCGCGGGTCCCGCCCGGGACGCCCTGTGGGGCGAGCTGCTCGCCGCCGACGTCGACTACCTCAACACCGACGACCTCGCCGGTCTTGAGGCCTTCCTCGACGCCCGCCGGACGGTCTAGCCGCACCACGCGGGACACCACTCGTTCGGAGTACAGGTCAGCCGCCCGGACGAACCCTCCGCTACGCCACACTTACGGCCGAACGCCGTGAACCGGGCAAGGCGGCGTGGCGGAGGAGATTGACGATGGCCATTTCCATCTCTGTGGTGCTGCTGTTGTTCGTCCTGGCGGTGATCTTCGTGCGCAACGGCGGGCTGAAGATCAGCCACGCGCTGGTGTGTCTGCTGCTCGGCTTCTATCTGGCCAGCACGAGCATGGCGCCCACCATCAACAGCGGGCTGACGGCCACGGCCGACATCGTGAGCAGCCTCAGACCGTGACCGTCGGGGTCGACGCAAGGACGTCCGTCACGGGGCCGAGAAGACCCCGATGCCGTTGGGGACGGGGCGTTCCCGCCCGTCGGACGGATGGTTCCGCACGGACACCGTCGCCGCGCCCGGCTCACGGGCGACCAGCGTCGACGAGCCGCCGCCGTCCAGGCTGAAGGCGTCGACCGCCCCCAGCTCGCGCATCACGGAGGCCACCTCCGCGATGGTCAGGCCGGTGCGGTACTCGGGCGCGCCGTCCAGTGCGAGCAGCACCAGGCGCCGGCCGCGGTCCGCGATGCCGACGGCGGTGCGCACGGCCGAGGCCCGGTCGTCCAGCCCGGGCAGCGGCTGACCGTCGTCGAGCACCGGGTAGCCGCCGAGCGCGAAGCGGTACGGGATCCGCGACGACGAAGCCACCAGCCGGTGCCGCACCGACACCGGCTCACCCGCGTAGAACTTCCGCAGCCGCTGCGCGCCCGCCTCGCGGCCCACGAGGACGGTGGTGCCCGGGGCGATCGGGCCGCTGCCGGGGGTGTCCGCGCTCGACACGACCCGGCCGTCGCGGACCGTCACCTCATAGGTGTCGGCGCTGCAGGGAGCCGCCCGGTCGGTGTCCGTACCGCAGGTCGCGCGCACCCGGGAGACGCTGCCCCACTTGGACGTGAACGCCCCGACGGAGCCCACGGGCAGCGCGTACTGGTTGAGCCCGCCCAGCGGCAGCCGGCCTTCCGGCGTACGGATCGAGCCGTCCAGGCTCAGGCCGTCCAGCCGGGCCCGGCGGTCGACGCCCACACCGAACACGTCCTCGGTGCTCGTGCCCGGCGGCAGCGCGGGGCCGAAGCGCTGGCCGTTGGGCACCGCCGCCTTCACGGCCCGGCCGCCCGCGATCACCGGTCCCACGCTCGCGCCGGTGGCCTCGACGCCGGGGTGCTGGGTCTCGCTGATGTTGAAGAAGTCGCCGTTCACCCCCGCCACGGCGCCCTGCGCGGTGGCCTGCTGGGAAACGGTGGCCCGCGCCGCCACCGCACCCGGGTACAGCAGATCGATACGTACGCGCGGATCGCGCAGGTCGACGGTGAGGACATGGGCGTGTGCCGTGCCCTTCGCCGCCGGGATGTCGAACTCGTCGTAGGCGACACCCGGCGCGACCGGAGTGCCCTGCGCGGCGCCGGCCGGTGCCGCCCCCGCCAGGGCGGCGCCGGCCAGCGCGCCGAATGCCGTGAGCAGCGTGACCGCCGCTCTCGCTGCCGCGAACCGTTTCTGACGAACAGTCACGTATTCCCCCTGAGGTCTCGTCAAATGTCCCAGGACTCAGGGGAAGTCCACCAGACGGCGATGACCAGCGGGGTTTCTAGGCGCCGACGACGCGAGAACGGATGAGGAAACGCACTCCCTCGGGTGCCTCCAGTGAGAAGCCGCTGCCCCGCCCCTCGACCACGTCGACGATCAGCCGGGTGTGGCTCCACACCTCGTACTGGTTGCGCGACATCCAGAACGTCACCGGCTCCGCCACGCCCTCGACCTGGAGCTCGGCGAGCAGGACGTCCGAGTCGCCGGTGCGGAACTCGCCCTCCGGGTAGCACATCGGCGCGCTGCCGTCGCAGCAGCCGCCGGACTGATGGAACATCAGCGGGCCGTGCGTCGCGCGCAGACGGCGTAGCAGGTCGGCGGCCGCGGGGGTGAGTTCGACGCGCGGGGTCTCCTCATACATGGCAGCAAGGGCAGCACGGGCAACGTTGCGAGAGGGTTGCACGCGGCTAGCGGCGGCCGCCGCCGACGGTGACGAAGCCCGTGGTCCGCGCGCCGGTGACGTTGTCGTAGACCACGTCACCGGTGGACTTCCTCCAGATCCTGATGCGGAAGGTGTCCGGGGCGTCGGTGGCGAAGACGCGGAAGCCGTAGCCACGGCTGTCATTGACCTTGCCGGAGCCCTGGAAGATCGCCCGGGGCCCGCTCACCACGAGCCAGTCGGAGCCGGTGGAGCGGAACTTCAGCCCGGCCCGCGCGAAGTCGAGGTCGGCCTTCCCGATCGGGACGGTGGCTCCCTTCGGGTACGTGGCTGCGAAGGAGAAGGCCGCCTTGCCGGTCAGGCCGGGCCTGGCGGGGCAGGCCCCGGCCGGCGAGGTGATCACGCCCGTGCCCAGCGCGGGGCCGGCGGCGCGGTCGTGGACGACCAGCTCGGGGAGGGCGGTGCTGTCCGAGGCGTCGTCGTTGTCGGTGACGGTGACGACCGGGCGGTGGATGCCGGCCCCGGCGTAGGTGTGCTCGGATCGGCAGGTCGAGCCCTCCGCCGTGCCCGCCGTCGGCTCGGTGCCGTCCTTCCAGTCCACCCGGCAGGTGTGGGAGTCGCCGACGTCGGCGTCACGGAACTCGGCCGTGACGGTGACCCGGTGACCGGCCGGGACGGGGGACGTCGGTCCGGTCGACGAGACGATCGCCGGAGCGCGGTTGACGATCGGGTCGACGCCCTTCAGCGTCGGGACGACCTTCTTGATCAGACCGTCGGAGTCGAACTCCAGCTTGTCGACGGTCGTTTCACGGTGGGTGCCGTCACCGCCCGGGATGGCGAACCGGTGGTAGGCGATGTACCACTCGTCGGTCTTGGGCACATGGACCACCGAGTGATGGCCGGGGCCCTTGATGCCGAGGGAGAGGTCCTTCTCAAGGATCACTCCGTGCTTGGTCCATGGCCCGGTGGGGGACGGGCCGGTGGCGTAGGCGACGCGGTAGTTCTCGTCCCGGGTGTCGTTCTCCGACCACATGAAGTAGTAGGTGCCCTTGCGCTTGATGACGAAGGAGCCCTCGTTATAGCCGCTCGGGGTGATGTCCTCGACCTTCGCGGTGTCGATGGACGTCATGTCGGCGTTCAGGGGCGCCACGTACGCATGCCCGTTGCCCCAGTACAGGTACGACTTCCCGTCGTCGTCGGTGAAGACCGCCGGGTCGATCATCTGGCCGCTGAACTGCCCGGCCCTGAGCAGCGGTCGGCCGAGCGCGTCCCTGAACGGACCCGTCGGTGAGTCGGACACCGCGACCCCGATGTTGGCGTCGGCGCAGAAGTAGAAGTAGTACTTCCCGTCCTTCTCGGCGATCCTCGGCGCCCAGGCCCTGCTGTCCGCCCAGGAGATGTCCGGACCGAGGTCGAGAATGACGCCGTGGTCCTTCCAGTGGACCAGGTCGCTGGAGGAGTACGCCTTGAACCGCGTACCGCTCCAGCCCTCGAAGCCGTCGGTCGTCGGGTACAGGTAGTAGGTGTCGCCGAACCGGACGATGTTCGGGTCGGCGTTGAGACCCGGCAGTACCGGGCTCTTCATGACGAGCGCCGAGACCGTCCAGGTGCGCTTCTTGCCGTCGGAGCCCGTGACCTCGTACGTCACCGGCTTGCTGAAGTCCTGGACGCTGCCGGAGGCCGGGCTGATCGCCGCGCCGTGCGCGAGGGTGAACTCCGGGGCGAGGGCGGTGAGATCGGTGCCCTCCCGCATCGGCAGGGTGATCCTGCCGCCCGCGTTGTCGACGAGCGCGTCGACCTTGAGCGCCGGGTGTGCCGCCTTCGCGATGCCCGCGGTGTTGCCGCTGAGCTCCATCACCTCGGCGGCGGTGAGGGCCCGGTCGTGGACGCGGAAGTCGTCGACCTCGCCGCCGAAGTACGGATCGGCCGCGTACAGGGATCTGCCGAGATAGCCGCTGTAGTCCTTGTTCGCGTCGTACAGCTCGGACGGCTTGACGGTGGTCGTCGTGCGGGCCGCCTCGACGCCGTCCACGTACAGGACCATCGTGCCGGTCGAACCGTCGAGGGTGACGGTGACGTGCCGCCACTCGCCGGGCGTGAGCCGCGAGCCCGCCGTCAGCTTCGACTCCGCCGGCCAACTCGCCTTCGTGAGCGCCGAGTACAGGCTGGCGCCGCCGTTGGAGGGGGTGGCGAAGAGGTACCTGTCGCTGTCGGGACCGAGGCCGAACAGCCACTGGAAGTTGTCGCCGCCCTTCCACTTGGCGAACGTCGAGACGGTGACGCTGTCGGCGTCCTTCAGCACGCCGTTCGGGATCTTCACATACGGCGAGTTCGAGTCACCGGACATCCTGAACGAGCCGCCCTCGACTCCGGTGCCGAAGTGGGGCGTACGGACGTACGTGCCGTGGTGGCCGTGACCGCTGGAGTCGCGGGCGATGGTGCCGCCGGTCTCGTCGAAGTCGTAGTGCAGGAGCAGGTCGGCCGGGGTGCCGGGGCCGTTCTCCGTCACGGTGACCTCGGCGCGGACCGGGATCGCGGCGCCGTCGGACAGGCTGCCGGTCACGGTGAAGGCGCCCGCCTGCGCGTACTTCGACTCCGGGACGTCCTCCCAGGTCACCGCGGCGGGACGCGTCACATCGTCGGCGTATGTGGCGATCACGGTGGCCGGCAGGACGGGCGCCCGGCCGATGCCGGTCCGCACGGAGACATCCTCGACGCCCTCCACCAGCTGGTCCGGCTGGTAGGCGCGCAGCAGGCGGTCGTACTCGGCCAGGGTGACCGGAAGCACCGTGCCGTGGCGGGGCTTGGCCGGGAGGTCGTAGCCGGTGGACGGGGTCCAGGTGCCGGAGGCGAGGTCGGTCGTCTCGAAGGGGATGTAGCCGCGGCCGCCGAACTCGTCCAGGAAGGCGTACCACTTGTCCTCGGTGTTCGACTTGAACACCAGCGGCCCCTCGGCGGCGCTCATCGCGCCCTTGCCGATGCCCGCGGCCACGGCGTCCCAGGACGGATCGAGGAGGGAGTCGCTCCGCTCCTCGAAGATGAACTTGCTGTCGGGGGTGGATGAGGTGTTGTTCCGCTCGTCCTTGGAGAGGCGGAAGCACGTCCCGTCGTGCTGGATCACCGTGGAGTCGATGACCGAGTAGCCGCGGTCGATCCAGACCTTGGGCTCGCTGAAGGTGTAGAAGTCGCGGGTGGTCGCGTACATCATGCGGTTGTACGTGTCGCCGGAGTGCGCCTCGTCGTCGTACAGCTTCGACGCCCAGAAGACGACGTACTCGCCGCGCCGAGCGTCGTAGAAGGCTTCCGGCGCCCAGGTGTTGCCCGCGCTGTCGGGGGAGACCTTGACCAGCCGCTGGTTCGTCCAGTGGACGAGGTCGGTGGACTCCCACACCATGATGGACCTGCTGCCGGTGCGCTGGGCGGCGTCCCAGTCGCCGTTGCCGTAGATCCTGAGGTCGGTGGCGATCTGGTAGAACTTGTCGCCCTCGGGGGAGCGGATGATGAACGGGTCCCGCAGGCCCTTCTCGCCCAGCGTGGAGGTCAGGACGGGCTTGCCGTCGTTCAGCTCCCGCCAGTGCAGCGGGTCGTCGCCCTTGCTGAGCGCTGTGTAGAGCTGTTCGCCGTCGGCCGTGCCCTCGCCGGTGAAGTAGCTGAACATATAGCCCTTGAGGGCCTCTTGCCTCGGCAGCTCCGGCACCTTCGCGGTGAGGACGCGGGTCGTCCGCGCCTCGCCCTTGGTCACGGTGGCGGTCAGTTCGACGGTGGTGGCGCCGGTGCCGTGGGCCGGGCGGTGGACCAGGCCGTCGGAGGTGATGACGTCCGGCTTCGCGGAGGTCCAGGTGACGTCGGTGCCGTGGTCGCCTTGGACGGGCAGCGTCAGATTGCCGCGTACGTCGTCGAGATTGCGGACGGTGAGGGACGCGGCGGCCCGTTCGGTGGCGGTCCGGTCGTCGAAGTCGGGGAGCACGGTGACGTCGAAGGTCTTGGTGTCCGTCACCGTGCCCTTCTTCAGGGTCGCCGTGAGCGTGGCGTGGGCGTCGGGCTGACCGGCGGTGGGACGCGTCACCCTGCCGGAGTCGGACACGACGGCCGGGTTGTCGCTGGCCCAGCCGATCGTGGAGCCGCCGGCCGCACCGGCCCTCGGCAGGTCCAGGTCGGCGACGACGGCACCGGTGTCACCGAGGCTCAGCGCGGCCTTGTCGTCGGCGACGCCCTGGGTGGCGACGGGGAGGGCGAGTTGCTCCACCTCGGCGGCGGCGAGGGCGCGGTCGTGGACCCGGAAGTCACGGATGCGGCCCTTGAAGAGCTTGTCGCCGGAGTAGACCGACCTGCCTATGTAGTTGGCGGTGGTGGTGCCGGAACCGATGGAGCCCGCGGTGATGCTGACGGAGGTGTTGCGGGCGACCTCGACGCCGTCCTCGTACAGGACACCCGTGTTGCCGGTCTGGGTGTAGGTGAGGTGCTTCCAGACCGAGCGGGCCAGGTTGTGGGAGTCGGCGGGTCTGGTGGTCTGCTCGGTCGACCAGTTGCCGCTCGCGATGGAGGTCCGCAGGGAGTTGCCGGTGGTGAAGAGGTAGCCGTTGCCGTTGCCGCCGCTGGAGTTGCCGAAGCCGTAGATGAAGTACGGCGTGGTCTGGGCGGAGTCGACCATCACGTCCAGCGAGACGGAGATCGAGTCCATGCCCTTCATCACGTCGTTCGGCACCTTGAGGTAGGTGTCGGAGCCGTTGAAGGCGAGCCCCTGACCGGTGCCCGACCAGTCGGCGGTGCCGTTCACCGTCGCGTCCCGGCCGTGGCCCGAGGCGTCGGGCACGGTGCTGCCGGAGGCGGCGTCGAGCTTGTACCAGAGGGCGAGACCGTCGGTGATCTGCGTCGCCTCGGCGGCCTGAGCGGGAAGGGCGGGGGCGGTGAGCCCCAGCAACAGCGACGCCGCGGTGAGCCCGGCGAGCCGGCCCGTCAGGCGTCTCGCTCGGACACGGACACGAACACGGGCACGTGCGATGTACGGCATGTCGAGTTCCCTGCTGAGGCATGGCGGGGCCTCGGCCATGGGCACCCTGCCGTTTCGGCTGTGTGACGTCGTGTTGCGAGAGTTTCAATCGGGGCGTGGTGGGTCGTCAAGGGTTTTCGAACGATGTCCGACTGGTCGAACAGCCTTGGTGCCAGGGACCGACCGGCAAAGACGGGCGTGATCAGCGGTCGCGCTTCGCCCGGCGGGCCTCCGTCAGCATGGGGAGCAGCGGCAGCAGGGAGATCACGACGACGAGGGCGACCAGCGGCAGCAGATAGTCGTCGATGTCGGGAACGGACTCTCCGAGGCCGTATCCGGCCAGGACCAGACTCTGCGTCCAAAGCAGCCCGCCGACGATCTGCCAGATGGTGAAGGTCCGCGCGGGCACACCGAGCGCCCCGGCCGCCGGGTGCAGGACGGTCCGCACCATCGGGACGAAACGGCCGATCACCAGGGCCTTGCCGTAGCCGTAGCGGGCCAGCAGCTTCTCCGCCCGTGCCGCCGTGTCGCGAACGCGGCGTCTGGAGGTGCGGGCGAGCAGGGCCCGGCCGCCGTGCCGGCCGATCAGGAACCCGACCTGGCCTCCCACCAGGGCGCCCACCGCCGCGCACAGCAGCACCTGCCACAGGACCAGCCGGGCCGCCCGCTCGGCGCTCGCCGCGCACAGCACACCGGCCGGGAGGAGCAGGGTGTCGCCGGGCAGGAAGAAGCCGACGACCAGCAGGCCGGACTCCGCGAAGATCACCACGAGGACACCGATGGCCCCGAAGGTCGCCAGCACCGCGTCGCTGTCCATCGGGTTGACGGCGATCATCACCCTCACCTCCCGGCCGCCCTCGGAGCTCGCCCTCCGTCCGGCATCTGCCCGCTTCGATCCGCTTCGGTCCGCGAAGCCGGGCGTCAGGCCCGCCCGTGTGCCTCCTGGGAGCGCCGCGACAGCGCGTCGATGACCACGGCGGCGAACAGCACCCCGCCCGTGATCATGAACTGGACGGCGGCGGGGGTGTCCGTGATCGCCATGCCCGATCCGATCGACTGGATCACCAGCATGCCGAGCACAGCCGTCCAGGTCGAACCACGGCCGCCGAACAGGCTGGTGCCGCCGATGACGGCCGCCGCGATGGCGTTGAGGAGCAGCACGCCCTGGCCCGAGGTCTGGCTCACCGACGTGATGCGCGAGGCCAGGAACAGACCGCCGATCGCGGCCATGGTGCCCGAGACGGCGAGTACCGCTGTCTGCACCCCCGTAACCCGCAGGCTGGCGCGCCGGGCCGCCTCGACGCCGCCGCCGAGGGCGTAGACCTGGCGCCCGTAGTGCGTGCGGCGCAGCACGATGTCCAGACCGGCCACCACCACGAGGAAGATCAGGAGGGCGAGCGGCAGGCCCTGGAACCGGTTGAGCAGATACGCCCCGGTGAACGCGATCACCGCGAGCCCTCCCGCACGCAGCACGATGACCTGGAGCGAGCGGTGCGGCATGCCGGCTGCTGTCCGGCGCCGCAGGTCCAGGTAGGAGACCAGGAAGACCATCCCCGCGGCGAGCGCCGCCAGTCCGTAGGCGACGGCGTCGTCGGTGAAGTAGTAGCTGGTCAGCTTGGCGACGAGCCCGTTCTCGTCGAGGTTGATGGTGCCGCTGGTGCCCAGGATGTACAGCATCAGGCCGTTCCAGGTGAGCAGCCCCGCGAGCGTGACGACGAACGCCGGGACGCGGGTCCGGGCGAACGAATAGCCCTGCACCGTGCCCGCCGCCGTGCCCGCGAGCACCGCGACGATGAGCGCCAGCCACTCGGGCACGCCGTTGTTCACGTTCAGCACCGCGAACACGGCCGCCGCGAGGCCGCTGATCGAGCCGACGGACAGATCCAGTTCACCGAGCAGCAGCACGAACACGATGCCGACCGCGATCAGGCCCGTGCCGACGATGTCCACGCTGAGATTGGACAGGTTCCGGGGTGAGAGGAAGTTGTCGTTGAGGGACTGGAACGTGATCCAGACGACGGCGAGGACGAGGATGACGGGGAGCGAACCCACTTCACCGGACCTCAGCTTGCGCCGCGAGAAGGCGACCCAGCTCTCCAGGGTCCGGGCGACGGACGTCCCGCGCTGCGCCTTGCGGGCCTCGGCGGTGGGTGCGGCGGGGTCCGTCTGCGGGTCGTCCGCCTTGTCGCGCGTACTTTTCACCTCGGCGCCTCCTGATGGGCTCACCACGCCGCCTCCTGATGCGCCGGCCGGCGGGGCGTGTTCTCCGTCGCCCCGGTGATGCAGGAGATGATCTGCTCCTGCGAGACGGTGTTCACGTCGAAGAAGCCGTTGTTGCGGCCGAGCCGCAGCACGGCGGCCCGGTCCGCGAGGGCCTTGACGTCGCCCATGCTGTGGCTGATCAGCAGGACACCCAGGCCGCGATCCCGCAGTTCGTCCACCAGGTCCAGGACCTCGTTGGTCTGGTTCAGGCCCAGTGCGGCGGTCGGCTCGTCCAGCAGCAGCACCCGGGGCTCGCCGAGGAGTGAGCGGGCGATGGCGACCGTCTGCCGCTGCCCGCTGGACAGCGACACCACGGGGGCGCGCAGCTCGGGGACGCCCCTGGTCAGGCGCTCCAGCAGGGCCAGGGTGCGGCGCTCCATCTCCATCTCGTCGAGGAAGCCGTATCGGCGGATCTCGCGTCCCAGGAACAGGTTGCCGACGACGTCGAGGTTCCCGCACAGCGCGAGGTCCTGGTAGACGGTGGCGATGCCGAGGTCGCGGGCTTCTTGGGGGCGCCGGATGTGGACGGGACGGCCCTCCCACTCGATGACCCCCCGGTCCGCCGGGGCGACGCCGGAGATCACCTTGACCAGGGTGGACTTGCCGGCGCCGTTGTCGCCCAGGAGCGCGACGACCTGCCCGGCATGGATCTCCAGGTCGATGTCCACGAGGACCTCGACGGCGCCGTAGCGTTTGCACACGCCACGCAACGCCAGCAAGGGGGCGGCAGGCACGGAGCACCATCTCCTTCCCGTGGCCCGGACGGAGCCGGGCCAGAGGTCAGGTCAGCCCGGCCCTGGCACAGGCGGCGTCGAGACCGGGGCTGCAGATCTGCCGGACCGTGTACACGCCGTCCTTCACCAAGGTGTCCCTGATGTTGTCGACGGTCACGGAGATGGGGGTGAGCATGACCGCCGGGACCGTCTTTCCGGTGCTCGTCCTCACCTCGTCCTTGGCCACCCGGTCGAGGTTCTCGCCACGGGCGGCGGCCACGGCCATGGCGGCGCCGGCGGAGGCCTCCGGCCGGAAGGGCTTGTAGACGGTCATGTACTGATCGCCGCCGACGATGCGCCGCACGGCGGAGAGTTCGGCGTCCTGTCCGGTGACCGGGGGCAGCGGGTCGACCTTGTTCGCCTTGAGCGCGGAGATGCTGCCGGCGGCGAGGCCGTCGTTGGCGGCGTAGACCCCCTGGATGTTGCCGACGCCGAGCGCGGAGATGGCGCCGGACATGTTCATGTTGGCGCTCTCGGGCCGCCACTGCAGCGTGTCGTACTCCTTGCCGATCTTCACCTTGTCCGTCAGCACGGACAGCGCGCCCTCCTTGAACAGCACCGCGTTGGGGTCGATGGGATCGCCGTTCATCATGACGATCTGGGCGCCGGGCACCTTGTCGCCCATGGCCTTCAGCAGTGCCTGGCCCTGGAGCCTGCCGACCTCCTGGCCGTCAAAGGAGACATGGCCGGCGATCGGGCCCTCGGCGAGACGGTCGTAGGCGATGACCGGGATACCGGCCTCGTCCGCCTTCTTGACCGTGGTGGCGAGCGATTTGGCGTCCACCGCCACGAGCAGGATGGCGTCGACTCCCTGGGTGATCAACGAGTTCATCTGCTGCTGTTGCATCGCCACGTCACCCTTGGCGTTGCCGTGCTCGATCGTGCACGTGGGGCACAGCTCCTGGATCCTCTTGTTCAGCAGCGGCCGGTCCTGGGTCTCCCAGCGGGCCGTGGTCGCGTCCGGCAGCAGCACACCGATCCGCGGCCCGCTGTCCGTGTCGGAGGCGCTCCCGCCGTCCGTCCCGCAGGCCGCGAGGCCGACAGCGACGGAGATCGCGATCATGGAGAGGGCCGCATTCCGTATGGGGGCCTTCGAACGAGAGATCTCACTGGTGAGCATGGCGACACCTGGCCTTCTCACATGTCGACCACTTGGTCAGTGTGACACCGGGCGTGGTGATCTGCGAACGCAGCGAGGGCGCCCCGCAGGGCGGGCGAGAGAGCAAATATGTCCGGGTCATCCATATATGCGATTCTGGTGGTCGGGCGCCGTTTCGCCGCGCTCGAGCGTGCTGCGAGCGAGGGCGCCCCGATCTCCTTCGGCACCTCCGGCAGGGACGGGAGGAAGGTTGCGGACATGCCTCACGACGGCCGGGCCCGGACCGGAGTTTCGGCGCCGGGGGCATCCGAGGCCGGCACCGCGGACAACGGTTCACCGCCCACCGGGCCTGAGGCCGCCACGAGTGATCGTGCCCTGACCTTCGCCGGAGCGGAACTGTCGGCGCTGTACGTGCCCGCGGCCGGGGGCGAGGAACTCGAACTGCTGGAGACGGCCGGCGGCGTCCCCGAGTACCGGCTGCCGAAGCGGCTGCCCCTGTCCGGCGGCTCGGCCGCGGTCCACGCCTTCCGCACCGACCGGCCCATCTGGCTGAACGCCGCGGCCCTCGCCTCCTATCCCGAGGACGCCCCCTCCTCGCCACGGGCGCGAACGGCGTCGCTCGGCGCGCTGCCGCTGGGGGCGGAGGGGGAGCGACTGGGCTGCCTCGTCGTCGTGGGCGCCCTCGCGGACGGCTTCGACGCCGGGCAGCAGCGTTTCCTGGAGCGGTACGCCGTCGCCGTCGCCCGCGCGCTGCGTGCCGGGGCGGACGAGTCCCCGCTGAGCCGCGCCCTGCGGGGGCTGCGCGTCGGCTCGTTCGTGCTGGTGCCCGACACCGGTCTGATCGAGGCCGACGAGGCGCTGCTCGAACTCGTGGGCATCACGCCGGACGACTTCGACGGCAAGGTGGACACGCTGCTCGCGCACGCGCTCCCCGAGGACATCCCCGCGCTGATGTCGGTGACGGAGCCGTCCCTGCACACGCTCGGCCAACGGGAGCTGGAGTTCCGTGTCCGCCGCCCCACCGGCGAGGTGCGCTGGCTGAGCCTGAGCTGCCGGGTCCCGGCGAGAGCCGGCGACGAACCGGAGCGGGTGCTGGGCGTGGTGACGGCGACGCAGGTCAAGAGCCGCGGCGTCGACGACGTGTCCCGGATCCAGTGGCTGACCGCCGCACTCGACGAGGCCGCGACCGTCGGTGACGTCGGACGGGTCGCCGTCACCGCCCTGCGCGAACCGCTCGGCGCCGACCGGGTGGCGCTCGCCGATGTGCGCGACGAACGGCTCATGGTCACCCTGCTCGACCCGCCGGATCCGGACTCCTGGCCGCAGCTGTGGCGCGCCCAGTGGCGTTCGGAGTGGCCCGACGCACCCGTCAGCGCCCTGCCCACCCTGCAACTGGCCCTGCGGGACGGCCGGATGGATCTCTGGCCCGCCGGCACGGCGCTCGAACCGGGACTCGCGGGCGTCGGCCCCGGCGGACTGGCCGTCCTGCCGCTTCCGGCCAAGGGCAGCGTCGCCGGGGTGTGCCTGGTCGGCTGGGACGAGCCGCACGAGTTCATCCGCGAGGAGCGATCCCTGCTGACCGCCACCGCGGCGCTCGTCGGGCAGGCACTCAAACGGGCGCACGCCCACGACGCCGAGCAGGAACTCGCCACGATGCTGCAGCGCAGTCTGCTGCCCCGGCGCCTGCCCGAACTGCCCGGCGGGACGGCCGTCGCCCGCTATCTGCCGGCCCGGCGGGGGCTCCAGGTCGGTGGCGACTGGTACGACGTCATCGCCCTGTCCGAGGACCGGGTCGCGCTGGTCATCGGCGATGTCCAGGGGCACAGCGCCGCGGCCGCGACGATCATGGGCCAGATGCGCACCGCGGTCAGGGCGTACGCGGTGGAGGGCCACCCGCCCGACGTGGTCGTGTCGCACGCCAACCGTCTCCTCGTCGGCATGGAGACCGACCTGTTCGCCACCTGCTGCTATGTCGAACTGGACCTGGAGGAGGGCACCACCCTGTTCGTCCGGGCGGGCCACCTCTCGCCGCTGCTGCGCCATCCCGACGGCTCCACCGAGGAGGTGCAGATCGAGGGCGGCCCCCCGCTGGGCATTCTGGCGGAGGCGGAGTTCCCCCTGACCGCGGTCGCGCTCACCCCCGGCACGGTGCTCGCCCTGATCACCGACGGTCTGGTCGAAGCCGCCGACCTGCCCCTGGACATCGGCATGGACCGTACGCGCGCCGCGCTCGCCGGGGCCGATCCGGCGGATCCGGCGCGGATGGCCGACGCGCTGCTGGGCGACGGCGGCCGCCGCGAGGACGACGTGGCGCTGTTGCTGCTGCGCTACGACGGCATGAAGACCCGGCCGATCCGGGCCGGCTGGGTGGTGTGGCGACTGCCCGACGCCGTCATGCACGCCCGCCGCTTCACCGCCCGCACCCTGCGCCGCTGGCAGGTCCAGGAAGCCGCCGACGCGGTGCTGCTCGTGGTCTCCGAACTGGTCACCAACGCCCTGATGCACACCCAGGGGTCGGTCCGACTCGACCTGGTGCTGCGCGGCAACCGGGTCCGGGTCAGCGTGAGCGACTCCTCGCCGCGTGCGCCCGCCAAGCCGGTGATCGTGGACTGGGAGTCGACCGGCGGACGGGGCCTGCTGCTGGTCGAGGCGGTGTCGGACGCCTACGGCACGGTGCCGGTGGCCGGTGGCAAGCAGGTGTGGAGCGAGATCACGGTGCCGCGGGGCGAACCGGCCACCGCGGACGCGAAGGCATGAACGGATCGAGGCGAGCTGCGATGAGGAACCGTACGCTGCACGTCGTCGCGGCGCTCGTCGCGGGGCTGATGACGGTGTCCCTGGCCGCCTGCGGAGGGGACGACCAGGCGGGCACGGAGAGTTTCACGGTCGGCCTGCTGCTTCCGAACCGGGTGACCCCCCGCTGGGAGCACGCCGACAAGCCGCTGATCGAGAAGCGGCTCAAGGAGCTGTGCGACGACTGCACCCTGATGTACGCCAACGCCGAGAACGACGCGGCGAGGCAGCGGGAACAGGTGTCGTCCATGATCACCAAGGGGGCCGAGGTCCTGCTCCTCGACCCAGCTGACAGCAGGGCACTGCGCTCGTCGATCCAGGAGGCGCACCAAGCGGGTATCCCGGTCGTCGCGTACGACCGGCTCGCCGAAGGCCCGATCTCGGGCTTCGTCAGTTTCGACGGCGCGAAGGTCGGCAGGATGCAGGGCGAGGCCCTCCTGAAGGCCATGGCGGACCGGGGGAACGGCCGCACCGTCGTGATGATGAACGGTGATCCGAGCAGCGCCAACGCGGCGTGGTTCCGCGAGGGGGTGCTGTCCGTCCTCTCCGGCAGGGCGACGATCGCCAGGTCGTACGACACCGCGGGCTGGAGCCCGGAGAACGCGCACGCCAACATGTCCGCCGCCATCGCCGCCCTGGGGGCGGACCGCATCAGCGGCGTCCTGGCGACCAACGACGCCATCGCCGCGGGCGTCATCTCCGCCTTCAAGAAGGCCGGTGTCAAGGACCTTCCCCCGATCACCGGCCAGGACGCCGACCTGGAGGCCGTGCGGCGCATCGTCAGGGGCGAGCAGTACATGACGGTGTACAAACCGTTCGAGAAGGAAGCCGCCGCGGCCGCCGCCATGGTCGTCGCCCTCGGGCGCGGCGAGGACGCCGAGGACGTCTCGACGACGCAGACCGACAGCACCACCGACCAGGACATCCCCTCCATCCTGCTCACACCGATCGCGGTGACGGCCGCCGACATGGAGAAGACCGTCGTCCGCGACGGCGTCTACACCGTCGAGCAGATCTGCATCCCGAAACTCCGCGCCGCCTGCGACAGGATCGGGCTCACCGGATGAGGAGCACTGGTCGGCGGGCCACGCCGGGCGCAGCATGGGAGAGGAGCGACCAACGGAGGTCAGCCATGAAGACCGAAGCCTCGGACTACGACCGCTGGCTGTACTCTCACACGCCCTCCCAGGCCGAGGGCGAACGCGAGGAGCCGCCTGGGCGTGCGGCCGTGGAGCAGCACCCGGACGTCCCCAGGACCGAGCCGTCCCAGGCCGAGGGCGAGCGGACGGACGACACCAGTACCAAGTGACCGACGAGCCTCCCCGCGTCGACTCGCCCACGCTCGGCGCCGCCCCCCGGCGCTGGATCTTTCGGCATCGCCGATGCATACTTTGAACATGTTCAAAAAGGGGGAACAGGGCATGCGTCAGCAGATGGTGCCGGCTCGGACCGATACGCCCGATTCACCCGCCACCGCCCTGGGGCCCACCGCCCTCGTCCTCGGCCTCGTCTCCACCCTTGGGGCGTTCGTCCTCTTCCCGCTCGCGTGGATCGCCGCGGGCCTTGCCGTCACCTTCGGGGCGTCGGGCATGCACTACGCCCGTCAGGGCATCGGCCGGATGTGGGCCGCCACGCTCGGAACGGCCCTCGGTGTGGCCGGGTTGCTCGGTGTCGTCGCCCTCTTCGGTGTCTAGTTCCGGTCACCCGGCAGCCGGGGTACTGGTGGAACGGCGGGCCCAGGCAGGCGTCCAGAGCTCGCCGTCCGGGCGGTCGTGGCGCACGGAGGTCAGAAACTCGCGGAGTGCGGCGAGGGCCGGGTGCGGGTTGTCGGCTCGCCACAGGAGTGAGTGCGGGTAGACCGGGGTCGGGTCGCGCAACGGGATGAGCCGCATGTCGTAGCCGGCGGGCCGGACCAGGGGTGTCTGTACGCCGAGGAACGTCGCCAGCGTGGAGGAGGCGGCGACCCTCTCGATGAGCGCCTCCACCCCGAAGTTGGGGCCGGTCGCCTCGATCGTCAGCCCGAAATCGGCGGCCAGCGCCTCGTAGTACGCGGTCCACTCCGTGCCGGGGACGTTGCCCGGCATCCAGATCCGGTGCCCGGCCAGCTGGGCCGGGGTGACCGCGGCGGCGCCGGTGAACGCGTGGGCGGGGCCGGTGAACAGGTGGAGCGGCTCGTCGTGGACCGGGGTGATCTCGATGCCGTCGGGGATCAGCTGACCGGGCATGGTCACGGCGCGGAAGGTGGCGTCGATGCTGCCGTCCCGGACCGCGGCGACGGCCTCCGGTGAGCCGGCGAGGGTCACGACGTCCAGATCGATCCCGGGATGGGCGCGATGGAAGTCGCGCAGCAGACCGGCGAGCGAGACCCGACGCCCGATCACATCGACGCGCAGGGCACGACTCCCGGGACGCACGGAGGCCCTCGCCCGCGCCTCCGCCTGGAGCAGGGCACGGGCGTGGTCCAGGAACGCCTGCCCGTCGACGGTGAGCTCCGCGCCACGCGGCGTACGGGTCAGCAGGCGCACCCCCAGCTCCCGTTCCAGCGCCGCGACACGCTTGGAGACGGCCTGCTGGGTGAGGGACAGGTCGACGGCGGCCTTCTGGAACTGACCGGCGTCCGCGACGGCGACGAAGGTTCGGACGGCGTTGAGGTCCACGCGGGCCAACCTATCCGTCCCATCCGTACGTCTCGTTGCGCGTGCGGGGCTTGGCGAGCGCGTACCTCGATACATCGGACGAGTTGGAGAGGCCTGCTGTCGCGGATGCCGCAGCGTCCCCAATGATAGGTCGGTTGACAGGTCCATGAACCCTGCTAGGTTCCGCGATACACCCGATGTATCGAAGATCCGTCAGGTCTGGAGGACAAGGATGACCTCACAGCCGGAGCAACGTGCGAAGGTGGCCCGCCGATCCTTACTGGGCACCGCGCTCGGCGGCGCGGCAGCCGCGGCCCTGCCCGGGACCGCCCACGCGGAAGAGCCCTCGGAGAGGGTGCCGCCTCCCGTGGCGGACGGCACCAGACGCCCCTGGCGACTGCGCGACACCATGGCTGCCGACGGCGCCTGGACGGCATTCCTGCGCGGCCAGGACCTGCGGTGGACCAGGCTGCCCACCCGCTGGTACGAGGGCCCGTTCCTCGGCGACGGGCTGCTCGGCAGCATGATCTACCAGGAGCCGGGCGCGGGCCGGATCCGCTTCACCGTCCAGCACGGCCGGGTCCAGGACCACCGGCCACAGTTCGGCAGCGGCTGGGGCACCTGCCGACTGCCCGTCGGACACCTCACCCTCGACCCGGTCGGCACCGTCACCGCAGTCGACTGGCGGCTGAGCCTGTGGGACGCCGAACTCATCGGCACCATCACCACCACGGTCGGCACCCTCACCCTCGCCGCCCTCATCCACGACGAGGTCCTGGCCGTCCGCGCCAGGGCCGACGGCGACGAACGCGTCGTCTGGACCTTCCACCCCGAGGAGGCCGTCAGCCCCCGCAGGATCAGCGAGGCCCCGCCCACCGGCTACACGGCCAACCCGCCCTGGACCACACGGACCACCCCCGACGGCACCGAGCAGGTCCTCCAACCCCTCACCGGCGGCGGCGGTACCGCCACCGCGTACCGCCGCACCGGCGACGACCTGCTCCTCAGCGTCGGACACGGCTTCCCCTCCGACACCGCCGCCGAGACCGACTCACTGCGCAACCTGCGGCGGGCGACGTCGTACGGCAGCCTGAGGCGACGGCACACCCGCTGGTGGCACGCCTTCTACCGCAAGAGTTTTGTGTCCTTCCCCGACCAGCGGCTGCAGAGCTTCCACTGGATCCAGCTCTACAAGGTCGCCTCCGCCAGCCGGGCGGGCGGCCCCGTCATGGCCACCTCAGGACCCTGGCTGGAACCGACGCCGTGGCCCGCGGTCTGGTGGAACCTCAACGTCCAGCTGGAGTACTGGCTCATCCACGGCTCCAACCACCTGGAACTCGACGCGCTCGCCACCACCGTGCGCCAGAACCAGGAACAGCTCATCGCCAACGTGCCCGCCGCCTACCGCGCCGACAGCGCCGGAGTCGGCCGCAGTTCCGACATGTTCGCCAACCGCGGCGTGGGACAGCCGGGCACCGGAGCCGAGACCGGCGACCTCACCTGGGCGCTGCACAACGTGTGGCTGTCCTACCGCCACTCCATGGACGAGTCCCTGCTGCGCGACACGATCTACCCGGTCCTGCGCCGGGCGATCAACTACTACCTGCACTTCCTCACCCCGGGCAGCGACGGCAGGCTCTACCTGCCGAGCACCCTCTCGCCCGAGTACCCCGTAGTGCCCCCGAAGGACACCAACTACGACCTCGCACTGATCCGCTGGGGCTGCCGAACACTCATCGAGTCGGCCGAACTCCTCGGCATCGACGACGAGTTGACCCCCCGCTGGCAGGAGGTGCTGGCCCGGCTCACGCCGTACCCGGTCGACGGCAACGGCTTCATGATCGGTGCCGACACCCCGTACGCGCAGTCCCACCGGCACTACTCGCACCTGCTGATGGTGTACCCGCTGTACCTCGTCAACTGGGACCAGCCCGAAAGCCGCGAGCTGATCACGAAGTCGGTCGAGCACTGGCACGCGCTCACCGGCGCCCACCGCGGCTACAGCTACACCGGGGCCGCCTCGCTGTACGCGATGACCGGTGACGGCGACACCGCGATCGGCTACCTGAGGAAGTTCTTCGACCCCAGCACCCGCTACCCCTGCCAGGCCAACACCCACTACACCGAGGCCGGTCCGGTCATCGAGACGCCGCTGTCCGCCTCGCAATCCCTGCACGACATGTTCTGCCAGAGCTGGGGCGGGGTGATCCGGGTCTTCCCGGCCGTGCCCACCGCATGGGCGGACGTCACCCTGCACGACTTCCGCGCTCAGGGCGCCTTCCTGGTCAGCGCCGTCCGCAAGGCCGGAACCACCAGGTTCATCCGGATCAGGAGCCTGGCGGGCGAGCCGCTCCACCTCCGCCACGGCCTCACCGGCACCCTCACCGTCCTCCTCGACGACGGCACCCCGGCCCGCACCCGGGACCTGGGCGAGGGCACCCTCGCCATCGAGCTGCCCAAGGGCCGAGAGGTCCTCGTCCACGCCGGCTCGCGCCCCGACCTCGTCATCGCGCCCGTCGCCGTCAGCGAACCGGGTCCGGCCTGGGGACTGCCGTAGCCACCGTCCGAACGGACGCACAACAGGGAGGGTTCACATGGCGTTTCCCCTCAGGACCGCGGTCGCCGTGCTCAGCGCCGGGCTGGTGGCCGCACTTCTCACGAACGGGCCCGCCCGGGCCGACCAACCCGAGCATGTCTGGACCGTGTCCGGCCCCGCCGCGCAGGAACCGACAGCGCGGATACGGCTGGACGACACGACCGGCACCGTCAGTCTCTCGGTGGCCCGCGGCGGTCGTACGGTCATCGAGCCGTCGCCCGTCGGCATCGTCACCGAACAGGCAGACCTGTCAAAGGACTTGAGGTTCCTGCACCGCAAGGACCGGCTGGTCGACGAGCGGTACCGGGCCGAATCCGGCAAACGACTGGACCGCCGGGTCCGCATGAACGAGACCCGGCTGTCCTTCGCCACGTCCGCGGGCGCCCGGCTCGACCTCGTCGTCCGCGCCTCCGCCGACGGCGTCGCCTACCGGTACGTCCTGCCCGCCGGGTACGGCGACGTCCTCGGCGAGTCCTCCGCGTTCAACCTGCCGCCGGACGCGAGCGCTTGGCTCGGCGCCTACCGGGTCGACAACGAGGGCCAGTTCGCGCAGTACACCGCCGGCACGGCACCGACAGGCGAGTACTCCGACCAGGCACTGTTCGAGACCGACGGCGGCTACACCCTGCTCGCCGAGTCCGACCTCACCGGCACCTACTCCGGTGCCCGGCTCGCTCACGACCAGGGCACCGGCACCTACCGCATCAAGCTCGCCGACGAGCGCGTCCCCACCGACGGCCCGCTCGCCACCCCCTGGCGGGCGATGGTCACCGGCGACCTCGCCACCGTCACCCGCTCCACCTTCACCGACGACCTCGCGCCCGCCGCCAAGGTCCCCGACACCTCCTGGATCAAGCCCGGCACCGTGCTGTGGACCTGGCTCGCGGGTGGCAAGGAGGCAGGCAAGAGCCTCGCGGCACAGAAGGCCTACGTCGACTGCGCCGCCGAGCGGAACTGGCCGTACGAGGCAGTCGACGCGGGCTGGTACTTCAAGGCCGACGAGTGGGACACCACCGACCCCGACTGGCAGACCAACAGCTGGATGCCCGAACTCGTCGAGTACGCGCGCGCCAAGGGCGTCGGCATCATCGTCTGGATCCACCAGCGTGACCTCGACACACCGCTGGAGCGCGCCCAGTGGCTGCCCACCCTGGAGCGGTGGGGCGTCAAGGGGGTCAAGATCGACTTCATGAACTCCGAGGCGCAGCCCATGCTCCGGTGGTACGACGCCATCCTCACGGAGACCGCCGCCCACCACCTCATGGTCGACTTCCACGGCTCGACCGTGCCCAAGGGCATCCAGCGCACCTGGCCCCACGTCATGACCCTGGAGGGCGTCGCCGGAGAGGAGAAGCGCACCAACACCGCCGCCCATCTGACCACCCTGCCCTTCACCCGTAACGTCATCGGCTCCATGGACTTCACCCCCGGCGCCTTCCAGCGCGTCGGCCTGCGCCCCAACTCCGACGCAGCCGAGGTCGGACTCACCGTTGCCGCCGAGTCCGGCCTGCAGATGTTCGCGGGCACCCCCGAGTCATACGACGAACGGCCGCTCGCCCGCGCCTACTTCGACCAGGTTCCGGCGGCCTGGGACGACACCCGGCTGCTCGCCGGCCGGCCCGGCCGGGAAGTCGTGCTCGCCCGGCGCAGCGGGGACCGCTGGTTCCTGGGCGGCGTGTACGCCGGCGCCGCACGCACGGCCGAGGTGCCGCTGACCGTCGGTCCCGGGCGGTGGCTGGTCGAGACGGTCGAGGACGGCGCCACCGGGCTCGTACGGAACCGGCGGGTACTGCGGGGCGGCGACACGCTGAGCGTGGAGATCGTCACCAACGGCGGCTTCGCCGGCATCGCCTGCCCTTGGCGCCCACGCATCACCACCTGTCACCGCCCCGCCGGTTCACACTGATGAACATTGCTCACGTGGGTGTACAGCGTCGAGTCCGTCGTGCAAGGCTCGGTCAACTTCGTTCTCCGCCTGAGCAGTTGGAGGAACCGGCATGAGTGTTTCCCGGCGCACTGTGCTGGCTACGGCGGCCGGTGCCGCGGCGCTAGGTGCTTCCGCGGCGCCGGCCGTGGCAGCGGACGCGACCGCCGCTCGGGCACCGGCACCGACCCTGCGCACGTTCCGCGCGGCGGCCGACTACGCCGTCGACAAGCTCCACGCGGTCGCACCGACCGTGACCGCCTTCCCCGTCGGCACCAAGTTCGAGAAGTGGGCCTACTCGCAGAACGGCGACTGGGTCGGCGGGTTCTGGCCGGGCACGCTGTGGATGGCGTGGCTGTACAGCAAGGACGACTCCTTCCGCACCTGGGCGCTGGCGTCGGCGGAGAAGCTGGCCCCCCGCCAGTACGACACCGGCACGCACGACCTCGGATTCCTCTTCTCCCCCTCCTGGGTCACCGCCTGGCGGCTGACCGGCGAGGACAGATGGCGCACCGGTGCCGTCAGGGCGGCCGACTCCCTGATCCAGCGGTACAACCCGCGCGGGCGCTTCATCAGAGCGTGGGGTGCGCTGAACGACGAGCGGAACGCCGGCCGGGTGATCATCGACACGATGATGAACCTCGACCTGCTGGCGTTCGCGAGCGGCGAGACCGGCGACGGGAAGTATCTGGACATCGCCGTGGAGCACGCGAAAACCGCCCAGCGGGTCTTCCCGCGCCCGGACGGCTCGACCCCGCACGTGTACGACTTCGACCCGGCGAGCGGGGCCGCGATCGGCCCGAACACCGTGCAGGGGTACAGCCCCACGTCGTGCTGGTCGCGCGGACAGGCCTGGGGGTTGTACGGATTCACCACGATGTACCGGCGCACCGGGAACCGTGAGTTCCTGGCCACCGCCCGCAAGCTCGCGGACTTCGCGGTGGGGGCCCTGACCCCGGACCACGTCCCCGTGTGGGACTACCGCGCCCCGCAACAGCCGTACGACATCAAGGACGCGTCGGCCGGCGCGATCATGGCGTGCGGACTGCTCGACCTGGCCGTGGCCACCGGCAGGCAGACCTACCGCGAGGTCGCGCTGCGGCTGCTCACCGCGCTGGCGGAGACCTGTCTGACGAGGAACTCGACCCGCGCGGACGCAGTGGTGGCCCGCTGCACACGCAACCGGCCCAGCGAGGACGGGGTCGAGATCTCCCTTCCGTACGCCGACTACTACCTGTTGGAGGGCATCCTGCGGGTGCTCCAGCCGCAGGACGTCGACCGGGCGATCGACCTGTCCACGGTCTGATCGCCCGGTCGGGGCGCCGCTCAGCCCGCGATCGAGTCCAGCTGTTCCGCCGCCGGGCGCAGTACCCACAGGTCGCCGCCCGGCGGCTCCTCCAGCAGTGGTACGGCCCGTTGGGCGTTCCGGTCCCCGGCGTCGGCGGCCGCGTGGACGACGTCGGTCGCCGCGTACCGGCGGAACTCGAGCTCCGGATGCGGCCAGGCGGCGGCACCCGTCGCGGCGGGCAGCAGATAGTCCACCGCCTTGAACAGGCTCTGCCCCTCCGGTCCCCGGTAGGCCCACAGGTCCACCCCGACGTGCCGACCGATGGCCGCGAGCCGGGTGTAGGCGACCAGGTCGAACGTCGAGTAGTGCCAGCTCCTGGTCCGGGTCAGCTCCTGGGGCTGGCTGCCGTCGGGCGCGATCTGCGGCGCGATGCGCCTGGACCGGGCCTCCAGGACCGTTCGGCGGGCGAGGTCCTTGTCACCGGTCGCGTACGCCAGACCCGCGAGCTGCATGTCGTAGAAGGTGCCGTGGTTGTTGGTGGCGGCGGCCTCCTGCTTGCCGAAGTCGCTGTTGCGGAGCCAGTCGCGGAAGTCGGTGTTCCACCTGGTCATGCCGCCGCGGTCCTTCGCCGTCCAGCCCGGGGCGCCGGTCGCCAGGAGGGCGAGTGCGTCGAGGACGCTGGTGTACGACTGCGAGAAGTCGATGATGCCGATGGCGCGACCGTCGTACTTGCACGGGATGAACTGCGCGTGGTTCAGGTTCGGGTTCATCCTCGTGGCCGGATCCAGGAACCAGGTGCGCAGCACCTGCCCGGCCTTCTCGGCGTATCGCCCCTCGCCGGTGTAGTACCAGGCGAGGGAGAGGTCGTAGGCGGAGTCGAAGGTCTTCTCGACGTCCTGACGGTCGGTGCCGGAGTCGACCTCGGGGTTGCGCTCACCGTCGCGCTGGACATAGGGGCAGCCCCAGGGGTTGTCCGGGGTGGGGGCCTTGGCGGGCCACCAGTACGGAGCCTGGCTGAGGTAGTCGTGGACGTCGCCGCCGGGAGCGGGCCGGGGTTTGTCGACGACGGTCCACGGGCCCTGGTCCAGCCACCTGTCGGCGCGGGCCGTCAACGCCGCGACGGCCCGGCGGAGTTGGGGGTCGCCGCTGTCGAGGCGGATCTTCGTCTGCTGGAGGCGTACGCCGTCCAGTACGGCGGTGTGCGGGACGGGAGGCGCGCGGTGGGCCTCTGTCCGGGCCGCGGCGACGGGGGCGACCGCGGTGGTGAACGCGGCCAAGGCCACCAGCAGGACGCCCAGTCGGGGTCGTGCACTCATGTCCGCTCTCCCATGCTCGAGGTTCATGGATATGTCCATGGATATGAACGACGTTCAGGAATGCGTGCGATCGGCGTGAGCATGACATGCGGGTTCGGAAGTGCGAAAGGGGCGTGCGGCGACTTACTGGTTGACCCCCGCCCGGCGCTCCACGATGCTGTGTTGCGGCAGATGAGATGTGTGCCGTAATGAGCAACATCAGCTTCAAGTCTCTCGACCAGCCGAGGAGTGGCCATGACGCACCAGGTCCGTGCTGTCGTCGCGCGGGGCAAGGGCGCCCCCGTCAGCCTGGAGACGATCCTCGTGCCCGACCCGGGCCCGGGCGAGGCACTGGTGAAGGTCGAGGCCTGCGGGGTCTGCCACACCGACCTGCACTATCGCGAGGGCGGCATCAACGACGACTTCCCCTTCCTGCTCGGTCATGAGGCGGCGGGCGTGGTGGAGTCGGTGGGGGAGGGTGTCACCGATGTCGCCCCCGGTGACTTCGTGATCCTCAACTGGCGTGCGGTGTGCGGGCAGTGCCGGGCCTGTCTGCGCGGACGGCCCTGGTACTGCTTCGACACGCACAACGCCAAGCAGAAGATGACCCTGCTGGACGGCACCGAGCTGGCGCCGGCGCTGGGCATCGGCGCGTTCGCGGAGAAGACGCTGGTCGCGGCCGGGCAGTGCACAAAGGTCGACCGGGCCGCCTCGGCGGCCGCCGCGGGGCTGCTGGGCTGCGGGGTGATGGCGGGCATCGGCGCGGCGATCAACACCGGGAGCGTGGGCCGGGGCGACTCGGTCGCCGTGATCGGCTGCGGCGGAGTCGGGGCCGCGGCCGTCGCGGGGGCGAACCTGGCGGGCGCGGCGAAGGTCATCGCGGTGGACATCGACGACCGCAAGCTGGAGACGGCCCGCTCGATGGGCGCCACGCACACGGTCAACTCCCGCGAGACCGATCCGGTCGAGGCGATCCGCGAGCTGACCGGCGGCTTCGGCGCCGACGTCGTCATCGAGGCGGTCGGCCGCCCCGAGACGTACAAGCAGGCCTTCTACGCCCGCGACCTGGCCGGCACGGTCGTACTCGTGGGCGTGCCGACCCCGGAGATGAAGCTCGAACTTCCGCTCCTGGACGTCTTCGGCCGCGGCGGCGCCCTGAAGTCCTCCTGGTACGGCGACTGCCTGCCGAGCAGGGACTTCCCGATCCTCATCGATCTCTATCTCCAGGGCCGCCTTGACCTGGACGCCTTCGTCACGGAGACCATCGCGCTGGACGACGTCGAGAAGGCCTTCGAGCGGATGCACCACGGCGACGTATTGCGCTCGGTGGTGATCCTGTGACGTCGAGCGTCCGTATAGAACGCCTCGTCACCTCGGGCACGTTCTCGCTCGACGGCGGCACCTGGGACGTCGACAACAACGTGTGGCTGGTCGGCGACGACACCGAGGCGATCGTCATCGACGCCGCCCATGACGCCGAGGCGATCGCCGGGGCCCTGGGGGATCGCGCCCTGCGGGCCATCGTGTGCACCCACGCCCACAACGACCACATCGACGCCGCGCCCGAACTGGCCGCGCGCGCCGGCGCCCCGGTCCTGCTCCACGGCGACGACCTGCCGCTGTGGAAGCAGACCCATCCCGACCGGGCACCCGACGGCGACCTGACCGACGGGCAGGTCCTCACGGTGGCCGGGGTGGAACTGACCGTGCTGCACACGCCAGGCCACGCCCCCGGCGCGGTGTGTCTGTACGCGCCGGCCCTGACAGCCCTCTTCAGCGGCGACACGCTGTTCGCCGGTGGCCCGGGGGCGACGGGACGGTCGTACAGCCACTTCCCGACGATCGTCGAGTCGATCAGGGAGCGGCTGCTGACGCTGCCCGGCGAGACGGTCGTGCACACCGGACACGGGGAGACGACCACCGTCGCCGACGAGGCACCGCACCTGGGGGAGTGGCTCGACCGAGGGTTCTGACCGTCGCCGCCGTGGTCGTCGTGGGGCGCCCGTTCCGCCTGTTTCCGCAGGTGGTTCGGGCGCTTCGGGCTGCACGGAGAACGCGCCGCGGACCGGCCCGAAGCGGGCCTTTTGACGCCTTGACAACGCTTCGGAGCCGCCCTCAGACTGGCGTTGCGTCAATCGCAATCCGTTTCGCTATACGCACCGAGGTGTCATGATGATTCCCGCGTGCCGTCTCGCGGATCTCCCGCGAGGCGAGGCCCACCGGCTCGACATCGATCCGCCGGTCTCGGTGTTCCACACCGAGGATGGCGAGCTCTTCGCCATCGACGACACCTGCACCCACCAGGACGCCTCGCTCGCCGACGGCTGGCTGGAGGGCTGCGAGGTGGAATGCCCGCTGCATGCCTCGAAGTTCGACCTGAGGACCGGCGCGGTCGACGCCCCGCCGGCCAAGCTCCCGGTCCGCACCCACGAGGTCGTCGTGGAGGAGGGCATGGTCTACGTCCAGCTCTCCCTGGACGCCCCCAACCTGCCGCCCTGCGTCGCAGCCCGGCTCGCCGGAGGTCCCGCGTGAGGACCGTCGCCGTGGTCGGCGCCTCGCTGGCCGGCCTGTCGGCGGCGCGCTCGCTGCGCAAACAGGGGTACGACGGGCGGCTCGTCGTCATCGGGGACGAGCTGCACCGCCCGTACGACAGGCCCCCGTTGTCCAAGGAGTTCCTGGCCGGCACCCTCGGCGAGGCGGAACTCGCGCTGGAGACGGACGACGAGGACCTGCGGGCCGAGTGGCTGCTGGGCACCCGTGCCGTCGCGCTCGACCGCACCGACCGTGCCGTCCGGCTCGACGACGGACGTGAGGTACGTGCCGACGGCGTCGTCATCGCGACCGGCGCCGCGGCCCGCACCCTCGCCGGTTCCGAGGGGCTGGCCGGGGTGCACACCCTGCGCACCCTGGACGACGCCCGCGCCCTGCGGGACGAACTGGCCCGCGGCGGACGGCTGGTGGTGATCGGCGGCGGGTTCATCGGCGCCGAGGTCGCCTCCACCGCCCGCGCCCTGGGGCTGGACGTGACAGTGGTGGAGGCCGCCCCGACACCGCTCGCCGGACCGCTCGGCGAGACCATGGGCGCCCTTGTCTCCGCCCTGCACACGGACCACGGCGTACGGCTGTTGTGCGGGGTGGGCGTCAAGGGGCTGAGCGGCCGGACCCAGGTCGACGCCGTTCTGCTGGAGGACGGCCGCACCGTTCCCGCCGACATCGTCGTGGTCGGCGTGGGCGCACGCCCCTGCGTCGAGTGGCTGACGGGCTCCGGCGTCGAACTCGACAACGGCGTCAAGTGCGGCGCGGACGGCCGCACCGCCCTGGCCGGCGTGGTCGCGGTCGGCGACTGCGCCAACTGGTACGACCCGCGTGCCGGTCTGCACCGGCGCGTCGAGCACTGGACCGGTGCGCGCGAACGCCCCGACGCCGCGGTCGCCACGCTGCTGGCGGGCGGCGCGACGGCACCGGGAGTGCCCCGGCCGCCGTACTTCTGGTCCGACCAGTACGGCGTGAGGATCCAGTTCGCCGGTCACGCGGCCGGTGCCGACAGCGTGACCGTCGAGGCGGGCGCCGCGGACGACCGCGACGTCCTGGCCGTCTACCGGCGGGCCGGGAACCCGGTCGCCGTGCTCGGGATGAACCAGCCGCGGCTCTTCACCCGCTTCCGTAAGCAGCTCGCAGCCGCGACGTCTTGACACCGGCCTTGCGCCACCCGATGCTGCGGTTTCACATGGCACGCAGCGTTGCTCCATGCACAACGCCGTCCGGAGTCGTTCCTCCCGGCGCGTGAATGACCCCTCCACGACGTTCGACGAGGAGTGCACTGTGACCTCGACCAGCCTGCCGGACAGTCTGATCGCCACCCTCCCCGGCACCGCCTACACCGATCCGGCGGTCTTCGCCCAGGAGCAGGAACGTATCTTCGAGACCATGTGGTTCTGCGTCGCCCGCGCCGCGGATCTGGCCGCGCCCGGCGCGTTCCGCACCGTGGACGTGGGTCGCGAGAGCATCCTCGTCACCCGGGCGCGGGACAAGAGCATCCGTGCGTACTTCAATGTGTGCCGGCACCGCGGAGCCAAGCTCTGCACGGAGGAGTCCGGCGAGGTCAAGCGGGCCTTCCAGTGCCCCTACCACGCCTGGACGTACGACCTGAACGGCAAGCTCGTCGCGGCACCCAACCTCACCAAGATGCCCGACGTCGGCCGCACCGAGTACGGCCTGGCGAGCGTGGCCGTACGCGAATGGCTCGGCTATGTCTGGGTGTGCCTCGCGGAGAACCCGCCCTCCTTCGAGGAGGACGTCATGGGCGAGATCGTCGCCCGCCTCGGCGACGTCGAGTCGATCGACCACTACGACATCGGCAGCCTCTCGGTCGGCGAACGGATCGTCTACGACGTCAGGGCGAACTGGAAGCTGATCATCGAGAACTTCATGGAGTGCTACCACTGCGCCACCATCCACCCCGAACTCACCGAGGTGCTCCCCGAGTTCGCGGACGGCTACGCCGCGCAGTACTACGTCGGCCACGGCGCCAAGTTCGGCGAGGGCGTCCAGGGGTTCACCGTCGACGGCTCCGAGGGCCTGGACCGCATTCCCGGGGTCGGCGAGGACCAGGACCGCCGCTACTACGCGATCACCGTCAGGCCCCAGGTGTTCATCAACCTCGTCCCCGACCATGTGATCTTCCACCGGATGTATCCGGTCTCCGTGGACCGCACGATCGTCGAGTGCGACTGGCTGTACCTCCCGCACGTCGTCGAGAGCGGCAAGGACGTCAGCAGGTCCGTGGAACTCTTCGACCGCGTCAACCGCCAGGACTTCGAGGCGTGCGAACGCACCCAGCCCGGCATGAACTCCCGGATGTACGCCAAGGGAGGAGTGCTGGTGCCCAGCGAGCACCACATCGGTGCCTTCCACGACTGGGTCAACGAGCGGCTGGCCACTCCCCGGCCGTAGTCTGGCCGGTCAGCCCAGATAGCCCATCCGGTGGCTGATCTCCTCGGCGCCCTTGAGCAGCATCGGGGAGAGCTCGTGCAGGCGCTCCTCGGTGAGCCGGTAGGCGGGCCCGGAGGCGCTGAGGGCCGCGATGACCTCGCCGTCCCGGTTGCGGACCGGGGCGGCCATGGCGTGCAGACCGATCTCCAGCTCGTCGAGGGTGAAGGCGTACCCGCGCTCCCGCGCCTCGGCGAGGTTCTTCTCGAGCTTCGTCTTCGCGGTGATGGTGTGCGGGGTGACCTTCTTCATGCCGGCGGCGGACAGCACCGCGGCCCGCTCCTTCGCGGGCAGATGGGCCAGCAGGACCTTGCCGCTCGACGTGGCGTGCAGCGGCGTCAGCTGGCCGACCCAGTTCTGCGCGGTGACCGCCCCCGGGCCGCGCACCTGGTAGAGGTTGATCGCGTAGTGCTCCTGCATGACGGCGATGTTGACGGTCTCGCCGAGCTCCTCGGCGAGGCGCTCGCACACCGGACGGCCCTGCTGCGTGATGTCGATACGGCCGGTGACCGCGCCGGCCAGCCGCACGATGCCGAAGCCCAGCCGGTACTTTCCGCGCTCGCCCGCCTGCTCCACCAGACCGCGCGCCTCCAGGGCGCCGAGTAGCCGGAAGGCGGTGGACTTGTGCACGTCGATCTCGCCCGCCACCTCGCTGACACCGGCCTCGCCACGCTGGGCGAGGATCTCCAGCACACTGATGGCTCGATCGACCGACTGCACTCCGCCGGCCTGCGTGTTCGACGTTTCCGTGTCAGGGCTGTAGTTGCTCACAGTAAAACTATACGCGTAGTAAACAACGTTGCGGCAAGAGACGGACGACTCCATGAACCTGTCGGAAGTTGCGCGCATCGCAACCTGGTGCGTATAGCGATACCGGCGCTAGCATGCCTCGCGTATCTACGGCGCGAGCGAGACGAGGCACCATGGCTCCTGTGCACTACGACTTCGTCATCGTCGGCGGCGGATCGGCCGGCAGCGCACTGGCGAACAGGCTCTCCGCGGACCCGGCGAACCGGGTGCTGGTCCTGGAGGCGGGCCGCTCCGACTACCCGTGGGATGTGTTCATCCACATGCCCGCGGCGCTGACCTACCCGATCGGCAGCCGGTTCTACGACTGGAAGTACGAGTCCGAGCCCGAACCCCACATGGGCGGCCGCCGCGTCTACCACGCCCGCGGCAAGGTGCTGGGCGGCTCCAGCAGCATCAACGGCATGATCTTCCAGCGCGGCAACCCCATGGACTACGAGCGTTGGGCGGCCGACGCCGGCATGGAGAGCTGGGACTACGCGCACTGCCTGCCGTACTTCCGGCGGATGGAGAACTGTCTCGCGGCCGACCCGGACGACGAGTTCCGCGGCCATGACGGCCCCCTCGTCCTGGAGCGCGGCCCCGCGACCAACCCGCTGTTCACCGCCTTCCAGAAAGCCACCGAGGAGGCGGGCTACGCCCCCACCGACGACGTCAACGGCTACCGGCAGGAAGGCTTCGCCAGGTTCGACCGCAACGTCCACCGCGGACGCCGGCTGTCGGCCTCGAAGGCGTACCTCAAGCCCGTGATGAAGCGGCCGAACCTCACGGTGAGGACCCGCTCCCTCGTCACCCGCGTCCTGTTCGAGGGCAAGCGCGCCGTCGGTGTCGAGTACCGGCGCGGCCGCGGCGCGCTCCAGCAGGTCCGTGCCCGTGAGGTCATCCTGTGCGGCGGCGCCATCAACTCCCCGCAGCTGCTCCAGCTCTCCGGCGTCGGCAACGCCGAGGAACTGCGCGCCCTCGGCGTCGACGTCGTGCACGACCTGCCGGGCGTCGGCGAGAACATGCAGGACCACCTGGAGGTCTACGTCCAGTACGCCTGCAAGCAGCCGGTGTCCATGCAGCCGTACATGGCGAAGTGGCGTGCCCCCTTCATCGGGTTGCAGTGGCTCTTCCGCAAGGGCCCGGCCGCCACCAACCACTTCGAGGCGGGCGGCTTCGCCCGCAGCAACGACGACGTGGCCTACCCCAACCTGATGTTCCACTTCCTGCCGGTCGCGGTCCGCTACGACGGCTCCTCGCCGGCCGGCGGGCACGGCTACCAGGTGCACGTCGGGCCCATGTACTCCGACGCCATCGGCTCGGTGAAGATCAAGAGCAAGGACCCGCGCGAGCACGCGGCGCTCCGCTTCAACTACCTCTCCACCGAGCAGGACCGCCGTGAGTGGGTCGAGGCGATCCGCGTGGCCCGCGACATCCTCAACCAGCCCGCGCTCGCCCCCTACAACGGCGGGGAGGTGTCGCCCGGTCCGAAGGTGGCGACGGACGAGGAGATCCTCGACTGGGTCGCGAAGGAGGGCGAGACGGCCCTGCACCCGTCCTGCACCTGCAAGATGGGCACCGACGAGATGGCCGTCGTCGACCCGTCGAGCCTGCGGGTGCACGGGCTTGAGGGCCTGCGTGTCGTGGACGCCTCCGTCATGCCCTACGTCACCAACGGCAACATCTACGCGCCGGTGATGATGATCGCCGAGAAGGCCGCCGACCTGATCCTCGGCAAGGAGCCGCTCGCGCCGTCCAAGGCCGCGTACTACCGCCACTCCGACGCGCAGAAGCAGGCGGAGTAGACGTTGGGCGCCGCAGGGCTGCGGGCACTGCTGCACAGCGTCCGCTATGAGGTGCTGCCCGCCGGGTCGACCGAGGACAAGGTCCTCGCCCATGTGCCGCGCGACATCGCCGTCACCGTGACGGCGTCGCCGGTCAAGGGCCTGGAGCCGACCCTCGGTCTCACCGCCCGGCTCGCGGCGCACGGCTACCGGGTCGTCCCGCATGTGCCGGCACGGCTGTTGCGGGACGACGCCCATCTGAAGGAGGTCGTCGACCGGCTGCGCGAGTCGGGCGTCGACGACCTCTTCGTACCGGCGGGTGACGCCGATCCACCGGCCGGGGCCTACGAAGGCGCCCTGCCCGTGCTGCGCAGGCTCGGTGAACTGGGCAGCCCCTTCACGCACATCGGCGTCACCGGTTACCCCGAGAGCCATCCGCTCATCAGCGACGACGTCACCGTCCAGTCCATGTGGGACAAGCGCGAGCACGCCACGTATCTCGTGAGCAACCTCTGCTTCGACCCGCGGGTGCTGGGGGAGTGGGTCGGCCGGATACGGCGCCGGGGCATCACCCTGCCCTTGTACGTGGGGGTCGCCGGGCCCGTGCAGCGGGCCAAGCTGCTGGCGATGGCGACGAGGATCGGCGTGGGGGAGTCGACACGTTTCCTGGCCAAGCACCCCTCCTGGTTCGTGCGCTTCGCCGCGCCCGGCGGGTACTCGCCCGACCGGCTGCTGCGCCGCGCCGAAGGTGCCCTCACCGCCCCCTCGTCGAGGGTGGCCGGCCTGCACGTGTTCACCTTCAACCAGATTGCGGAGACCGAACGGTGGCGCCGTGCCCTGCTGGAAGGAGTGGGCGGCTGAGACGGGGTAGGGGAGTGGAATGGCCCCCGTCTCCACCTGGCAACTGACCCGAACCTTCACCAGCGCGTCCGGTGACGTCCGCTGGGACCGGCTGGGTCACCCGGACCGCCCGCCCGTCGTCCTGCTGCACGGCACACCGTTCTCCTCGTACGTCTGGCGTGCCGTCGCCCGCTCACTCGCCCGGCACCATCAGGTGTTCGTCTGGGACATGCCCGGCTATGGGACGTCCGAGAAGGCGGCGGACCAGGACGTCTCCCTGGCCGCGCAGGGCCGGGTCTTCACCGAGCTTCTGGGCCACTGGGGCCTTGCGGAACCGCTCGTGGTCGCCCATGACTTCGGCGGGGCCGTCGCCCTGCGCGCCCATCTGCTGCACGGTGCCCGCTACCGCGCCCTGGCGCTGGTGGATCCGGTGGCGCTGGCGCCGTGGGGTTCCCCGTTCTTCCGGCTCGTCGGCGAGCACTCCGACGTCTTCGAGCGGTTGCCGCCCGCACTCCACCGCGCCCTGGTCTATGAGTACGTCGCGTCCGCCAGCAGCCCCGGACTGCGTCCCGGAGTCCTCGACCGGCTCGTCGAGCCCTGGCTGGGCAACCCCGGCCAGGCGGCCTTCTACCGGCAGATCGCCCAGGCCGAACAGCGCCACACCGACGAGATCCAGGGCCACTACGCCGGGATCGACATCCCCACGCTGATCTGCTGGGGTGAGGACGACACCTGGATCCCGGTGGCCAGGGGACGCGAGCTCGCCGCCCTCGTGCCCGGCGCGCGATGGGAGCCCATCGCCGGCGCGGGGCACCTCGTACAGGAGGACGCCCCCGCGGAACTCACCGCCGCACTTCTCGACTTCCTGCGGAGGCAGCTCTGACGGGGGCGCCGTGCACCCACGTATACGACGTCATATGCGACGTCGTATACGACGCTGTATGCGCTGTCGTATACGACGTCGTATACGCCGTCGGATACGAGTCAGCGGAAGACCACCGTGCGGTTGCCGTCCACCATCACGCGGCTCTCGCTGTGCCACTTCACCGCGTGCGCGAGCACCTGCGCCTCCACGTCCCGGCCGACCATGACCAGCTCGCCGGGGTCCAGCGAGTGGTCCACCCTGACCACGTCCTGCTCGATGATCTGCCCCTCGTCCAGGTCCGGCGTCACATAGTGCGCCGTCGCGCCGACCAGCTTCACCCCGCGCGCGTAGGCCTGCTCGTACGGGCGGGCGCCCTTGAAGCTGGGCAGGAAGGAGTGGTGGATGTTGATGGCGCGGCCCTCCAGCCGCTTGCACAGGTCGTCGGAGAGGATCTGCATGTAGCGGGCCAGCACCACCAGATCGATGTCCAGCTCCTCCACCAGCTCCAGCAGCCGCGCCTCGGCCTCCGGCTTGGTGTCCCTCGTCACCGGGATGTGGTGGAAGGGGATGCCGTAGGTCTCCGCGAGCCCCTCGAAGTCCCGGTGGTTGGAGACGATCGCGGGGATCTCGATGTTCAGAGAGCCGGTGCGCCGGCGGAAGAGCAGGTCGTTCAGGCAGTGGCCGAACCTGGACACCAGGATCAGTGTCCGGGTCGGTGTGGCCGCCTCGGTCAGGGTCCAGGAGATGCGGTAGGCCTGGGCGACGGGACCGAAGCGGTAACGCAGACTTTCCAGATCGGCGTTCGGATCGGACACGTCGAAGTGGACCCTCATGAAGAAGCGGTCCTGAAGTCGGTTGTCGAACTGCTGGCTTTCCAGGATGTTTCCGGAGTTCCGGACGAGAAAGCCGCTCACGGCGTGGACCAGACCGGCGCTGTCGGGACAGGAGAGGGTGAGGACGAACTCACGGCCAGGGTGCGGTCGAGGGGACTTGGTGGACACGTCGGCCTCCGTCGGTGCGTATTGCACAACATGGTGAGCGATACGCAACATGGTCGGGTCGGTGCCTCTCGCGGTCAAGGGTGGCAGTGCAAGTGGTCACGCGGCGAAATCGTCACCGGCCACCCCCTTGACGTCTGTCTGGACATTCGCCAGGGTGTTCCACCACAAGCAATCGGGTGCACGATGCGCAACGAATTTCTGTTGAAAGGCTCGGCGCGTGGCAGACCTGTACGTGGATGGTGAATGGCGGGATCCGGTGGCCGGCGGCCTACGGGAGATCCTGTGTCCCGCCGACGGCACCCCCGTCGCGACCGTTTCGGAAGCGACCCGTGCCGACTCCGAGGCGGCGATCGCCGCGGCCCGCCGCGCCTTCGACGCGGGGCACTGGCCGGGCACCCCGGAGCGCGAGCGCGGCGCCCTGCTGCTGCGCACCGCCGACATCGTCGAGCGTGCCGCCAAGGAGTTCGCCCGCGCCGAGTCGCTGGACACCGGCAAGCGGCTGGTGGAGAGCGAGTACGACATCGCCGACGTCGTCTCCTGCTTCCGCTACTACGGCGCCATCGCCGGGACCGACGCCGGCCGTGTGGTGGACACCGGCCGTGACGACGCCGTAAGCCGCGTCGTGTACGAACCCGTCGGGGTGTGCGGCCTGATCACCCCGTGGAACTACCCGCTTCTGCAGGCCAGTTGGAAGGTCGCCCCGGCGCTGCTTGCGGGCAACACGATCGTCCTCAAGCCCAGCGAGTTCACCCCCTCCACCTCGATCCTGTTGATGAAGGCGCTGGAGGAGGCCGGGCTCCCGGCCGGTGCCGCCAACCTCGTCCTGGGCGCCGGACCCGAAGCGGGCGCACCCCTCTCCGAGGATCCCGCCGTCGACCTGGTCTCCTTCACCGGTGGGCTCCAGACCGGCAGGCGCATCATGGCCACCGCCGCCGCGAGCGTGAAGAAGGTGGCGCTGGAACTCGGCGGCAAGAACCCCAACGTCGTCTTCGCGGACGCCGATTTCGACACGGCCGTCGACTTCGCCCTCACCGCCGTCTTCCTGCACTCGGGGCAGGTCTGCTCGGCCGGGGCCCGGCTGATCGTCGAGGACTCCCTGCACGACCGCTTCGTCGACGAGGTCGTGCGCCGCGCCCGGCAGATCCGTCTCGGCGGCCCCTTCAACCCGGAGGCCGAGACCGGAGCGCTGATCTCCGCGCAGCATCGGGAGAAGGTCGAGGCGTATGTCGCGTCCGGCCTCGCCGAGGGTGCCGTACTGCGCTGCGGCGGCGCGCGGCCCGACGACCCCGCGCTGGGAGACGGCCACTACTATCTGCCCACCGTCCTCGACGAGTGCCGGCAGGACATGAGCGTGGTGCACGAGGAGTCCTTCGGACCCGTCCTCACCGTGGAGCGCTTCACCGACGAGGACGACGCCGTACGCATCGCCAACGACACCGAGTACGGACTCGCCGGAGCCGTGTGGACCGAGGACGCCGGCAAGGCTCAGCGGGTCGCCCGGCGGCTGCGCCACGGCACGGTGTGGATCAACGACTACCACCCCTATGTGCCGCAAGCGGAATGGGGTGGCTTCGGGCACTCGGGCGTGGGCCGGGAGCTGGGACCGACCGGCCTGAACGAGTACCGAGAGCCCAAACACATCTGGCAGAACATCCAACCCCGGCCGCAGCACTGGTTCCGCGGCTGAACGCCGAAAAGAGGTCGAACGTGACCACACAGACCGAGGTGCCGCAGCGGCGCGGCACGCCCCAGGACTCGGGCCCCACCCCGGTCATCTCCGTGCGCAGGCTGTGGAAGGTGTTCGGCCCCAAGGCCGACCAGGTGCCGGAATCCGAGGAGCTGCGCGGTCTCACCCGCCGCGAGCTCATGGACCGCACCGGATGCACCGCCGCTGTACGCGACGTCCACTTCGACGTCTCGCCCGGCGAGGTCTTCGTCGTCATGGGCCTGTCCGGCTCCGGCAAGTCCACGCTGGTGCGATGTCTGACCCGGCTGATCGAACCCACCGCCGGTGAGATCGTCTTCGAGGGCGAGGACATCCGCCAGGCGGACGCCGGGCGCCTGCGCGAGCTGCGGCGCCGCAAGTTCTCCATGGTCTTCCAGCACTTCGGTCTGCTGCCCCACCGCCGCGTCGTCGACAACGTGGCGTTCGGGCTGGAGATCCGGGGCATGGGCCGGGCGGAGCGTGTCAAGCGGGCCCAGGAGGTCGTCGAGCTGGTCGGCCTCGAAGGCTACGAGAACTCCTACCCCGACCAGCTCTCCGGCGGTATGCAGCAGCGTGTCGGCCTCGCCCGCGCGCTGGCCGGCGAGCCCGACGTGCTCTTCTTCGACGAGCCGTTCTCGGCGCTCGACCCGTTGATCCGCCGCGACATGCAGAACGAGGTCATCCGCCTGCACCACGAGGTCGGCAAGACGATGGTGTTCATCACCCACGACCTCTCCGAGGCCCTCAAGCTCGGCGACCGCATCCTCATCATGCGCGACGGCAAGATGGTCCAGTGCGGCACCGGCGACGAACTCGTGGGCGCCCCCGCGGACGACTACGTGCGCGAGTTCGTCAAGGACGTGCCGCGCGGCGATGTCCTGACACTGCGCTGGATCATGCGTCCGGCGCAGCCCGACGACGCCCTGGACGGACCCGAGTTGGGTCCCGACGTCGTGGTACGCGAGGCCACGCGTGCCGTACTGGCCGCCGAGAAGCCGGTGAAGGTCGTCGAGGACGGCAAGCTGCTCGGCATCGTCGGCGACGAGGAGATCCTCGCGGTCGTCGCCGGACAGGAAGGCGACGCGTGATGACCGTCGCCATCGAGAAACCCGAGGAGACGGGGACCGCCGGACCACAACCCGCCCCGGCCAAGGGCGCGTTCAAGGTCTCCCGCTCCATGGTCGTCGCCGCGATCCTCGTCGTCTGGCTGGTGCTCTTCGCCGTGCTGCGCGGCAAGCAGACCCTGTCCCTCGCGGCGGCCGACCTGACCGATCTGCACCGCTGGTTCAACGAGGTCAACGACTCGATCGGCGCGAACCGCAACTCCAACCCGCTCTTCCTCTACTTCTTCAACGAGATCCGCCTGGTCATCGACTCCCTCGTGACCTTCGTGCAGGAGCTGATCTCGCAGCCCTCCGCAGACCGCCCCCTGCCGCAGATCGGGTGGCTCGGCGTCGTCGGCATCGTCGGCGGTGTCTCCTGGGCCGTGGGCAACTGGAGGGTCGCGCTGCTGGCGGTGGCCGGCTTCACCTTCCTGGGCCTTCAGGGACTGTGGCAGGAGAGCATGGACACCCTCGCGCTCACCGTCTCCGCCGTCTTCGTGGCGCTGCTGTTCGCGATCCCGCTGGGCGTGTGGGCGGGGCTGTCCGACCGGTTCAACCGGATCGTGACGCCCCTCCTGGACTTCATGCAGACCATGCCGACCTTCGTCTACCTGGCCCCGCTGACTCTGTTCTTCCTCATCGGCCCGGCCTCCGCCACCATCGCCACACTGATCTACGCGGCACCGCCCGCGATCCGTATCACCGCGCACGCCATCCGCTCCGTGTCCAGGACCACGGTCGAGGCCGCCGACTCGCTCGGCGCCACCCGACGGCAGACCCTGACGAAGGTGCTGCTGCCGATGTCCCGGCGGACCGTGGTGATGGGCGTCAACCAGACCATCATGGCCGCCCTGGCGATGGTGACCATCGCCGCCCTGATCGACGCGCCCGGCCTCGGCAAGACCGTCGTCCAGGCGCTCCAGTCGCTCGACGTCGGCACCGCCTTCAACGCGGGTCTCGCCATCGTCGTGATGGCCATCGTGCTGGACCGGGTCACCACCGCGGCGAGCGCACGTGCGGAGGCGGTCCGAAGGTCCCAGAACCGCTTCCAGAACTGGCGACGCCCGCTGCTGGGCGTGGGCGCGGCCGTCACGGCCGTACTGGTCTATCTCTCACACACCTATGTGTGGGCCGCCGAGTTCCCCGGCGAGGGCGGCATCGGAAGTGCCGTGTCCAGGGGAGCGGACAGCGTGACCACCTGGGCGCAGGACAACCTGTCGGGCATCACCAACGCCATCCGCGACGTCCTCACCAACGGTCTGCTCAACCCGTTCCAGACCGTGCTCACCGACTCCCCGTGGTGGCTCGTCGGCGCCGCCCTGATCGCGCTCGGTGCCGTCCTCGGCGGATGGCGAGCCGGCCTCACCACGGCGATCTGCGTCGGCCTGCTGGTCGGCACCGGGGTGTGGTCGGACAGCATGACGACACTGGCCTCGACGGTCGTCGCCACGGTCCTGGTGATGCTGCTCGGCATCGTCTTCGGCGTGTGGATGGGCCGCAGCGCCCTCGTCGACCGGCTGCTCCGGCCCAGCCTGGACGCGGCCCAGGTCATGCCGCCGTTCGTCTACCTCGTGCCGTTCCTCGCACTGTTCGGCGCGACTCGCTTCACGGCCATCGTCGCCGCCGTCGTCTACGCGGCGCCCGTCGCCATGAAGATCATCGCGGACGGGGTGCGCAATGTGCCCGCCACCACCGTGGAGGCGGCCACCGCCGCCGGGTGCAGCACCTGGCAGATCATCACCAAGGTCCAGCTGCCGATGGCACGCAGCGCCCTGACTCTCGCCACCAACCAGGGCCTGATCTATGTGCTGTCGATGGTCGTGGTGGGCGGCCTGGTGGGTGCGGGCGCCCTCGGCTACGACGTCGTGGCCGGCTTCTCGCAGGGCCAGCTGTACGGGAAGGGGCTCGCCGCGGGGCTCGCCATCGTCCTTCTCGGAGTCATGTTCGATCGGATCACTCAGGCAGCGGCTCGCCGCACCATCGCATAAGGAGCACCACATCATGGCAAGACACTGGCGAGCAGGGGCGGTCGGCCTGGCGGTCCTCGGTCTCACCCTCACGGCCTGCGGCGGCGCGAAGGTCGGGGACGACTCCGCGGGGTCCGGCTCGGGCGATTCCGGCAAGTGCGGCACTTTCAATCTCGCGGTCAACCCCTGGGTGGGTTACGAGGCCAACGCGGCGGTCGTCGCCTACGTCGCGGAACACGACCTCGGCTGCAAGGTCGAGCAGAAGGACCTGAAGGAAGAGATCGCCTGGCAGGGCTTCGGGACCGGCGAGGTCGACGCCGTCATCGAGAACTGGGGCCACGACGACCTGAAGAAGAAGTACATCACCGACCAGAAGACGGCCCTCGAGGCCGGCCCGACCGGAAACAAGGGGCTCATCGGCTGGTACGTGCCGCCGTGGCTGGCCAAGGCGCACCCCGACATCACCGACTGGAACAACCTCGACAAGTACGCGGCCGAGTTCAAGACCTCCGAGTCGGGCGGAAAGGGCCAGCTCCTCGACGGCGACCCGTCGTTCGTCACCAACGACGAGGCCCTGGTGAAGAACCTGAAGCTGGACTACAAGGTGGTGTACGCGGGCAGTGAGACCGCGCTCATCCAGGCCTTCCGCAAGGCGGAGAAGAACAAGGAATGGGCGATCGGCTACTTCTACGAGCCGCAGTGGTTCATGTCCGAGGTACCGCTCGTCAAGGTCAAGCTGCCCGAGTACAAGGAGGGCTGCGACGCCGACGCGGAGAAGGTCGCCTGCGACTACCCCGTGTACGAACTGGACAAGATCGTCAGCGCGAAGTTCGCCAAGTCGGGCAGTCCCGCGTACGACCTGGTGAAGAACTTCAACTGGACCAACGACGACCAGAACGCCGTGGCGAAGTACATAGCGGTGGACAAGATGGCCCCCGAGGCGGCGGCCAAGAAGTGGGTCGAGGCCAACCGCGACAAGGTGGACGCCTGGCTCAAGTAGCCCCTTGAGAAACGCCCGGTGGGCGGTGCGCGGAGACGTGCGCCGCCCACCGGGCATTGCTGTTTTCCGGGCCGTTCCCGGACGTCACCGGGCCTCTTGACACCCACCTGCGCGGCGGGCACATTGAGTTGCGCAACCTGAATCACGTTGCGTAGAAAGCAACTGAACCGGAGGTGCGGCGATGGCGGGACCCCGAGTGGTCATCATCGGAGCGGGCGTCGTGGGCGCGGCACTCGCGGACGAGATCTCCGCACGAGGCTGGACCGAAGTGACCGTGGTCGACCAGGGCCCGCTCCCCGCCACCGGGGGCTCCAGCTCGCACGCCCCGGGTCTGGTCTTCCAGACCAACTCCTCCAAGACCATGACCGAGCTGGCCCGCTACACCGTCGAGAAGTTCTGCTCCCTCGAAGTCGACGGCAAGCCCTGCTTCCTCCAGGTCGGCGGCCTGGAAGTGGCGACAACCCCGGAGCGCCTCGCGGAACTGCACCGCCGCCACGGCTGGATCACCGCCTGGGGCATCGAGGCCCGGCTGCTGACCTCCGAGGAGTGCGTCGAGCAGCACCCGCTGGTCGACCGGGACAAGGTCCTCGGCGGCCTCCTCATCCCGACGGACGGGCTCGCCAAAGCCGTCCTCGCCGTCGAGGCGCAGATCCGCCGCGCCACCGAGCGCGGCGTGCGCTTCCTGGCCCGCCACGAGGTCCTCGACGTGCTGAAGGCCGACGGCGCCGTGACCGGCGTCCTGACCGACCAGGGCGAGATCCCCGCCGACATCGTCGTGTGCTGCGCCGGCATCTGGGGCCCGAGGATCGCCCGCATGGTCGGCATGAACCTCCCGCTCACGCCGCTCGCCCACCAACTCGCCTGGACCGGCCCGATCCCGGCCCTCGCCGGCCAGACCCAGGAGGCGGTCCGCCCGATCCTGCGCCACCAGGACGCCGACCTCTACTACCGCGACCGCTTCGACGGCATCGGCATCGGCTACTACGGCCACCGCCCCATGCCGATCTCCGCCGACGACATCCTCTCCGTGGACGAGGCCGACGACATGCCCTCGGTGCTGAAGTTCACCGAGGAGGACTTCGAGGACGCCTGGACCGAAACTCGGTCCCTGCTCCCGGCGACGCGCGAGGCGAAGATCGAGGAGGGCATCAACGGCCTGTTCTCCTTCACCACCGACAACTTCCCCCTCCTCGGCCAGTCCCCGGACGTCCAGGGCTTCTGGGTCGCCGAGGCCGTCTGGGTCACCCACTCCGCGGGCGTGGGCCGTGCGATGGCCGAGTGGCTGGTCGACGGTTACTGCTCGTCCTTCGACCTGCACGAGTGCGACGTCAACCGCTTCGAGCCGCACCAGCTCTCCCCGGAGTACGTCCTGGCCCGCGACTGCCAGAACTTCGTCGAGGTCTACGACATCCTCCACCCCCTCCAGCCGTCCGGGGACCCGCGCCCCATCCGCACCAGCCCCTTCCACCCCCGCCAGCAGGAGCACGGCGCCTTCTTCCTGGAGGCGAACGGCTGGGAACGCCCGCAGTGGTACGAGGCCAACGCGCCGCTGGTCGAAGGCCGTTCCGTGCCCACGCCGGGCGACTGGGCGGCCCAGTACTGGTCGCCCATCGTCGGCGCCGAGGCCCAGGCCACCCGCGAGACCGTCGCGATGTACGACATGACGGCCCTCAAGCGCCTGGAGGTGAGCGGCCCCGGCGCCGCCGACCTCCTGGAGCGCCTGTGCACCGGCAAGGTCGCCAAGTCCGTCGGCTCGGTCACGTACACCCTGCTCCTCGACCACGACGGCGGCATCCGCAGCGACATCACCGTGGCCCGCCTGGCCCGCGACCTCTTCCAGGTCGGCGCCAACGGCAACCTCGACCTCGACTGGTTCACCCGCCACCTCCCCGCCGACGGCACGGTCCAGGTCCGCGACATCACCCCCGGCACCTGCTGTGTCGGCCTGTGGGGCCCGCTCGCCCGCAAGGTCCTCCAGCCCCTGACGGACGAGGACTTCTCGAACGACGGCCTCAAGTACTTCCGCGCCAAGCGCGCCTACATCGGCAGCGTCCCGGTGACGGCGATGCGACTGTCGTACGTCGGTGAACTCGGCTGGGAGCTGTACACCACCGCCGACCAGGGCCTGAAACTGTGGGACACCCTCTGGCAGGCGGCGGGGCCGCTCGGCGGAGTCATCGCCGGCCGCGGAGCCTTCAACAGCCTCCGCCTGGAGAAGGGTTACCGCTCCTTCGGCACCGACATGACCTACGACCACGACCCCTACGAGGCCGGCGTCGGCTTCGCCGTCAAGCTCGACAAGGGCGACTTCATCGGGAAGGCGGCCCTGGAGCGCCGTAAGGCCGACGTCCGACGGAAGCTGACCTGCCTGACCATCGACGACCCGCGGTCGGTCGTCATGGGCAAGGAGCCCGTGTACGACGGCGACCACGCGGTCGGCTACGTCACCAGCGCCGCCTACGGCTACACGATCGGCAAGGGCATCGCCTACGCGTGGCTCCCGACGGCGCTCGCCGTTCCGGGGACCACCGTGCGGATCGGCTACTTCGACCGGCGCGTCGAGGCGGTCGTCGCCGAGGAGCCCCTGTTCGATCCGACCATGTCCCGTCTGCGTGGCTAGGCCCGAGGAAGGAGCACCGCCGGTGACCGCACGACTGCTCGACGGCAAGGCGACCGCGGCGGAGATCCGCCGCGAACTGGCCGAGCGCGTGGCCAAGTTGACCGCGACCGGCGGTCGCACGCCGGGGCTCGGCACGGTCCTGGTCGGCGACGACCCGGGCAGCCGCGCCTACGTCGCCGGAAAGCACCGGGACTGCGCGCAGGTGGGCATCGCCTCCCTCCGCCGGGACCTGCCCGCCGACGCCTCACAGCAGCAGGTCGAGGACGTCATCGACGACCTCAACGCCGACCCGTCCTGCACCGGCTACATCGTCCAACTCCCGCTGCCACGACACCTCGACACGACAGCTGTACTTTCCCGCATGGACCCGGCCAAGGACGCCGACGGTCTGCACCCGGTCAACCTCGGCCGCCTCGTCCTGGGCGTGGAGGCGCCACTGCCGTGCACCCCACGCGGCATCGTCGAACTGCTCCGCCGCCACGGGGTGCCCCTCGCGGGTGCGCGCGTGTGCGTGATCGGCCGGGGCATCACGGTCGGACGCCCTTTGGGACTGCTCCTCACCCGCCGCTCCGAGAACGCCACCGTGACCCTGTGCCACACCGGCACCAAGGGCCTGTCCTGGCACGTGCGCGAGGCCGACATCGTCGTCGCGGCCGCCGGCTCACCCGCCCTGATCACCAAGGACATGCTGCGCCCCGGCGCGGCCGTCCTGGACGTCGGCATCACCCGCACCGACCAGGGGCTGGTCGGCGACGTACACCCGGAGGCGACACAGGTCGCCGGGTGGGTCGCGCCGATGCCCGGGGGAGTGGGGCCGATGACGCGGGCCATGCTGCTTGCCAATGTGGTGGAGGCGGCGGAAGGGCATGCGGATACGCCGAGCCGATGAACGAGCATGCGCCGGCTGATCGCGAGGATGTCAACGTAACGCCTGGCGTATACGGGGGTCAGGCGGCGCTCTTCCGGCGACGGCGGCCGCTCCGGGTGAGGGCGTCGACCAGTTCCTCCCGGCTCATCTTGGAGCGGCCCGCGATGTTCTGCTCGGCGGCTCGTTCGTACAGCTCGGACTTGCTCAGCCGCCGTAGCTCGCTCTTGCCGCCGCCACGGCGGCCTTGCGCCTTCTTCGGCGGGGACTTCTCGCCGGCCGTCTGCTTCGACGAAGGTTTGCGCGCGGGCTTCCGCCGCTGCGAGTCGCGCTTGGTGCCCCGAGCCTCGCCGGCCTGGGCGAGGCTTGTCTCCAGTACGGCCATCAGGTCGATGACGTCGGTCGCCTGCGGCGCCTCCTCGGCGTGGGCGACCTCCTCGCCCTCGGCCTTCGCCCTCACCAGTTCCCGCACCTTGTCCTGGTAGGTGTCGCGATAGCGGGCCGGGTCCCAGGGCGCGCTGAGGGCGTCGATCAGCTGGACGGCCATCTCCCGCTCCTTGCCCTTGGCGGCACGGCCCGAGGGCAGATCCGGCAGCTCCTTGCCGGCGTCGCGGACCTCGTCGGCCCAGTGGAGGGTCTGGAGCACCAGGACCTTCTCCTGTGCCCGCAGCGCGGTCAGATACTGCTTGCCGCGCATCACGAACGTGGCGATCCCGACCTTGTCCGCCTCCGCGAGGGCGGCGCGCAGCAGCTCGTAGACCTTGGTGTACTCCTTGCCGCGCGGCCCGATGTAGTAGGTGCGGCCGAAGTAGACCAGCTCGATGTCGGCGAGGTCGACGAAGTCGCTGATGTCGATCGTCCGGGACCGGCCCGGCGCGATCTCGTCCAGCTCGTCGGGCTCGACGACGATGTACTCGCCGTCGGCCACCTCGTAGCCCTTGACGATGTCCTTGCTCGCCACCTCCTTGCCGGTGCGCTCGTTGACCCGCCGGTTACGGATCCGGTCGGCCGTGCCGCGCTCCAGTTGATGGAAGTGGACCGTGTGATCCTCGGTCGCGGTGAACAGCCCGACCGGAACGCTGACCATGCCGAAAGTGATCACTCCGGTCCAGATCGCGCGTGCCATGACCGACCACTCCCGTCCCGCCTGCCCGCACCGGCAGGCGCACCCGAAACGACTGCCCCTGCTGACCACGCTGGCACGGGCGCACGCGGCGCGCGCGTCGGGAGAGCGGGCCACCGCGTAGGTATGGGAGTCCTACCGCGCGGTCAGGTGGTCGGAGGGCCGAGGTGGACGGGGAGCTGCTGGTGGCCGTTGCTGATGAGGGAGGCCACGGGCTTCAGTTCTGCGGCGGGCACGGCGAGCCGGAGGTCGGGGAAGCGGTCGAAGAGGTGCTGGAGCGCGCAGACGACTTCCAGGCGGGCCAGCGGGGCGCCCAGGCAGAAGTGGATGCCATGGCCGAAGGCCAGGTGGTCCTTGTTCGTACGGGTGGCGTCGAAGGTGTCGGGGTCGGTGTGCCAGCCGGGGTGGCGATTCGCGGCGGCGTAGGAGGCGAGGATGGCTTCGCCGCGGGCGATGGTCCGGCCGTCCGGCAGCGGGATGTCTGCCACGGCGAAGCGCAGGGGCAGGTGCTTGACGGCGGGCTCGTGGCGCAGGGTCTCTTCGACGACGTCGTTCCAGGCGATGGCACCGGTCCGGACCAGCTTCAGTTGGTCCGGGTGCGTCAGCATCGTGAAGACGCTCTGGTCGATGACGTTGACCGTGGTCTCGTACCCGGCACTGATCATCAACAGGAGCATGTCGCGCAGCTCCTGATGGGCGAGGCCGGTGCCGCCGTTCTCGTCGTCCCGGGCTTCGATCAGCAGTGACGTCATGTCATCACCCGGGTCGGCGCGCTTGGCGGCGATCAGCTCGTCCAATTGCCCGTAGAGGCGAGCGGTGTTGGCCTGGGCCTCGGCCGGGCTCAGTGTGGTGTCGAAGACGCCGTCCACGAGCTTCCGGAAGCCGTCACGGCGGCCCTGCGGCACACCCATGAGATGGCCGATCACGGCGATGGGGAGGGGATAGGCCAGGTGCTCGCGCAGGTCCACCACCTCGTGCGCCGGGAGTTCGGCGAGGTGATCGACCAGCTCGGTCACCATGGCTTCGACGGCGGGCTTCATGGCGGCTATGCGCCGCGCGCTGAAGGCCGGCGCGATCAGACGCCGCAGCCTGCGGTGGTCCGGGCCGTAGGCCGTGAACATGTTCTCCACCGCGATCCACAGCGCGAGTGGCCAGCGGGCGACGGTCTCCTGGAAGGCCGGAAAGTGAGTGCGGCCGTCCTTCGACACATCCGGGCTGGTCAGCAGGCGCTTGAGGAGGTCCGGGTCGGTGACGGCCCATGCCGGGACACCGAGGACGTCCACCTGGGCGGCCATTCCCCGTGCGCGCAGCGAGAGGTGCTCGGCATGGCGGTCGGCGCCGGTGGGGTCGAGGACGATCGGAGGCTGCTCGGGCACGGAAGGCTCCTTGCTTCGCGATGGGCGGCCCTCGACAGTCTGACCGGAGCACGAAGGAAGCCTCCCCGGCGGAGGTGTATCCGTCCGGAAAGGCTTCACCGATGCCCTGAATCAGCCGGAGTGCCGGGGGCTGCTTCAACCGGTCGTCCTCGCTCCGTTGCCGTTTCCGGGGACCCCGCCCGGACGGAGCATCTGGCTCGCGGCCAGCTCGCGGTAGAGGGCGCTACCGGCCAGCAACTCCTCATGGCGTCCGCCGGCGGTGGTGCGGCCGTCGTGCAGCACGACGATGTGGTCGGCGTGCTGCACGGTCGACAGTCGGTGCGCGATGACCAGCAGGGCGCACTCCTGGGCGACGTCCTTCATCACGCTGACGAGCGCCGATTCATTGATCGCATCGAGGTGGGAGGTGGGCTCGTCCAGCAGGAGCAGCGAGGGGCGCGCCAGCAACGCACGGGCGACGGCGACGCGTTGGCGTTCGCCACCGGAAAGGGTGCTGCCCTGTTCGCCGACGACGGCGTCCAGTCCGCCGGGCAGCCGGGCGACGACCTCTTCGAGCCGGGCCAGTTCCACCACGCGCCGGATCTCCGCTTCCGTGGCGTCGGGCACGGCGTAGGCGATGTTGTCGCGCAGGGTGCCGTGGACGACGTGGGCGTTCTGGTCGACGACGGCGATACGTCGGCGGCAGGCGTCACGGGTGAGTTCGGTGGTGGGCCGCCCGTCGAAGAGCAAGGTGCCGGCGTCCGGCTCGTAGAACCTCGCCACCAGGGCGAACACCGTGCTCTTGCCGGCTCCCGACCGGCCCACCAGGGCGACGTGCTGCCGGTGCGCCACGGCGAACGAGACGCCGCGGAGCACCGGCCGTTCAGGGTCGTAGCCGAAGCGGACGTCGTGCAGGGCGAGGGCGGGCTGTTCGGGGACGGCGTGCGGCTTCGCCGGCCGCGGCGGTTGCACCTGGCCTCTCGGGATCCGCGGTGCGGTCGGCTCCACAGGCAGGCAGAGTGCCTCTTCGATGCGCTGGTAGGCGCCCATCCCACGCTGGATGAGGCCCACGGCACGGAAGACGGAGGACAGTGGCAGGACGAGATACGAGGCGTACAGCAGGAAGGCGACGAGGTCGCCGAGGGAGCCGGCGTGGCCGTTGACGCGCAGGCCGCCCACCACCAGGACGATGAGGAAGGAGCCCTGCACGGCGAGTTCGACGGCGGGGCTCATGACCGAGGCGAGCTTCGCGGTGCGTACCCCCGCGCCGTAAGCCGCCTCGACACGCGCGCCGATGCCCGCCGCCTCGCGCTCCTCGGCACGATGCACACGGACCATCGGCAGGGCACCGAGTGCGCGCGCGAGGTCGGCGGCGATGGCACCGACCGAGTCCTGCATGCGTTCGGACGCGCATCGGATACTCGTGAGCAGCGAGGCGACGACCAGGGCCGCCGCGGCCACGGTGACGGCGACCAAGAGCAGCAGCAGGGGGTCGAGCCACGCCATGAGGACGATCGCCCCGGCGGCGACAAGGCTTCCGGTCACCAGATCGACCAGGGCCTGCGACACGACCTCCCGCAGGACGGTGGTGTCGGTGGTCACCCGGGAGATGAGGTCGCCGCCCCGGTGACGGCCGTACTCCCTCATCTCCAGCCGGAGCAGCCGCCCCACCAGCCCGTGCCGGAGCTGCCGTACGACGCCTTCGCCCATCCGCTCCAGCAGGAAGCGCCCCACGGCCCCCGTTGCCGCTTCGGCGACGAACAGCGCGCCGAGGAGTGCCAGCAGCGGCCAGATGACCTGCCCGCGGCCGCTCGCGTCCACGACGTGCTTGGCGACGAGCGGCTGGGCCAGTCCCACGGCGGAGGCCACGAGGGTCAATACGGTGGCGACGCCGATGGCCCTCCGGTGCCCTTCCGTGAGCCGGAACATCGTGGCCACCGCCGCCCGGGTGGACTTGTCACCGTCGGCGACCGTGGGGCGGCCGCCGTTCAGAACCGTCGTGCCGGTCATCGGTCCGTCGGCCGTGGCAGGGGGCCGACGACCACCAGCGGGGTGAAGTAGCCCTCCGGCACACCCTCGCCGACGGGACGGCTGTCCGCCTCGATCCAGGCGTGCGCGGTGAAGGGCGGGACGACGCGTACGCCGGTGCACCAGGTCGGCCACGTCCCGCCGAGCCGGCACAGCAGTGCGGCCCCCAATGAGCGCGGCAGGCACCCCTTCGGTCCGGCGCAGCGCAGGCTGGCCGCGCACATGGCGTCGCGCGCGCTCTGGGCCTGCGCGGTGGTGGCGGGTGCGGCACCGCGCCGCAGGATGCCGAGTACGGCGCGGATGTGGCGGGGCGGCAGAAGGGCGAGGGCGACGGCGGGGAACAGGACGAGGTGGGCGGCCAGTCGCCGGGTCAGGGGAACACCGGTGGGTCGCTCCAGCGCGCTGGGTGTCGTCATGAGGCGAGCCCCGAGCTGCGCAGCTGCTCTACGAGCGTCTCGACGTCCTGCCGGGCCTGCGCCTGGTCGATGTCGAACTCCCGGACCAGGGCGGCGGCCGCCTCCGACTCCTCGCCGCCGGCGAGCAGCGTCCGTACCACCAATGTGGCGGTCGGATTCAACTCCCAGTATTCGCCGGCACGTTCGTCCAGCAGCACCGTGCCGTAGTCGGTCTCGGCCGTGGAGACGTTGTCGCCGAACCTCAGGGGCATGTGAGGGCCTTTCTGACGTGTGTGACGTTGTCTGACGCGGGGACGGGTCAGGGTTGTGGGACTCGGGTGGGGCCGTGGGCCATTCCCCGCAGCCACACCTCGGCGGCGATCGTGGAGTAGAGGATGGCGTCGGACAGCCCCTTGGAGGCGGGCCGCCGGGCGAGGCGACGCAGCTCGGCGCCGTCCACCAGGCCCAGCCCCTCCAGCCGCGAGTCCTCCCACAGGGTCATCAGGTCGCCGCGGTGTTGGCGCAGTCCGTTGGCGGCGTCCATGGCGGCCGTCGCCTTGTTGGCCCGCCGCAGGCAGTCCTCGGGCACGATCCCGCGCATCGCGGCGCTCAGGACGGGCTTGTACTGCCAGGGAGTGACACGCTCGCTCGGACGGACGGCGAGAAACGCCTCGATGACGCGGTCGTCGAAGAAGGGGGAGGCCATCGGCAGGCCCGCGCGCGCCGCCATCCGGTCCCACTGCCGGATCACGCGGGTGCACGAGCGGATCTGCTCCAGGTCGGAGTGGAGCCCGCGGTCCGGGTGCAGCGGTGAGGCCGTGGCCGCCGCATCGAGCAGTGCCCGGCGGGCCATCCGCTCGGCCTCGGGAGTCACCCAGTCGAACAGGCGCGGGGCCATGCCCCAGCCGAGACTCGTTGCGACGGACGAGGGCAACGGGCCACGCAGCCGGCGGGCTCCGTCGGCGAGCCACTTCCCGTACGGCCGGGAGTCGGCGAGGGCGCGGGCCGTGCCGCCCAGTGGCCACTGCCACAGTGCCCGGTACCCACGCAACTGGCGCAGGGCGAACAGCGGACGGGTGCGCAGCAGCCGGTGGTAGTACGCGTCGGAGCACCATGCCACGTGGTCGCCGCCGATCCCGGTCAGGTGCAACCGGCTGCCGCGTGCGGCGAGGCCCGGCAGGTGGTGCAGGACCCGGGAGCGGTCCATGACGCCGATGGTGGGCTCGTCGAGGAGGTCGTCGATGCCGAGCAGATCCTCGTAGACCAGCGGCGAGGCGTCGGCGTCCCACACCACGTGTTCGACGTCCGGGAGGTGCCCCATGGCCCGCTCTGCCCAGTGCAGGTCGGTGTCCGCCGGATCGCGGCCCGGCCAGGTACTGGCCACCACGTGGGCGGGGGAACGGTCGGCCAGGAAGCAGATGGAGGTCGAGTCCAGGCCGCCGGACAGATCACAGCTCACCACACCGCCCTGCCGGGTCCGCGCGCCCACGGCCTCCTCCAGCGCCGTCCGGATCAGGGGCGCCGCTTCGGCGAGTGGCCGCACCGGCTCCGGCGGCGTCCACCACCGGCTGTGCCGTACGGTGCGCCCGTCCGCGGCGACGATCACGGCGTCCTGCGGGGGCACGGCGGTGACCGGGCGCCACAGGGAGGTCTCGAACAGGGGGTAGGGGGCCGGCCACAGCAGCCGGACGGCCAGCTCCCGCGGATCGGGGTCGATGCCGAGCACGGCGGCGAGCGTGTCGGCGCGGGTGGCGGCCACCCGTACGCCGTCGATCTCCGCGTGGAAGACCAGCCGCAGGCCCGAGGCGGTGCCCTGCACCCGGACCTGTCCGTCGAGGGCGGCGACGAGGTGGAAGCTGCCAGGGAGGGAGCGGGCCGGCGCGTCGAGCTCCGTCAGGTCCCTCAGCCGTGCGGCCGTACGCCGGAGTTGCACGGCCTCGACGGGGCAGCAGCCGATGACGGCGAGGGTGGCGTTCCCGGCGCTCGCGGTGACGATCTCGTCGTCGTGCCAGTGGCCGACCAGCCAGGGCCGGCCCGACGCGTGTGCGAGGGTCCGGCTACCGGGGCGGGCGAAGGAGCGGGCCACGGCGGCCGCGTCCGCACGGTCTGGGAAGACCGCGAAGTGCGCGTCGCCGGGGCCCGTCCCCGCACTTTCGTGCAGTTCAGTCATGACGTCGGGTCAGTGCCGTCGCCCGTCAGTTCTTGCTGAGGATCAGCCGGTCGTTGCCGGAGCTCTGAAGGAGCCCCGTTTCCTTTCGGAAGGTGCCGAGCCGGACGAGCGTCGGTGCCTCGTAAGCCTTCTTCATGACTACTCCTCACGTGCGGTTTCTCGACCACCTCCCTTACGGCCCAGGGTTCATCGGGAACTTGGGCCAGGAAGTGGACGCAGCACCCAGCTAGCTGCAGAACGTGAGCCCATGGCAAGAGCGTTTACGAAGCTCAGATAATATACAAAATTCCAATTCATTGGGTTGTGCGCCCCCTCCTTGTGGTTGCTTTTGACGCCGCATTTGTTTTGCGGTTCAGGTGTGTGCTCGTTGAAAGAAACGTTTTGATGTGCGTCCTGGCGGCTGTTGTCCGCTTCTTCTTGACGCGCTTGACGACGACCACAGGCGGCGCCGCCTGGCGCACTCCCCGCCCCTGGACATGCGCCGCTTCCCGTTGCTCATTTCCGGAGAAGCTGTCCCCGGGGCCGTGCCGCGTCGAGGCAATCCACACAGGCAGGTCCGGCTGTCGCTGCTCGGCTGAGCGGCGCGACCACGGGAGGCCCGGGCGGCGTGCCCCGTGCTAGCGTTACGCGTTTGCAGTGTCGCTGTGTTGGTGCTCCGTTCGGTGTCTCTGGCTGGTGGCCGCGTCCCTGCCGCGCCTTCCTCGGTACGGTCCCTTCGGAGGAAGGCTCTCTGTGAGCGAATCAGCACGTGCCGATGCCCGGCAGCAGGACGATGTGTCCGAGGCGTCGGGCGCCACTTCGGCAGTGCCCATGGCGGCGTCGTTCGCGCAGCTGGGGCTGCCGGCCGAGGTTCTGCGGACGCTCGATGAGCACGGTGTGACCGTGCCCTTCCCCATCCAGGCGGCGGCGCTGCCGAACGCGCTCGCGGGACGGGACGTCCTGGGCCGGGGCCGCACAGGATCCGGCAAGACGCTCGCCTTCGGCCTGGGGATGCTCGCCCGGACGGCCGGGCAGCGTGCGCAGCCGAAAGAGCCGCTGGCGCTCGTTCTGGTGCCCACCAGGGAGCTGGCGCAGCAGGTCGGTGAGGCGCTCACCCCGTACGTCGAGGCGCTGCGGCTGCGGCTCGCGACCGTGGTGGGCGGAGTGTCCATCGGACGGCAGGCCGCCGTGCTGCGGGATGGCGCCGAGATCGTCGTCGCCACCCCCGGTCGGCTGCATGACCTCATCGAGCGCAAGGGTTGCCGACTGGGGCGGGTGCGCATCGTGGTCCTGGACGAGGCCGACCAGATGTGTGACATGGGGTTCCTGCCGCAGGTCACCGAGATCCTGGACCAGGTGCGTCCCGACGGGCAGCGGATGCTGTTCTCCGCCACCCTCGACCGCGACGTCGACCAGCTGGTGCAGCGCTACCTGCGCGACCCCGCCGTCCACTCCGTGGACCCCTCGTCCAGCGCGGTCTCCGCGATCGAGCACCACGTCTTCGTCGTGCACGGCCCGGACCGGTACGCGGTGACCACGGAGATCGCCGCTCGGGACGGCCGCGTCCTGCTCTTCCTGGACACCAAGCACGGCGTCGACCTGCTCACCCGGCATCTGCGGGCCAGCGGCGTGGCCGCCGCCGCCCTGCACAGCGGGAAGTCCCAGCCGCAGCGCACCCGGACCCTGGCCCAGTTCAAGAACGGGCAGGTCACCGCGCTGGTAGCGACGAATGTCGCCGCACGCGGCCTGCACGTCGACGACCTCGACCTCGTGGTCAACGTCGACCCGGCCGTTGACCCGAAGGACTATCTGCACCGCGCGGGCCGCACGGCCCGGGCCGGCCGCTCCGGCACCGTCGTGACACTCGTCCTGTCCGGACAGCGCCGCGAGACGAGCCAGGTCATGGCGGACGCCGACGTCGCCCCCAAGGTCACCAAAGTGCGGTCAGGCGAGGCGGAGCTGAGCCGGATCACCGGCGCCAAGGCCCCCTCCGGAAAGCCTCTCGACGGCGGACCGGCCGTACCGCGCCCCAAGAACCACAATGCCCCCTTCCGCGGCCTGGGCAGCACCAAGGACGCGAAGGGCGGCTCCGGCGGGAGGTCGTCCCGCAGGAGCAGCGAGGCCCGCGAGCTCGCGGAGGCCCGCAAGGCCGCCCGGGTGCGGCGCGGCGGCTGAGACCGACTTCCCGGACTGCCGGGCGGTGCCTTCGCCTACGCCGCTGGACGGATACGCGGGACCGGAGCTCGGCCGGGGTGCGCGGGACGGCGTCAGGTGCGGCTGACCGTGCGCAGGGGGAGGCGTCGAGGCGATGGAGAACGGCGCGGACCTGCCACGGCGGACCGGTATCTACACCGTCGAGTGAGAGCTGGGGCGAGGGGACGGTCCACCTCGCCCGGTCACGGGGCGGCCGGGCCGTCGCGGTCAAGGTGGCCCGCCCCCGAGCTGGAGGCCCACCCGCACTTCCGTGAACGGTCCGCGCAGAGATCGAGACCGCCCGCGGAGTCCGCGGTTTCCACACGGCTCCGGCACCGACCTCCAGTGCTTCGCCTACGAAGGTCAGAAGCGCCTGAGCGACAGTGGGTACCTACCGTGTCGGTTGCCTGGAGCGCAACGATGCCTCCAGGCAACCGACTTCAGGCTCTAGAAGAAGCCAAGTTTCTGAGTGCTGTAAGAACAAAGAATGTTCTTCGTCTGCTGGTGGTACAGGCGTCAGGTGTCGCTGACCTGCGTAAGACGTGGCCAGGCATGGTTCGTTGGACTGGTCGGCCCGGATGGTCCGGATCTTGTCCTCGGCGAGACGGGCTTGGTCATCTGTCGACGCCGCACCCCTCGGCTCGTGGACTGTTCCGAGCGGATGTGTTGGCCCGTCCAGTGCTACGGCGAGGTGCGCAGGTGCGGGGAGCGGAGCACGAGCAGGGTGATCTCGCTGGGGGCGAAGACGCGGAACGGCGGGCCCCAGAAGCCGGTGCCGCGGCTGGGGTAGAGGAGGGTGCGGGTGCCGTGGTGGCTGAGGCCGGCGAGGGCGGGTTGGTCGATGCGGACCAGGTGGTGGAAGGGCCAGATCTGGCCGCCGTGGGTGTGGCCGGAGAGTTGGAGGTCGATGCCGTCGGCTGCCGCCCGGTCGACGAACTTGGGCTGGTGTGCCAAGAGCAGTACGGGTAGGTCGGGGTCGGCGCCGTCCAGGGCTCCGGCGAGGTGGGCGCGGTGGCCGGCCAGGCCGGAGGACTCGGCGGTGACGTCATCCACGCCGGCGACCACGAGGGTGTCGCCTCCGCGTTCGAGCAGCAGATGGCGGTTGCGCAGCGGCTCCCAGCCCAGCTCGCCCATCAGGTCGACCCAGCCCTGGGCCTCGCTGTAGTACTCGTGGTTGCCGGTGACGTATACACGGGCCCGGGTGGCCCGCACGGTACCGAGTGGGACGGCCTGGGCGCGGCGGCGTTCGGCTGTGCCGTCCGCGATGTCGCCGGTGTGGCAGACCAGGTCGGCTTCCAGAGTGTTCACCGTCTCGCACACCCGCGCCGACCAGCGAGCGCGATCGAGCGGGCCGTAGTGGGTGTCGGTGATGAGGACCACGCGGATGCCGTCCAACCCGGCACCCAGCCGCGGGAGTTGCACGTCGAGGCGGCGCACGCGCGGCACACGGCGGGCCTCGGCGTACCCCCAGGCGAGCAGTACGGCGGTGATGCCGAGGACGACCCAGGTGACGATTCGGGCCCGGTCCTGACTCTCGCCGACGCCGGCCACGGTCAGGGCGATCCGCAATGGGACGCCGAGCAGAATGGACCAGGTGAACAGAACCCAGCTGGAGCCCAGCAGCGTGTCACCGACGATCGCCGCCCGGTCCTGCTGGCGCCGGCCGTGGCCGCGCACCATCGCGAGCGGCATACCGACGAGGCCGAGGGCGAACAGGGCGGTGCCGACCAGCGTGACGGGCAGCGGCCAGTGCTGGCCGGTGTGCACCAGCACCCAGCAGGGCACGGCCCACAGCAGCACGGGGGCGATCAGGGGGAGGTAGCGCATCAGGCGGAGCAGTCGGCTCTGCCGCGGAGCTTGCGCTTCACTGTCGGCGGGTCGGGTGCCGCTGGTGTCGGTCACGCTTCCCCTCACAAACCAGGCTGCCGTCTCGCGCACTGTATCCGGTCGCCCTCGGGCCGGTCGGACGGGCGTTCAGGGGGGCGGCCCCGTGGGGCGAAGGGTTCTCTGCAGGATGGCAAGACGCCGCCGCAACACCTCCCTTGGCGTGAGCTGGAGAGCCAGGTCGTCAACACCGCGCGGTACATGGGCCGGCCTGAGCGCGCGATGTGCGTCGCCTCCAATCGCGGCCATCGCCGCGTGTACGAGCGCATCGCCGCCCACGACCCGAGCGGTGCGGCTGAGGCGATGTTCACCCACATCACCGAAGCCTGGCTCGTCCGCCGCAGCGCACCGGGCGACCCGGTGCGCCTGGACCGTAGGCGAACGCCACCGGTGGCGGCACCGCGTTACGGGACGGCCCTCGGGCTGGTGAGCGTTGCCCGACCCCGCGCTCCGTCGCCGTATGAGCGCTGACGTTGTCGCGTGACCCAGGCGGGCTCGGCCTTCCGCCGAGCCCGCCACGCCGGCTTCCTACCGGAGCCGGACTCGGGTCACGCCGTCAGCGCTGCAGTGTCAGCAGACCCGGACGGTAGGGCAGGAGGCCGTAGTCGCCGCCGGAGTTGGGGCTGCGCCCCTGGTAGAGCAACTGCAGATTGCAGGGATCGACGGTCATGGTCTGATCGGCGCTGGTGCGGATCAGTTCGCCATGGCTGATGTCGTTGGTCCAGGTGGCGCCGCTGTTGGCCTTGCCGGCGAAGGGATTGCTCTCGGTCGCGGCCTGGGGTGTCCAAGAACCGTTCAGACTGGTGGCCGTGAACGAGCGGAAGTAGCGGCCCTGCGAGCCGATCGCCTCGACGATCATGAGGTAGCGGTTCTGGCCCTGCAGCTTGTAGACCTGCGGGGCTTCGAAGAGGTTGTTCGTCGTATCGCTCATGACCACTGTCGAGGTCGTGCCGAAGCTGCCCGGGAAGTTCCCGATCGGCATACTGGCCCGGTAGATCTTGCCGTTGTCACCGGCGAAGAACAGGTACATGTTCGTCCCGTCACCGATGAGCGTCTGGTCGATGGGTCCTGTCCCGGAGTCGCCGATACCGGCGGTGGAGAGCACCTGCTGTGATGACCAGCCATTCGGGTTGGTCGGGTCGTTCGACGTCCGGTAGGAGAAGGCGGTCCCGCCCCACTGGTAGGCGAGCACCCAGATGTTCTTCGGCGCGAAGTAGAAGAGCGTGGGCGCGACGGTGGAGGACGACATCGTGTTCTGGCTGGCCGAGGCCATCTCCGACCAGTTGGTGAACAGGCCGAAGTTCATCGAACCCCAACTCGTCCCCGTGTCGTGCGTCGTCGCATAGACCAGTTGCCTGCCGTTGTAGGGAGCGACGGTGAAGTCCTTGAGCGAGACCCACCCCGGCTTGGGCTGCGCCAGCGCGCCCGTTGATGTCCAGCGATAGGTCGACGGAAGATCGCATGGGCCGGGGGTGTCGCCGCCGACCTTGACGAGTTGCCACTGCTGGTTGGTGCCGCCCCAGTCGTCGTACTGGACGACGTTCGCGCTGTCGGCGGTGGAGGCGCCTTGCACTTCGAGAGCCTTGTTGCTGTGGCGCGAGATGAGCCTCACGTAGCCGTCCGAGCTGTCGGCCAGCCGCCACTGCTGGTTGGTGGCGTTCAGGTCGGTCCACTGGACGATCGCGCCGCCGTTCGCGGTGGACCAGTTGTAGACGTCCAGCACCTTGCCCGAATGGCGGGACTTGATGCGGTAGTAGCCGCCCCCGGAATCGACGAACTGCCACTGCTGCTGGTTCTGATCGTTCCTGGTCCACTGGGTGATGCGGGCGCCGTCGTTGGTCGCCATGTTGTAGACATCCAGGGCCTTGCCGCTGTTGCGGTTGACCAGCACATACGAGGCGTTGGGGTCTACGGTCGCCGCGCCGGCGGGCTGGGCACCGAGGAAGGTTGCCACGAGCAGCAAGGGCGCGAGGACGGCGAGTAAGCGTCTGAGACGGACCGGGGAGGGGTGGCGAAACCACATCAGAGGGTCTCCTTTGGGGGGCGGGGGTGAGGTGACCCCGATGAACCGCGGAGTGGACGTGCAGGTGCAGGGCAATCGCGAAAGTTTCGAAGAATTCCCGGATGCTTCGACGCCACAAGCTAGGAATGCGAGGCTCTCTGGTCAAGGTCTGTCGCTGATCTGTCCACAAACAGTGCCTCCCCCTCTGGGCTTGACAGGATGTCGCGCTGATCAGAAGCGCTCCGGAGTTTGTGATACGGCTTGCCAGTTCAAGGTGTGATTCTCGAATGTTTCGAGCGGAGAATCGAAATTTCTTCTGCGGGAGGTATTGACGGTCCATCGTCAATACCTCAATCATCCCTGCCTGAGAACCCGATCATAGTTCGAGATATCGAACTATGACGGCCCTGGGTCATCTGTGCTGCACGGCAGATCCACGCACAGCTGCACGACAGATCCGCGCACCAAAGCACCTGCGCCACCCCGTCACGTTCCGGTGAGGTTCGCACCAGCGCATCCTGGCTCTTCGCGCAGTCGGAGAGGTACGCGACGGCGCGTGGCGGTCCCCCGGCTGAGCCGCGATGGAGTACCCCCATGCCTGTGTCGAAACACCGCCGCCGCCCGCCGTACGGCACCCGACCGCCGACCGGTGCCGTAAGTGCCGGTTGAGATCGTCCCGATCCCATGACCGCGGGGTCCGGTGACTCCGTGCTGCCCGGGTTCCGGCCCGCCCCGTCCGTCTGCCGAGTGGGAGCGGACGACGCATTCCCCTGCGCTTCAGTCCTTCCGTGATTTCTACCTTGGAGGCACAGCCATGGGCTCGTATGCCCTTCCCAGACCCGTTATCCGCCGGAAGATCCGCGGCCTGCTGTTGGCGCTGGTCGTCGGCGTCGTCGGTACGGTCGCCACGCTGGCCGCGCCACCGCCCGCACACGCCGCAGAGAGCACGCTCGGCGCCGCGGCGGCGCAGAGCGGCCGCTACTTCGGCACCGCCATCGCCTCGGGCAGGCTGGGCGACTCGGCGTACACGACGATCGCGGGCCGTGAGTTCAACTCGGTGACGGCCGAGAACGAGATGAAGATCGACGCCACCGAACCACAGCGCGGCCAGTTCAACTTCACCGCCGGTGACCGCGTGTACAACTGGGCGGTGCAGAACGGCAAGCAGGTGCGCGGCCACACCCTGGCCTGGCACTCCCAGCAGCCCGGCTGGATGCAGAGCCTCAGCGGCAGCACGCTGCGCCAGGCGATGATCAATCACATCAACGGCGTGATGGCCCACTACAAGGGCAAGATCGCCCAGTGGGACGTCGTGAACGAGGCCTTCGCCGACGGCAGTTCGGGAGCCCGGCGCGACTCCAACCTGCAACGCACCGGCAACGACTGGATCGAGGTCGCCTTCCGCACCGCGCGCGCCGCCGACCCGGCCGCCAAGCTCTGCTACAACGACTACAACGTCGAGGACTGGACCTGGGCCAAAACCCAGGCCATGTACGCCATGGTCCGAGACTTCAAGCAGCGCGGCGTGCCGATCGACTGCGTCGGCTTCCAGTCGCACTTCAACAGCGGCAGCCCCTACAACAGCAACTTCCGCACGACCCTGCAGAACTTCGCCGCCCTCGGCGTCGACGTGGCCATCACCGAACTCGACATCCAGGGCGCCCCGGCCACGACCTACGCCAACGTGACCAACGACTGCCTGGCCGTCCCGCGCTGCCTGGGCATCACCGTCTGGGGTGTGCGCGACACCGACTCCTGGCGATCGGAGCAAACGCCGCTGCTGTTCAACGGCGACGGCAGCAAGAAGCCCGCCTACACCGCCGTCCTCAACGCACTCAACGGCGGCTCCACTACGCCCCCTGGGGATTCCGGACTGATCAAGGGCGTCGGATCGGGCCGCTGCCTGGACGTGCCGAACGCCAGTACCACCGACGGCACCCAGGTCCAGCTGTGGGACTGCCACAGCAGCACCAATCAGCAGTGGACGCCAACCGCCGCCGGCGAACTCAGGGTCTACGGCAACAAGTGCCTGGACGCCGCCGGCACCGGCAACGGCACCAAAGTCCAGATCTACAGCTGCTGGGGCGGCGACAACCAGAAATGGCGCCTCAACTCCGACGGATCCATCGTCGGCGTCCAGTCCGGCCTCTGCCTCGACGCCGTCGGAGCCGGCGCCGCCAACGGCACGCTGATCCAGCTCTATGCCTGCTCGAACGGCAGCAACCAACGCTGGACCCGCACGTGAGGGGTCCTGCCGCAAACGAAAGGGTGAATCGATGAAGACCTACGGTGCGGCTTCCCCCGCCCGTCCACGAAGACATCGCTGGTGGTCCCGGGTCGCCGCCGTGGTGGCGGCGACCCTCGCGATCGGCATGCTCGCCGTGTTGAATCCGGCGCCCGCCGAGGCGGCGACGGTGGACACCAATGCCTGGTATGTCCTGGTCAATCGCGACAGCGGCAAGGCGCTGGACGTCTCTGGCACGTCCACCGCCGACGGCGCGCGGGTCAGCCAGTGGACGCGCCACGACGGAGCCAACCAGCAGTGGCAGTTCGTGGACTCCGGCGGCGGCTTCTACCGGCTCAAGGCCCGGCATTCGGGCAAGGTCCTCGACGTGGCCGGCGCCTCGACCGCCGACGGTGCCGCGATCCAGCAGTGGGCCGACCAGAACGGGGCCAACCAGCAGTTCCGCCTGGCCGACTCCGACGCGGGCCACGTCCGGCTGATCAACCGCAACAGCGGCAAGGCAGTGGAGGTGCAGGGCGGTTCCACCGCCGACGGCGCCAACGTCGTCCAGTACACCGACTGGGGCGGCGCCAACCAGCAATGGCAGATGGTCAAGCTGTCGTCTGGTGGCGGTGGCGGTGGCGGATGCGGCAGCGCCCCGACTCTGGCGAGCGGTACGCACACGATTCAGAGCGGCGGTAAGAGCCGCAGCTTCATCCTCAGGGTTCCCGCCAACTACGACAACAGCCACCCCTACCGGCTGATCTTCGCGTTCCACTGGCGGGGCGGAACCGCCGGCGAGGTCGCCGCGGGCGGAACGAGCGGGACCGCCTGGTCCTACTACGGCCAGCAGGAACAGTCGAACAACAACGCCATCCTCGTCGCCCCCCAGGGCCTCGGCAACGGCTGGGCCAATTCGGGCGGTGAGGACGTGACCTTCGTCGACGACATGATCGGGCGAATCGAGGGCGGCCTCTGTGTCAACCCGGCACAGCGCTTCGCCACGGGATTCAGCTGGGGCGGCGGTATGAGCTACGCCCTCGCATGCAGCCGGGCGAACGCCTTCAGGGCCGTCGTGGTCATGTCCGGCGCTCAGATCAGCGGGTGCAGTGGCGGCAACCAGCCCATCGCCTACTTCGGAATCCACGGCGTCAGCGACTCCGTCCTCAACATCGCGCAAGGACGGTCCCTGCGCGACAGATTCGTCAGCAACAACGGCTGCACCCCCCAGAGCCCGCGCGAGCCCGCGCCGGGCAGTCGAACGCACATCACCACCACCTACTCGGGCTGCCGAGCCGGATACCCGGTCCAATGGGCCGCGTTCGACGGAGGCCACGTACCCGGTCCGGTCGACGGCTCCTCCGGCGAAAGCGGCGTCACCACCTGGACGAAAGCAGAGATCTGGAGGTTCTTCGCACAGTTCCGGTGACACGCCCGCACCACGGAGTGGAGCCAGGATGATCCTGGCTCCACTCCATCGCCGTCTATCCCAGATTGAAGGACCCCACGCGGATGTGACTTCTGCGTCGGGTTGCCTGAAGCGCAACGATGTCTCCAGGCAACCGACTTCAGGCTCTAGAAGAACCCGAGCTTCTTAGGGCTGTAGGAACAAAGAATGTTCTTCGTCTGCTGGTAGTGCTCAAGCATCATCTTGTGCGTCTCACGCCCGATGCCCGACCCCTTGTAACCGCCGAACGCCGCGTGCGCCGGGTAGGCGTGGTAGCAGTTCGTCCAGACGCGGCCCGCCTGGATCGCGCGGCCCGCGCGGTACGCGGTGTTGATGTCCCGCGTCCATACGCCCGCGCCGAGGCCGTACAACGTGTCGTTGGCGATCTTGATGGCGTCGTCGAAGTCGTCGAAGGACGTCACCGAGACGACCGGCCCGAAGATCTCCTCCTGGAAGATCCGCATGCGGTTGTCGCCCTCGAAGATGGTGGGCTGGACGTAATATCCACCCTTCAACTCACCGTCGTGCTCGATGCGTTCGCCACCGGTGAGGACCCGGGCGCCTTCCTGACGGCCGATGTCGAGGTAGGAGAGGATCTTCTCCAACTGGTCGTTGGAGGCCTGGGCGCCGATCATCGTGTCCGTGTCGAGCGGATGACCGGTCTTGATCAGCTCGGTACGGGCGATCGCCGCCTCCATGAACTCGGCGTAGTTGCCGCGCTGCACCAGCGCCCGGGACGGGCATGTGCACACCTCGCCCTGGTTGAGCGCGAACATCGTGAAGCCTTCGAGCGCCTTGTCGCGGAAGTCGTCGTTCGCCGCCCAGACGTCGTCGAAGAAGATGTTCGGGGACTTGCCGCCGAGTTCGAGGGTGACCGGGGTGATGTTCTCGGAGGCGTACTGCATGATCAGCCGGCCGGTCGTGGTCTCCCCGGTGAACGCCACTTTGGCCACCCTGGGGCTGGACGCCAGCGGCTTGCCCGCCTCCACGCCGAAGCCGTTGACGATGTTGAGCACGCCGGGCGGGAGCAGGTCGGCGACCAGGCTGAGCCAGTAATGGATGGACGCGGGGGTCTGTTCGGCCGGCTTGAGCACGACGGCGTTGCCCGCGGCCAGCGCCGGAGCCAGCTTCCATGTCGCCATGAGGATCGGGAAGTTCCACGGGATGATCTGCGCGACCACGCCGAGCGGCTCGTGGAAGTGGTACGCCACCGTGTCGTCGTCGACCTCGCCCAGCGAGCCCTCCTGGGCCCTGATCGCGCCCGCGAAGTAGCGGAAGTGGTCGATGGCCAGCGGAATGTCGGCCGCCAGCGTCTCGCGCACCGGCTTGCCGTTCTCCCAGCTCTCCGCGACGGCCAGCTTCTCCAGATTCGCCTCCATACGGTCGGCGATCTTCAGCAGGATGCCGGCGCGCTCGGTCACCGACGTCCGCCCCCAGGCGGGGGCGGCCGCGTGCGCCGCGTCCAGCGCCCGCTCCACGTCCTCCGCGGTGCCCCGCGCGATCTCGGTGAACGGCTGCCCGTTCACCGGCGTCGGGTTGTCGAAGTACTGCCCCCGGATCGGCGGCACGTACTCACCGCCGATGAAGTGGTCGTAGCGCGCCTGGTAGGAGACGATCGCACCCTCGGTGCCGGGCGCCGCGTAACGGGTCATACTGCTCTGCCTCCCGAAGAAGCGCTGCCCGCCGTTGGGCAGCTCTCCGCGTGAGGCTAGGGACGGCGAGGTTGCATGTACGTTGCGTGGGCCGGGGCTCCTGGGGGCGGTGGTTCGATCAGTGCGTCGGCCTCCGATCCCAGGCGGGCGGTGCCGAGAGTTCGGACTCCAGCGAGGCGAGCCGGTACCGAACCGCCGCCGTCGGGCGCACCGCGGCCAGTGCCCGCCATACGTCGATGTCGTCCTCGCCCCACGGCGCGTGCGCCCAGTCCGCCAGCAGGTCGGGATCGTGGCGGGCGATCAGCGCCGTACGCAGTCCGTCGGCGAGAAGACGCCTGAGCCGTACGACCGCCGGCGCCTGGGAACCGGGCAGCAGCGGGCCCGTGTACGCCGTGGCCGCCGCCGTGACCGCGCCGGTCTCCAGGCGGCGTTCGACGACCGTGACATCCGACTCGACCGGTACCGTGAGCCGGTAGGGCCGGGAGTCGAGCAGGCCGGGGCCGAGCATGCGGCGCAGACGGGCCAGTTCGGCGCGCAGGGTCACCGGCGGCACCGACTCGTCTTCGTACAGCGCGCACAGCAACTCGTCGCCGGTCAGCCCCTCCGGGTGACGCGCCAGCAGCACCAGGATCTCGCTGTGCCGGCGACTGAGCCGCACCCGGCGGCCGGCGATGAGCAACTGCGCCTCGTCGCGCCCCAGTGCCGACAGCTCCAGCGTGTCGGCGGCGGGCAGCTGCGGCGCGAGCAGTGCCAGATGGGACTCCGCGGCACGCGCGACCGCCTGCACGAACCCCAGGCTGTGCGGATGCGCCAGCCCGTCACCGCCGGTGATGTCCACCGCCCCGAGCACCCGCCCGGTGCGCGGATCGTGCACCGGCGCCGCCGCACAGGTCCAGGGCTGCACCCGGCGTATGAAGTGCTCGGCCGCGAACACCTGCACCGGACGGTCCACGGCGACCGCCGTGCCCGGCGCGTTCGTCCCGACCGCGCTCTCCGCCCACCGAGCCCCCGGCACGAAGTTCATCCGATCCGCCCTGCGCCGCGTCGTCGGATGGCCCTCGACCCACAGGAGCCTGCCGTGCGCGTCGCACACCGCGAGCAGATGCTCGCCGTCCGAGGCGAACGTGCCCAACAGCTCCCGGAACAGCGGCATCACCCGCGCCAGCGGATGCTCCGCGCGATAGCTGCCGAGGTCGCCGTCGGCCAGCTCCACGCACGCCGTCCCGTCCGGACCGACACCGGCCCGCGCGGAACGCCGCCACGAGTCGGCCACCACGCCACGCACCGGCTTCGGCACGGTGCCCACCTCGGTGAACGTCTCATGCGCACGACGCAGCACCTGTACGCGCTCGGCGGGGTCGGCTCCCGGCTCCAGAGCCACCCACGGATCGGTCAACTCGGCCTCCCGGCGATGCAATGCGGCTGGGGACATCGTCACTCCGAGTACGCGCGCGGACAACCTTTTCGACGAGGGGCACCCGAACGACGGGCACACCGGCGCAGATGTGCGACCCTCAGGCCGCGTTCACCAGCCGTATGTAACGCGTCCAGTCCCAGTGCGGACCGGGATCGGTGTGGTCGGTGCCCGGCACCTCACGGTGCCCGATGATGTGCGTCCGGTCCTTCGGTATGCCGTGCCTGGCGCAGATCGAGGCAGTGAGGCGGGCCGACGTCTCGTACAGGACGTCGGTGAAGTAGGCGGGTTGGTCCACCCAGCCCTCGTGCTCTATGCCGACGCTGCGCGTGTTGTGGTCCCAGTCCCCGGCGTGCCAGGCGATGTCCGCCTCGCGAACGCACTGGGAGGTGTGTCCGTCGGCCGACCGGATGACGTAGTGGGCGGACACCTTGTGCTTGGGGAGCTGGAAGACGGACAGGGTCTTGGGGTAGCGGGTCTGTGTCACGTGGATGATCACCCGGTCGATTGGATGGGTCGTGGGGCGGTTCGCCACCGTGTAGTTGGCGGTGCTCGCCGGCCGCCACTCGGCGAGCGGGTAGTCCGGGCCCGGGACGTGCGTTCCGGCCCGCCATTCGGGGAGCAGGGCGTACGGGACGGCGGCGAGAGCCGTGCCTTGCAGGATCTGCCGGCGGCTGAGATGCAGTCTTGCGCGTTCCAGACGTGGTCTTGCGCGTTGCAGATGTGGTCTTGGGCGTTCCAAAGGGACGATTACCTTTCCGTGTTGTGCTCGGCCGCAGGTCGCTGTCGAGTGGCCGGGCGCTCAGCGAAGCGTCGTCGAGTGCGGTGGGGCGCTCAGTGCAGCGTCGCCGCCGTCTCCCTCAGTCGCGCATGCACTCCGCGGTGCGTCTCGCGCGCGGGCAGCCACTGTTTGCGGATCTTGGCCACACATGTGTAGTTGGTGTCGCACACGTTGGCCAGCGGTGACTCGACCGCCTGCGTCGCGAACTGATACGCGTCCAGCTCACTGAACCCGTAGTCCCGCACCAGCCACCGCACCAGGTCGACCTGGGATATCCGGAACGCGTCCTCCAACGGCCGTGCCGAGCCCGTCGAGATGATGTGTGTGTCCGACTCGATCCGGGGCCAGGGCGTCGCGAGCTCTTTGAGCAGCTCGACGATCACGACGGTGTTCATGGCGCACTCGACCGCGACCCCACAGGTCTCGCCCTCACCCTGCCGGGCGTGGCCGTCGCCGAGGCTGAGCAGCGCGCCCTCGACGTTCACCCCGAGATAGCAGGTGACGCCCGCCCGCATCTCCGGTGTGTCCATGTTCCCGCCGTGCGCGTCGGGCACCAGCGCTGAACGCACCTCCAGATTGGCGGGCGCCACCCCGACGGTGCCGTGCATCGGGTCCATGGGTAGCTCGGCCTCGATGTCACTGTCGTGGGCCTGGAACAGCGCCGTACGCCGCGTCCGGTCGAGCTGCCAGATCCAGACGGTCTCCGGCAGGGGCGGCTGCAGCGTGGCCGTGGTGTGTGTGGAGGTGAGCGCGCCGAACAGCGGGACGGTGGTCGACGCCGCCCAGTCCCGGGCCGGTTCGATCGACACGAAGTGCACGGCGATCGTGTCACCCGGCTCGGCGCCCTCGATGTGGAAGGGCCCCGTCTGGGGGTTGAGGTAAGGGAATTCGCACACCTCCGAGACCAGGTCCTTCTCCGACCGCACCCGTCCCGCGAAGGAGTCCTCCGTGTACAGGTCGAGGACCGTACCAGGCGCGACGCGCGCCACGGGCGGCGCGCCGCCGAACGTCCAGGCGTACTCGCCGGGCTCGGGCCGGACGGTGAGGATCCGGGGGTCGCTCATCGCTGCACAGCTCCGTTCTGCGAAAGTCCGGTCGGGGAGGAGTCGTCGAGGACATCCGCGGTGTCGGCTCTGCGCTCGGGATGACGCCGACACGATGGCTGCGCCTCGCGTGAATCACGTTACGGCGCTGGTGGGTTGGGCAGAAGAGCACGCCGGGTTTCCGTGGACAGCCGTGAGAATGTGGATAACTCGGTCACTCACATGAGTGAACACGGCCTGGATTCGGCCCCGTTGCTCTGGGGTCGGGCCGACCTCGCCCGGAATCAGACCCGTTCCGCCACCGCGGCCGGATCATCCAGCACCGCTCGCACCACGGAGTGCGCGGCCCCCAGCAACGGCCCCTCGGGACCCAGCCGAGACACGGACACCGGACAGGCCGGTCCCGCGGTGCGCCGGTCCAGTTCGGCCTCCAGTGACGGCAGCAGCCAGGGCGCGAGCCCGGCCAGCGCACCGCCCAGCACCACGCTCTCGGGGTCCAGCAGATTGACGGCGCCGGTCAGCGCGATACCGAGCGCCGTTCCCGCGTCGCGCAAGGCACGCCGTACGTCCTCGTCCCCCTCGGCGGCCCGACCGGCGAGCAGTCCGACACGGTCCTCGCCGGGCTCCAGTCCGGCCGCGCGCAGCACCGCCTCCTCACCGGCGTACTGCTCCAGGCAACCGCGCCCCCCGCACGGGCACTCAGGTCCGTCGGGTTGAACGGGCACATGGCCCAACTCGCCCGCGAAGCCGCGCGTTCCACGCAGCAGCCCCCCGTCCACGACGACGCCCGCACCGATGCCGATCTCCGCGGACACATGCAGGAAGTCACGAGGGGTGTCGTCGCCGAGCCAGAGTTCGGCGAGCGCACCGAAATCGGCCTCGTTGCCCACGGTCAGGGGGTAGTCCGCGGGGAGCAGGGCGGCCAGGTCGGTGTCGTGCCAGTCGAGGTTCGGGGCGCGTACGACCGTGCGGGCGTCGCGCGCCACCAGACCCGGCACGGCGACCGCCAGGCCGGCGGGCCACAGCCCTTCGCGTTCGGCTTCGTCGACGACCCGGCGCACCAGCGCGTCGAGTTCCTCGATCACCGGTTCGGGCGCCCGGCCCCGGTTCGCTCCGTGCCGCACCGCCCTGGAGCGCACCTCCCCGCGCAGATCGACGGCACAGACAGCGAGATGGTCGACGCCGATCTCCGCGCCTATCCCGGCCGGACCGTGCCCGCTGACCGCGAGCGCCGACCCGGGACGGCCCACCCGGCCCGGCCGCTCGGGACCGAGTTCCTCCAGCAGCCCCGAGCGGATCAGCTCGTCGACGAGGGTGGACACCGCCGCACGCGTCAGCTCGATACGGGAGGCGACAGCGGCACGGGAGAGCGGCCCCTCGGCGCTGACCGTGTGCATCACCCGCGCGAGATTGCGGCGGCGCATGCCCTGCTGGGTGTTGGGCAGCGCGCGCCCGGCGCCGGTCGGGTGGGCCTGGTGCAGCGGTGCGGTCATTCCTCCGTCAGTCCTCAGTGCGCCTCAGGGCTCCGCTCCAGCAGCGGGGCCGCGTCGGAGAGTACCCCGCTGATCCTGGTCAGCGTCTCCTCGTCCCGCTCGATGGCGTCCAGTACCGGCCCACGCGTGGTGTTCCAGCGCCGGGCGACCGCCGCCGGATCCTCGCCGGTCAGCAGGCCGGCCGCCTGGGCGGCGGCGCCGAGCGCGACCAGTTCCCTGGCCTCGGGGACCTGCACGGGGCGCCCCGACAGCCGTCGTACGGTCTGCTGCCAGGCCGTGCCCCGGGCGCCGCCGCCGATCAGCAGCAGCGGGGCCGAGCGGTCCGCGTCCTCGTCGAGCACCAGGTCGAGGGCGCCCAGCAGGGCGTGCACGGCACCGTCGTAGGCGGCCTGGAGGAGCTGGCCCCCGGTCGTGTCGTGGCGCAGGCCATGCAGGATGCCGGAGGCGTTCGGCAGGTTGGGCGTGCGCTCGCCGTCCAGGTACGGCAGGAGCGTGAGACCGGTGGTGGGCTCCACGGCCTCGCGGTCCAGGCCCAGCAGGGTCGCCAGGCGGTCGACGGCGAGCGTGCAGTTCAGGGTGCAGGCCAGCGGCAGCCAGTCGCCGTGCGCGTCGGCGAAGCCCGCCACCGTCCCGGTCGGGTCGGCGGGGCGCCGCTTCGACACGGCGTACACCGTGCCCGATGTGCCGAGGCTCAGCACGGGCATGCCGGGGCGCAGGCCGAGTCCCAACGCGGCGGCGGCGTTGTCGCCGGTGCCGGGCGCCACCAGGGTGCCCTTGGAGAACGGCAGGTCATGGCTGTCGCGCACGGTGCCCGCGATCTCACCGGGCCGCACCACACGGGGCAGCAGCGCCGGGTCGAGCCCCACGTGCGCGAGGATCTCGTCGTCGTACGACTCCGTCCCGGAGGCCCACCAGCCCGTACCGGAGACGTCGCCCCGGTCGGTCGTGCCCTGCCCCGTGAGGCGTTCGGTGAGGTAGTCGTGGGGGAGGCGTACGGCCTTGGTGGCCCGGACGGACTCCGGCTCGTTCTCGGCCAGCCAGGCCCACTTCGTGACCGTGAAGGACGCGGCAGGGACGGAACCCGTGCGCTCGGCCCAGAACTTCGCGCCGCCGAGCTCCTCCGTCAGACGGCGGGCCTGCGGCGCCGAGCGCACGTCGTTCCACAGCAGCGCCGGACGGACCGGCTCGCCCCGGTCGTCGAGTGTGACCAGGCCGTGCTGCTGCCCGCCGACCGACACCGCGGCGGCCTCGTGCGCGGCGTCGCCGCACTGGCGCAGCGCCTCGCACAGGGCGTCCCACCACTGGCGCGGGTCGCTCTCGCGGCCGGCCCCGGAGGACACCGTGTGCCCGGCCTGGCCGCTCGCGACGACCCGCCCGGTCGACGCGTCGACGACCAGCGCCTTCGTGGACTGGGTGGACGTGTCCACGCCGACGACGAGCGGACCCTCGGCTGCTGACATCGGGCTCTCCCTTTTCCGCGGCTCTACGGGAACGGACCTGCTGTTTCGAGGGTGCCCGGAGTGTCACGACCCGGACCGGACCCCTTCAGGGACATCTTGTCCCTTCCCAGGGACGCGTGGGCATACTAATTTGTAAAGTGCCATGACGAAATAGTCGTAGCGAGTCGTGCAAGCAGTCGTCAGCAAGCAAGGAGCCGCGGCATGAGCCACCAGCCCACCCCCGAGGACAGGTTCACCTTCGGCCTGTGGACCGTCGGCTGGCAGGGACGGGACCCCTTCGGCGACGCCACCCGCCGTGCCCTCGACCCGGTCGAGACGGTGCAGCGCCTGGCCGAGCTCGGCGCCTACGGCGTCACCTTCCACGACGACGACCTGATCCCCTTCGGGTCCTCCGACACCGAGCGCGAGGCGCACATCAAGCGCTTCCGCGAGGCCCTCGACACGACCGGCATGACCGTGCCGATGGCCACCACCAACCTCTTCACGCACCCCGTCTTCAAGGACGGCGCCTTCACCGCCAACGACCGCGACGTCCGCCGTTACGCCCTGCGCAAGACGATCCGCAACATCGACCTCGCGGTCGAACTCGGCGCGCAGACATATGTGGCCTGGGGTGGCCGCGAGGGCGCCGAGTCCGGCGGCGCCAAGGACGTGCGCGTGGCCCTCGACCGCATGAAGGAGGCCTTCGACCTCCTCGGCGAGTACGTCACCTCCCAGGGCTACGACCTGAAGTTCGCGATCGAGCCCAAGCCGAACGAGCCGCGCGGCGACATCCTGCTGCCCACCGTCGGCCACGCGCTGGCGTTCATCGAGCGCCTGGAGCGCCCCGACCTGTACGGCGTGAACCCCGAGGTCGGTCACGAGCAGATGGCCGGGCTGAACTTCCCGCACGGCATCGCGCAGGCCCTGTGGGCGGGCAAGCTCTTCCATATCGACCTCAACGGCCAGTCCGGCATCAAGTACGACCAGGATCTGCGCTTCGGCGCGGGCGACCTGCGTGCCGCCTTCTGGCTGGTCGACCTCCTGGAGAGCGCCGGTTACGCCGGCCCGCGCCACTTCGACTTCAAGCCGCCGCGGACCGAGGACCTCGACGGCGTGTGGGCCTCGGCCGCGGGCTGCATGCGCAACTACCTGATCCTGAAGGAGCGTTCGGCCGCCTTCCGCGCGGACCCGGAGGTTCAGGAGGCGCTGCGTGCCTCTCGTCTGGACGAGCTGGCGCAGCCGACGGCGGCGGACGGCCTCAAGGCGCTGCTCGCGGACCGTACGGCCTTCGAGGAGTTCGACGTCGAGGCGGCCGCCGCGCGCGGGATGGCCTTCGAGCGCCTGGACCAGCTGGCGATGGACCACCTGCTGGGCGCGCGCGGCTGAGGCCGAGGCACGCGCGTGTGCCCGACCGCGTGTGACCGCAGGTCGAGAGACCCGGTCACACGCGGTACGGCTTGACGATCGACTTCCTCGCGCAATGTTCCGGAATCGTGCGATCCATGGCATGGGCGCGTATTAACTCCCCTGTGGGGGTCGCGCCCTGACCCTTACGCGGCGACTCTGGACGGTATGGCCATGCCGCCCGTACCGCCTCAGCCGCCAGGACCGCCTGGTGACACGCCGCCTCCGGGTGGCGGCTTCGGACCGCCTCCCACCGGGGGATACGGGACGCATGGAGGATACGGTCCGCCCCCGGGGAACAGCGGCCCGCCCTCGTACGGTGGCCCGCCGCCCTCGGAACCGCCCGGCGGAGGCGGTGGACCGCGACGGCGGCCCGGTCCGCTCCTCATCCTGCTCGTTGCGATCGTGGCCGTCGGAGCCGTCGTGGCCGTGGTCCTGATGGCAACGGGCAGTGATGGCTCGCCCGACGAGAAACCGCCCGCGGAGAGCAGCACGAGCGGCTCGCCCAGGCCGTCCTTCAGCATCCCGACCGAACTCCCCAGCCGACTGCCGAGCGACCTGCCGACCTCACTGCCGTCCGGGTTCCCGACGGAGCTGCCGAGTGGTTTGCCGAGCGGCTTGGAGTCGCTGCTGCCGCCGCCGGCGGACGAGTTGCCGTAGGAGCCCGGAAGGGAGCGGCACGCGCGCGTACCGCTCCCCGACGCCTTCCGTCTTGAGTGCGACGTCAGATGCCGTGCGGGAGGCGCACGTAGATCACGGACGTCTCGATGCCGCTGTCGACCAGCCGGCCCTCGTCGTCGAACGCGTCCGCGCCGTCCGTCATCCCGAAGTCGTTGTCGTTGATCAGGGCCAGCGTGTCGTGGTCCACGCGCGCGATGCCCTCGATCTTCCCGGGCACACCGGCGACCGTGCCCAGGTCGACGACCAGCCGCTTGCGCAGCACCGGCACACCCGACGTCGCCGGGTCGTCAAGCTGCTCGAGCGACGGAGACGTCGTGTCGTCGTCCCAGCGGCTGCCGAGGATGTTCGCCGCTCGGTCCAGACGTACCAGGTGCAGCCGCGCGGCCTTGTCGGTGCGTTCCTCGACCAACAGCCGGTTCCCGCCGACGGCCACCACCGACGAGATCTTCAGCTCGGAGGTGTCGTCCTCGCTCGGGTCCACCACGTTCACCGGGTCGAAGCGGTACGCGTACTCCGCGGTGATCGCCTTCTTCTTCGGCGAGAAGCGCAGCAGTCGCGTCGTGCGCGACGCCTCCCCGGCCTCCGTGTCGGGCAGGGACAGCGGGCTCTGCACGGCCATCACCAGGTCGCCGCCCGGCAGCTGGGCGAGCCCTTCGAAACCGCGGTTGGTCTTCCGGTGCAGCAGCACGGAGGGCAGCGCCTCCACGACCGGGTAGTCCGCGCCGGTGAGGCCGAGCCCCTCGGGCACGTACCGCGTGAGGACCTTCCCGCGCGCGGAGACGTGCACCAGGGAGGGCCCGTATTCGTCGGCGAGCCAGAAACTCCCGTCGGCGCTCCGGACGATGCCTTCGGTGTCCAGTCCGTTCGGGTTGTACGTGAGGGGAGTGCGCGCGTCATAGGTGTACGGCGCCTCGTCGCGTCCCTGCTGGTTCGGGAGACCGGTGACGGCCTTGCCGGACGCCGTCGTGATGGGAATCGCGTCCAGCACCTTCACGGAGCTTCCGGTCACCCGGATCTTCACGATCGCCGGATCGAAGCCCGGCACGGGGAACGTGCGGCGCTTCACGCCGTCCACCTTGATCTGCCCGTTGGGGCCGCGGTCGGTGACTGTCCAGAACTCGCCCTTGCGGCCCGTCGGGTAGATGTCGCTGCCTATGCCGCCCAGGTCCACGCCCCGGTCGTCGCTCACGGTGCCGGGCAGCAGCGCGTTGCTGAACGCGGCGAGCGGGATGTCGCCGAGAGCGGCCGTACGCACGACGTGCGCGGTGCCGTGCCTGTCCCCGGCGCCGGCCGCGGGCCCGGCAGCCACGAGTGCCGCGATCACGGCGAGGGGTACGCCCCCGGCGACGAAACGGTGAGCACGGCGCCGGCCTGTGGCGTGTGGGGACATTCGGGCCTCCTGAGGACCAAGTTCGCTGACAGCGGCAAGATTTGGAGCCCGCGCGGAACGCCGGACGACCGCAAGGTGAACACGGAACGACGGACGCTCGGCGAGCCGAAGTCACCGACAGGAAAACGAACCGGCCCAGGATGCAAGCCCGTTCGGCCAGTGCTGGGCCTTGCGAAGCGAAAACATCGGATTGTTCCGGCCAGGAGCGCCGCGCCGAGATCGACCGTCACCTCGCCGACACCGCCACGGGGGAGCCCTACGGTTGCTCCTCCTCCGTGTGCCGCACCGACGAGAGCGCCGTCGCCGGATCCCGCGCAGGACCTCCCGCCGGCACCCAGTGGCCCCGTTCCTCGCGGTACGGCCACCAGCGCCCGTCCCGCCCGAGGCGCAGTTGCCCCGGCCCACCCTCGACCGTCCACCGGTTGCCCTCGGCCCGCAGGGCAGGCCGCTCCCCCTCGTCCCAGGCCGACTCCAGGGCGGCACGCGCGCGTGCGAGCGTTTCACCCTCCACGGACCACTCCTCGTCGAGCACGGACAGCGCGGAGACACCGCCGAGTCGCCAAGCGCGTACAGCAGTCGTCAGCCCCTCCCGGCCGCGTCCCGATCCGTCGGTCAGCCGTTCAGCCACGCTCGCGTGGGGAGCGCCGGTGGCGAGGCGCACGGCGTCCTGTTCGAGGCTCAACTGCATTTCTGCGATGTGTTGTTCCGGTTGCGTTCGTAGCGCCTCCACGAGCATGCGATGGGCTTCCGCGGCGGTCCGGGCGGCCAGGAACTCCAGGGCGGCGGGATCGACACCGGGCGCGGGAGGCGTCTCGGCGTCCAGGGAGGGCGGCACTCCCGGCTCGGCGGGCGGCTCGGGCAGTGCGGGCAGCGGCGGGAGGATGTCGCCCGTCGCATACGCCTCCGCGGCGTCCACGCCCTCGGGCTCGGACGGTTCTGATGGTTCGTGCCGGCTGGTGGCGGGTGCGGCGCTGCGGGCCTGGAGGTCGTTCAGGAGATCGCGTTCGCCCCGTCCGCGCATCAGCAGCAGGACGAAGGGATCCTGGTCCAACAGCCGTGCCACCTGGTAGCAGAGGGCCGCTGTGTGCCCGCAGTGGTCCCAGGCGTCGCAGCCGCACCGCGGCTCGAGATCACCCATGCCCGGCAGCAGTTCGATGCCCCTGGCGGCCGCGTCCTCCACCAGGTGCGGCGGCATCTCGCGGTCCAGCAGCGCGGCGACATGCCCGGCCCGCTCCACGGCCATGTCCAGGAAGCGGTCCCACTCGTCCGCGGCCAGCTCCTCCAGCAGCACATCGGCCCGGTGCGCCGTACGGTCGCGGCCCTGCACCACGGCCGTGATGCGCCCCGGGCGCACCGACACCGCCCCGACCGCTCCTGCCCGCGCGAGACTGCGTCCGGCCTTGAGCTGCGTCGAGTCCAGCGCCGTCTCCTCCAGTGCCTTCAGCCAGGCCTGGCCCCACCATGTCTGCGCGAAGCCTCGCCCGTGCGCGGGCGGCAGCGCCGCGAACGTGCGCTCCATGTCACCGTCGTGCCGAGTCATCGCGTGCCCTCTCGCAGTTCCACCAGGTCGGCCAGCTCCGCGTCCGTCAGCTCGGTGAGTGCCGCCTCGCCCGCGCCGAGCACCGCGTCGGCGAGCTCACGCTTGCGGCTCAGCATGTCGGCGATGCGGTCCTCGATGGTTCCCTCGGCGATCAGCCGGTGCACCTGCACGGGCCGGGTCTGGCCGATGCGGTACGCGCGGTCGGTGGCCTGTGCCTCGACGGCGGGGTTCCACCAGCGGTCGTAGTGCACGACATGCTCGGCGCGGGTCAGGTTCAGGCCGGTGCCGGCGGCCTTCAACGACAGCAGGAAGACGGGCACTTCACCGTCCTGGAAGCGCTCCACCAGGGCCTCGCGCTCGGCCACGGGTGTTCCGCCGTGCAGGAACTGCGTGGGCACGCCGCGGGCCGCCAGGTGCTCTTCGATGAGGCTTCCCATCCGCACGTACTGCGTGAACACCAGGACGCTCGCCCCTTCGGAGAGGATGGTGTCGAGCAGTTCGTCCAGCAACTCCAGCTTTCCCGAGCGTCCGGCGATCGTCGGCCGCTCCTCCTTGAGGAACTGCGCCGGGTGGTTGCAGATCTGCTTCAGGCCCGTCAGGAGCTTCACGATCATTCCGCGGCGCGCCATGCTGTCCGCTTCGGAGATCGCCGCCAGTGTCTCGCGGACCACCGCCTCGTACAGGCCCGCCTGTTCCGTGGTGAGGGACACCGCGCGGTCGGTCTCCGTCTTCGGCGGGAGTTCCGGCGCGATCCCCGGGTCCGACTTGCGTCGGCGCAGCAGGAACGGGCGTACGAGCCGGGCGAGCCGCTCCGCGGCGGCCGGGTCATGGCCGCCCTCGACCGCCTGGGCGTAGCGCGCGCGGAACGTGCCGAGACGGCCCAGCAGTCCCGGGGTCGTCCAGTCGAGGATCGCCCACAGCTCCGACAGGTTGTTCTCGACCGGGGTGCCGGTGAGCGCCACGCGCGCGCGTGCGCCGATGGAACGCAACGCCCGCGCGGTAGCGGAGTACGGGTTCTTCACATGCTGAGCCTCGTCCGCCACGACCATGCCCCACGGCACCTCGGCCAGCCGGTGCGCGTCCAGGCGCATCGTGCCGTAAGTGGTCAGCACGAACTCTCCGTCCGCGACGGAGGCCAGTTCGCGGCGCGAGCCGTGGAAGCGACGCACGCGCGTGCCGGGCGCGAACTTCTCGATCTCGCGTTGCCAGTTGCCCATCAGGGACGTCGGACACACCACCAGCGTGGGACCGGCGGACGAGGCGTCGGACTGCCGGTGAAGGTGCAGCGCGATCAGCGTGATCGTCTTGCCCAGGCCCATGTCGTCGGCCAGACAGCAGCCCAGGCCCAGGGACGTCGTGCGAGCCAGCCAGCTCAGGCCGCGCCGCTGGTAGTCCCGCAGCGTGGCCGTGAGCGCGGGCGGCTGGCCCACCTGCTCCTGTCCCTCGGGGTCCGTGAGGCGCTCTCGCAGCGCCGCCAGCCAGCCCGTGGACCGGACCTCGACCTGCCGGCCGTCCACCTCGGTGGAGCCCGTCAGCGCGGCACCGAGCGCGTCGATGGGCGTCACCTTGTGGTCCTGCTGCGCGCGGGCCCGGCGCACCTCGTGCGGGTCGACCAGGACCCACTGGTCGCGCAGCCGCACCACAGGACGGTTCGCCTCCGCCAGATGGTCCAGCTCCTCGCGCGTGAGCTGCTGGTCGCCCAGCGCGAACCGCCAGTTGAAGGCGAGCAGCGCGTCGGCCGACAGGAACGACGGCGTGTCCGACGAGAGCCTGACAGGCGCGGACTCGTCGTCCGGCGGACCGATCACCGCGCGGGCCGTCAGCTCACGGGACAGCTGCCTGGGCCAGTGCACGTCCACACCGACCCCGGCGAGATGCCGCGCGCCCGCCCCCATCAGGTCGGTCACCTCCTCGTCGGAGAGTTCCACGACGTCCGGTACGGCCGCCGAGAGCAGCGGCGTGAGCGGAGGCCAGGCACGGGCCGCGCGTCGCAGTGCCGGCAGGGCGTCCAACAGCGCGCGCGGGCCGAAGCCGTCCGAGCCGGCCCACACGTCGGCGGCGTCCGCGACCAGCGTCGGATCACTCACGCTGTGCACCTGGAGCACCGCCCGGAACGACAGCGCCGCGTCGTCCCGCGTCTCCTCGGCGAGGCCGGGGACCTCGAGCCGCAGGGAGAGCCGCACGCCCGCGTCATGGCCCGCGGCGACATCGGCGGCCCACGCACGCAGCGCGGGCACCTGTTGCGGCTCCTGCGCAGCGTAGGCGGGCCCGCCCGTCACGAGCGCCGCCGCGGGGGAGCGGGGCAGCGCGTCGGCGACCGCGTCCAGGAAGGCCCGCAGCAGCAGCTCCGGATCCGGCAGCCTCAGCGGCTCCACGCCACGCAGCGGCACCGCGTGGGCTTCGGGCGGCATGGCGGCGGCAAGGGCACGGACGCGTTCGACGTCCTCGGGGCGCAGGGGACCGACGCGCCAGGCGTCGTGGTCGTCCGCGGAGAGGCCGGGCAACATCAGTCCACGTGCCACGAGTTGCAGGGCCAGCACGGTGGCCGTGCCCCAGAAGGCACTCGCTCGGGGCGCCTGTGCGAAGGTACGCGCACGCGTGAGCGCGGGCAGGGCGGCACGCACGGGGAGCAGTACGGCCGGCACCCGCACCAGCTCGACACCGTCGTCGCCGGGCAGGACGACGTCCAGATCCTCGACGGATCCGGACGCGACGGGCGGAAGGGCGCCGCCGTCGGCGCGCCAGAAGGCGAACCTTCCGGTGCGTGCCGGATCACCGGGTACGAAGACGGCACAGCAAAGAGCCAGTTCGGAAATCTCGGACGGTGTTGCCTCGGGAAGCCTCGGCACAGCTCTGCGACACTCCTCAAATTTGACTACCCGGATGGGAGTGGTCGAGGGTACAGCACTCGGAAGCCTTCCGGCTTGCGGGTGACGTGGCCTGGGTCACTCCTGTTCGGTATGGGTATCTCAGATGTGCGGAGCCCGGGACTCGACCGAGTGCCGAGCGCGCATCGGCCGTCCCCGGACCTCCGCGACCCGTAGGGGCCGCACCTCAGGGTCGTCTCAGGGTCGCGGTTCGGAACCGCCGGCAACGCGGACCCGTTTTCAGGTCAGAGAGCGGCAGTGGCCGCGAAGGAGGCGACGCACATGTCGAAGAACGCGAAGATCGCCGCGGGAGGTGTGGCGGCCGGTCTCATCCTGTTGATCTGGCTGCCGTGGTGGGCCGCGCTCCTGATAGTCCTGGGAGTCCCGGCCGCCGCGTACCTCACGCTCGACCCGTCACAGCGGCGCAGGCTGCGCCGCGCCACGCGCAAGGAGCTGGGGCGCTGATCCTCACCCGGCCGCCGGTGCGACAGGGCTGGACAGCGCACAGGAGTTGAGCACATCACCGCTCGCGGGCCTGCCCACGGTACGGTCCGCGGGCGGTCGGGTGCCTCGCTCCACCCAGGAGACCAGCGCGTCGAACGCCGACCGGTAGCAGGGCAGGATCGGCCGGAGCCGGTCCGGGTAGGTGTCGTACAGCCCGTCGACGTGCGTGCCGCCCGCGATCGTGAAGTAGCGGTGCAGTGGTCCCCGCCCGCTCGCGTCGATCATCCGGGCGTACACATCGGAGTCGGCCGTCTTCGGCAGCAGCGCGTCCAGATCACCGTGCAGCGTGATCAGGGGTCGGCCGATGCGCCCGGTCAGGGCGACGCGTGCCACCGCGCGATGGACGGAGGCGGGCCGGGAGGCGTAGTCGTACCGGGCGTCGGACGCGCACGGCGCCAGGATCTGCTCCGGTGTGGTCCCGGCGGACGGACCAGGGCAGCCGGGGTCGTACGCCGGGTCGAACTCGGCGCGGTAGATCTTCTGGGTGACTCCCCAGTAAGCCTGCTCGTGGTACGGCCACAGGAACTCGGAGCCAGGTGCGAAGCCGACCGCGTACAGGTCCTCGTCCCGCGCGGAGCCGAGCATGCGCGACACGGCCGTGGGCAAGGAGGTGAGGAGGCTGGGGCCGTCCGCGGTCCACAGGGCGCCCTCCCAGTCGACGCCGCCGTCGTACAGCTCGGGATGGTTCTCGAGCTGCCAGCGCGTCAGGTATCCGCCGTTGGAGATGCCGGTCATGTACGTACGACGGGGAGTGTGGCCGTAGCGCTGGGCCACGGCCTTGCGCGCGGCTCGCGTCAGCTGAGTGGTCCGCGTGTTCCACTCCGCGACCGCGTCACCGGGTCGTTCGCCGTCCCGGTAGAAGTCGGCGCCGCTGTTGCCCTTGTCGGTCGCCGCGTAGGCGTAGCCCAGCGCGAGCACCTGGTCGGAGATCGCCTTGTCCGTCGCGTACTGCCTGCGGGTGCCCGGGGCCCCGGTGACGACCAGTCCGCCGTTCCAGCGGTCCGGCAGCCGGATCACGAACTGCGCGTCGTGACGCAGGCCGTGGGTGTTGTTGAACCGAGAGGAGTCAGGGAAGTAGCCGTCGATCTGAATCCCGGGAATCCCGGACGGCGTCCGGGTGCCCCGTGCCGTCAGCCCGGCCTGGTCGCTGGTGTCGGTGTAGGGCGTGCCGGAGAGCCCCGTCGTGGTCAGATCCGGAAGGCACGTGGTCTGCTGGAAGGCTGCGCCCGGTACCCGTACGCGCTCCTGATGCCCGCAGTGCTCCTCGCCAACATCCGAGGCAACAGCCGCGGCCCTTGCGGGAGTCGGCCCGCTGAGGGCGGTGGCCAGCAGCGTGGCGGCGACGATCGGAACAGCCCTGGACAGGCGCATGGCGGCCTCCTGGCAGAGGGGACACGGGGACATGGGGGAGCGGAACCGCGAAATCTGCCTCATGGTGCGGGTTCGGCTCCGCGCCATCCATGGGTTGGGCCCACATGGAACGTCGCCGTGAGATAGGGCCTCGGGACAGGGCTGCCTGGAGGAGGCCGGCAGTGACACCGCCGTGAGCCCGCTGGCCCTGGAATCGAGGCGCGTCGCGTCGCGCTCCCGGCAGTGCTGCCGTGCCGGGAGCTCACCTGCGGGCGCGCCGACGCGCCGCCCTCAGCGCGGCTCAGATCGGGCGTACGGCCATCTTGTCGAGCGCTTCCAGCAGCCCCGGCAGCTCCGGTCCACGGCCCACCGGCAGGACCTCGCCGGGTTCGTCGTCCATGAGCACGAACGCGATGTCGTCCGTCCTGGCGACCAGTGACCAGCCGGGGCCGTCAGCGCGCAGGGTTCGTGCGTCGCCCGGGGCGAAGGAGGAGCGGACGCGGCCGAGGGGCGGCGGGGAGTCCACGTACGCGCGAGCCTCCGCGAGGACCCGCCGGATGCCGCTGCGACGGCCCTGGCTCTCGGCCTCCTCGCCCTTCTCGGCGTTCGCGGCCTTGTCGCCCTCGCCCTCGCTCGCGTCCGCACCCTCGGCGGCCTCCGACGTGCCGCCCGACGTCGCGAAAGCGGCGTCGTCGACCTGCTCCCGCCACATCGCCCATTGCAGGGCGATCTCGTCCGCGCCCAGGCGTCGCTGCGCCGGACCCCACACGCTCGTGTCCGGCGGGGTCAGCGGCGGGCCGTCCGCGACCTCGGGGTCGGGGTCGTGCGGTGCGGGCACATTGGGGGCGGCGACGGCGACCGCCAGCGGCCACCCGGGCAGGGCGACCACGACCGTACGCTCGTCGGGTGACAGGTCGTACTCCATGCCGCAGTCCCAGGACGCGATGGCGACGGCCACCAGCGAGACGTCGTCGATGACGACCGTCCACCGGGCGCCGTCGCCGTCCTGTCCGAGCACCAGGCCGTAGCCGTCGGCGAGCGGCGCGAGGCCGAGCGACGCGCAGGCCTCCGGATAGTCGTCGCCCAGCACGCTCGGATACTTCGCCGGCGTCAGCAACACCGCCGTGAGCACGTAAAGCGCATCGTCCGCGGCGGCGACGGCCTCCTCGTCCGTCCCGGCCATCCCAGCCTCCCCATCGGTTCGTCCATCGGCGCGCACCCTAGTGCGACCGGAAGCCGCTTGTCACGACTCCCAGACGTACCCGAGCTGCAGCTTTCCGGCCGGACGGGGCGAATCGACCGCGATTTTGCCAACACTGTCAGGCCGCCGGGAGCCCGAGCAGGGACCGGGCCACGCTCTGCGGCGACTCGTCGCGCTCCCGGGCGAGCGCGATGACGGCGCGGCACGCCAGCTCGCTCACCCCGAACGACAGTGCCTCCGGGGACACCCAGCCGGTCGCCTCGTCGATCTGGTCCTGGTCGTCCTCCGCGCAGGCCGACACATACACGGCGGCGGCTTCGAACAGATTGTGTGTGCGCCGCTCCCCGCCGGTGTCCGGCTCCGTGCGAAAGGCGCGGAGGAACCTCGCACACGACTTGCTCACCCTGCCCCACATACTGACCACCTTCCCCCTCTGCGGCTGTCCTGGTTGATCGCTCATCTTCTGCTAATCAACGTAGAGTTGGAGTCCCGGCGGCAGAAGGGCGACGACGCGGTGAAGGGCCCCCGGCCCTGGCCCTCGATGATCCTGGCTCACCGTGCCCGGCGTCGGCCACAGCGTGATGCTCGACAACCCTGACGCCTTCGCCGCGGTCGTCGCCGGACAGGCCTGAGCCGTCAGGTCTCCCGTACAGCGAGCGCCAGGAAGCGGTCGTCCTCGTCGACGTACGACGTCATGCGCCATCCGGAACCGGCCGGCAGCGGCCGGAGGTTGGGCTCGGCCCGCAGGTCGTCCGGGGTGATCTGCCGGCCCTGGCGCGCCGCGAGCGCCGCCCTGCCGATCGGGTGGAACAGCGCGAGCGTGCCACCGGGGCGCACCACGCGGGCCAACTCCCGCAGGTTCTCGGCGGGATGCGCCAGATGCGCGATGAGGCCGGCCGCGAACACGGCGTCGAGCGACTCCGACCGCAGCGGCAGCGTGGCCACGTCGGCGAGCAGCAACTGCCCGTCCTCGTCCCGTCCGGCCCGTACGGCGGCTTCCAGCATGGCCGGGGTCAGATCGGCCCCCAGGACCGCTCCCGAGGGCCCCACGGCGGCACGCAGCGGCGGCAGGGCGCGGCCGGTGCCGCATCCCGCGTCGAGCACCCGAGCCCCCTCGCGCAGGCCGAGCTCGGCGACCGCGGCAGCGTAGGCGGGCCCGTCGTCGGGGAACTTGCGGTCCCAGTCGTCGGCGCGGGCGGTGAAGAACTCCTGCACATGTGTGTGGTCGTCGCTCATGCTCCGCATGATCCCTCACCGGCACGGATGACGCCGCTGTGCACACGTTCGAGCGTGAGGCGGTCGTTCCGGTGCATATCCACGTCATATTCCAACAGCTTTCGAAATGCGCCCCCTTCGTGCGCCCTTGCTCCGGCTAGCGTCCCGGGGCCATGGGACACCTGGACCACGCCGCCCTCGGCTGGCTGACCCCCGTGCTGTCGTACGTGATGGCCTGCACAGGCGCCGCGCTCGGCCTGCGCTGCACCGTCCGCGCCCTCGACGCCACCGGCCGGTCGCGTCGCAACTGGCTCGTCACCGCCGCCTCGGCGATCGGCACCGGCATCTGGACCATGCACTTCGTGGCCATGCTGGGCTTCAGCGTCAGTGGCACCGACATCCGCTACGACGTGCCGCTCACCATCCTGAGCCTCCTCGTCGCCATGATCGTCGTTTGCGCCGGCGTCTTCGCCGTCGGATACGGCCGTGACCGCACGCGCGCGCTCTTCCTGGGCGGACTCACCACCGGGCTCGGCGTCGCGAGCATGCACTACCTGGGCATGGCCGCCGTGCGACTCCACGGCGACGTCACCTACGACCCGCTGCTCGTCGGACTCTCCGTACTGATCGCCGTCGTCGCGGCGACGGCGGCCCTGTGGGCGGCGCTCAACATCAAGTCGCCCGTCGCCGTCACCATCGCCTCGCTGATCATGGGTGCGGCGGTCAGCAGCATGCACTACACCGGCATGTTCGCGGTCGGCGTCGACGTCACACCCGCCGACCAGATCCTGCCCGGGGCCACGGCGATGCAGTTCATCTTCCCCCTCGCCGTCGGCCTCGGGTCCTACCTCTTCCTGACCTCCGCCTTCGTAGCGCTGTCGCCCACGACAGAGGAGCGCGAGGAGTCCGTGGCGGCCAAGAGGTCGGCAGAGAGCGTCCCCGGCTAGCCGCAGGACCGGACCGGCGAGGGCCGGGAAGCACGCCCCGAACCACTTCCGAGCGAGGAGGCCATGCGCCCACCCCGTAGGACCACCGCAGCCGGCGCCGACACGCCGTCCCCGCCTCCGATGCGCGGCCGCCGCGCCCATGCCGGGCCCCCGGCCGACGAAGGCTCGGACGAGCCCGCGGGCAGGGAGCCGGACGATCCACCCACGCCCGCGGTGCGCCGGCACATACGGCCGCGCACAGTCCGCGCCAAGATCATCTGCCTGCTGATGGTGCCCGTCGTCTCGCTGCTGGCCCTGTGGGGCTACGCCACGGTCACCACCGCGCAGGACGTCTCCCGGCTGCGCCAGTTGCAGCAGGTCGACTCCGAGATCAGGACACCCGTCGCGGCCGCAGTGGCCGCGCTCCAGGACGAACGCGGGGCCGCGGTGCGCTTCGCGACCGACCCGTCGGCCGCGCGCGGGGACGACTTGAGGAAGCGCGCGCAGGCCACGGACAGGGCGGTGGCGCGGCTGCGGCTGGGCGAGAACACCACGGTCGCCGACAGCGGGGAATTCCCTGCCGGAGTGGCCCGGCGCCTGGAGGCGTTCGTCAGCGGCACGGAGCAGCTGAGCACGGTACGCAGTGACGTTCTCGACCGCCGTTCGGGCTGGGACGTGGCCTACGGGCGGTACACGCGGACCATCGCGACCGCGTTCTCGGTGGACGGCGCGCTCACCGGCATCCAGGACGCAGAGCTCGGCTCCGACGCGCGCGTACTGCTCGAATTCGCCCGCGCGGGAGAGGCGTTGGCCCAGGAGGACGTGGTGCTGGACAGCGCGCGTCTCGCGGGGCGCCTCGACGGAGTGCGGCTGCGCCTGTTCACCGGCGCCGTCGACACCCGCCGTACCCTCACCGAGTTCGCCGTGGCCGACCTGCGCGGACAGGAGGGCGCGGCCTGGCAGCGGCTCACGGACGGCAGCGACTACGCGACCGTGGTGGCCGCCGAGGACAGGGTCCTCGCCAGCGCACCGGGTGCCCAGGCCGCCGACACGGCGGCTGAGGGCTCCTGGAGCAAGGCACACGCGCGCGTGCAGGACGGAATGCGGACGATCGCGCAGGACGCCGGGCGCGATGTCGCCGATCGTGCCGACCCGTTCGCCCGTGGACTGCTCACCCCGGCCGGCGCCGCCGTGCTCCTCGGGCTCGTCGCCGTCGCCGCCTCACTCGTGATCTCCGTACGCATCGGCCGTGGTCTCGTCGTCGAGCTGGTCAGCCTGCGCAACAGCGCGCTCGACATCGCCCGGCACAAACTCCCCGAAGCGATGCGGAAGCTGCGTGCCGGCGAGGAGATCGACATCCGGGCCGAGGCCCCGCCCGGACCGCCCGCGGAGGACGAGACCGGTCAGGTCGGCGAGGCCCTGGGCACCGTCCACCGCGCCGCGCTCAGGGCCGCCGTGGAGCGCGCCGAGCTCGCCAGCGGCATCTCCGGCGTCTTCGTCAACCTCGCCCGCCGCAGCCAGGTGCTCGTGCACCGTCAACTGAGCCTGCTGGACAGCATGGAGCGGCGTTCCGACGACCCGAACGAGCTGAGCGACCTCTTCCGGCTCGACCACCTCACCACCCGCATGCGACGGCACGCGGAGAGCCTGATCATCCTCTCCGGAGCGGCGCCCGGACGCGCCTGGCGGATGCCGGTCTCCCTCACCGACGTGGTCCGCGCGGCCGTCTCGGAAGTCGAGGACTACGCGCGCGTGGAGGTCCGCCGGCTCCCGGAGGCGTCCGTCATCGGGGCTGCCGTCGCCGACGTCACGCACCTCCTGGCGGAACTCGTCGAGAACGCCGCCCAGTTCTCGCCTCCGCACACGCGCGTGCGCATCACCGGCGAGCCCGTGGGCAACGGATATGCCGTCGAGGTCGAGGACCGCGGCCTCGGCATGGGCAAGGAGACCCTGGCCGAGGCCAACCGGCGCATCGAACAGTCCGAGGCGCTCGACCTGTTCGACAGCGACCGACTGGGCCTCTTCGTGGTCAGCAGGCTCGCCTCCCGGCACGGCATCAAGGTGCACCTGCGCACCTCGCCCTACGGCGGCACGACCGCGGTCGTCCTGCTGCCCACGGCCCTGCTGCACAGCGCGTTGGCGGAACGTTCCCCCGGTGTCACGGCGGACGCCTCGTGGCCCGCGGAACGCGAGCACGCGCGCGTGCCCGCCACCGAACGGCTCCAGGAGCCCGTCCACGCGGCCGCCGACCGGCCCGCCCTGGTGGCCCCGGCACCGACCGCGACGCAGCCCACGAACCACACCCCACCTCCCGGAGTCACCACCTTGAGACTGCACCGCCCACCGGAAGACTCCGAGACCTCCGACGACCTCCCACGCCGTGTGCGGCAGGCGAGCCTCGCCCCCCAACTGCGCGAGGGACGCCCCGAGGAATCGGCAGGGGCGACCCCCTCGAACGACGACCAGCGCACCCCCGAACTCGTCAGGGACCGCATGGCGGCCTACCGCGACGGCTGGGCGCGCGGCGGCGGCAGGCAGCCCGGCCGCTCGGCCACCCCCGACATCCCACCGCGCGGCGACAGCAGCGAAGGAGACCCCGCATGATCCAGGATCCGAGCATGAGAGCCGCCCAGCGGTCCGGCGAACTCGACTGGCTGCTGGACGACTTGGTGCTGCGTGTGAGCGAGGTACGGCACGCCGTGGTGCTGTCCAACGACGGGCTCGCCGTGGGGGCGTCCACGGACCTTCGCCGCGAGGACGCCGAGCACCTCGCCGCGGTCGCCTCCGGCTTCCACAGCCTGGCCAAGGGCGCGGGCCGGCACTTCGGTGCCGGTGGGGTGCGCCAGACCATGGTGGAGATGGACGACGCCTTCCTGTTCGTGGCGGCCGCGGGTGACGGCTCCTGTCTCGCCCTGCTCACCGCCGTGACCGCCGACATCGGGCTGGTGGCGTACGAGATGGCGCGACTGGTCAAGCGGGTCGGCGAGCATCTCTACACGCCCCCACGCGCCGCAGCGCGGCCGCCCGCCGCGGGATGAGCCGGAGAGGCGGCGCGCGCACATGACCGACGAGACGACGGGCGCCCCGCGCGAGCAGGGCAGCCAGTGGTACGACGGCGAGGCCGGGCCCCTGGTCCGCCCGTACGCCATGACCGGCGGACGCACCAAACCCGGCCCCACCGGCATACGTTTCGATCTGATCGCCCTTGTCACGCTGTCCGCCTCCGCATCAGGAGCCGACGACGACCGCGCGCTCGGGCCGGAACACCGGGCCCTGATCGAGCTGTGCCGGCCCGAGACGCAGTCGGTCGCCGAACTCGCCGCGGGCGCCGACCTGCCCGTGGGGGTCGTCAGGGTGCTCCTCGGCGACCTCCTGGAACGTGGGCACGTCACCGTCAGCCGTCCGGTACCCCCCGCACAGCTTCCCGACGAGCGGATCCTGCGCGAGGTGATCGAAGGATTGCGAGCGCTGTAGATGAGATGTCAGAACAGGAAAGAGACGGTCGCATCGGGCAAAAAGCGGTCCAATCCCGCGAAACGCGGCCGCAGTTGCCATGATGCTGACTCGCACACCGACGTCGACCGATGCCGGCACTCCCGAGAGAAGTGATCGATGGTCTCCGAGCACTCCGACGCTTCCGACGCCACCGACGGCGAGACCGCCGCGCTGGCGCTGAAGATACTGGTCGCCGGCGGATTCGGCGTGGGCAAGACCACCCTGGTGGGCGCGGTCAGTGAGATCAAGCCGCTGCGCACCGAGGAACTGCTCAGCCAGGCCGGTCAGTTGGTGGACGACACCGACGGTGTGGATCAGAAGGTCACCACGACCGTCGCCATGGACTTCGGACGCATCACCATCCGGTCCGGCCTGTCCCTGTACCTCTTCGGCACCCCGGGGCAGGACCGCTTCTGGTTCCTGTGGGACGAGTTGTCACAGGGAGCCCTGGGCGCAGTGGTCCTGGCGGACACCCGGCGCCTGGAGGACTGCTTCCCCGCCGTGGACTACTTCGAGCACCGGCACATCCCCTTCGTCGTCGCCGTCAACTGCTTCACGGGCGCCCGGACATACGGCGCTCAGGACGTCTCACGCGCCCTCGACCTGGACGGCGGAACCCCGGTCGTGCTCTGTGACGCTCGGGACCGCGACTCGGGGAAGGAGGTGCTGATCCGACTCGTCGAGTACGCAGGGCGGATGCACACCGCCCGGCTGCTCAACTCGGTCGGCTGACCGGCGAAGGCCGGTCGGCCTCGGGGCGCCGACCGGCCTTCGCGCCCGCCGTCAGTCGGCGACGTCCTGCTCCGCCAGCACCTTGTCGATCGTGACGCGGACGAGGAGTTCACCCGGGACGCCGTTGCGTTTCCCGAACTCCTCCGCGCGCTCCTCGCCCATGTACCGCGCCCCGATCCGACCCGCCCAGTGCCTCAGCTCCTCAAGATCCTCCGAGAGCCGGGCCCGGCCCTGGAGCACCACGAAGGAGTACGGCGGCCGGTCGTCGTCCACGCACAGCGCGACCCGGCCGTCGCGGGCCAGATTGCGGCCCTTCACGCTCGACTTGCCGGTGTTGAAGATCAGGTCCTCGCCGTCGAGTACGAACCAGATCGGCGCCACATGCGGACTGCCGTCGGCGCGCACCGTCGAAAGCTTTCCGGTCCTTGTGCCGTGCGAGACGAACTCCCGCCATTCCTCATCGGTCATCTTCTTCGCCATGCCCCCATCCTCCTTGCCCACGGGCCGGATTGTCGGGAAGGCTGGCAAAGAGATCCTCCGCCGCCGGGGGAGACATCTACACGGGGAGACCGCATCATGGCGCAGAACCAGGGGCTTGACTGGCTGCTGGACGACCTGACCGAGCGCGTCGATCATGTGCGACACGCGCTGGTGCTGTCCAACGACGGTCTGGTGACCGGTGCGAGTACGGGACTGCGACGCGAGGACGCCGAGCATCTCGCCGCCGTCTCGTCCGGACTGCACAGCCTGGCCAAGGGCTCGGGACGGCACTTCGGCGCGGGCCGAGTGCGTCAGACGATGGTCGAGTTCGACGACGCCGTACTGTTCGTCACCGCGGCGGGCACCGGGAGTTGTCTGTGCGTCCTCAGCGGCGCGGAAGCCGACATCGGCCAGATCGGATACGAGATGACCCTGCTGGTCAACCGGGTCGGTGAGCACCTCGACGTGGACCCCCGAAACCCCGAACGGGCACCGCTCACAGACCTCTGACCTGCTCATTCGCCCTCTCCCGTGGAGTTATCCACAGGCCCGCCCGAAGATCAGGCGAACCGGCTACGGTTTTTGTCACGGCGAGCGCACGGAGCGTGAGCCACTGACCGCACGGGGGAGATCGACCATGTCAGGCGACACCATCACGCCAATGCACCGCCCTGTCTGCACGCCGAGTCGCGCGGCACGGGAACTGGGGCTGAAGCGAGGCGAGTTGGATCTCGCCCTTCACCTCGGGCTCATCCGGACCGTGCCCGACGAGGGAGGCGGAGGCCGCCGCATCCCACGGTCCGAGATCCACCGGCTGACTTCGGGGGAGGGCTTCCCGGACGCGTTGCTGGACCGTGTGAAGGCCGTCGGTACGACGCAGGGTGCGGACGTCATGGGCGTGCCCGCCGGCAGGTTCACGCGTCTCGCCCGTCTGGGCCTGGTGGTGCCGGTCACCTTCTATCTGAACCGCTATCGAGCCGTGGTCTGGCTGTATCTGGCCGAGGAGTTGAAGCGGTTCGCCATGGACGAGAAGAACGCCCCACTGCTGAACGACCGCCGTATGCCCGAAGGACTGCGCGCCATGCTGGACGCGGGCGTGGATCTACGTCCACGCAACTGGCGTGGACGCCATCGTGGATTCCTGCTGCGACTGGCCGAGGACCCATGGGAGCGTGCCGGGGCACTGGCCGCGTTCCTCGATCCCGTCCAGATCGCGGAGATCGTCCCGGACCCCTATGAGCGCTCCCATCTGAACCGCTTCCGGCCGGGGCCGCCGGCATCCGGTACACCGGGTTCGCCCTTCGCGCTCATCTCCGAGAGGATCATGACGGCCGACGACCCGGACGAGATCGGACTGCTGCGGGCCGACCTGACGGCGGTTCTGGACGAGGCACGCCAGGCACGGCCCGCGCCGCGTCCCACGGGGGAACGGGCCCCGGTGCCCGCGCATCCAAGGCAGCTCGGCTCGCCCCGGCCCGAGGAGCCGGAACCACCGCGCGGCCTGCTGAGTTGGCTCCGGCGCAGAACTCCACGGGCTACAGCGCTCTGAACAGTCCCTCCTGGACGACGGACACCAGCAGGCGTCCCTCCAGGTCGTAGATCCGTCCACGGGCGAGGCCCCGGCCACCCGTCGCGATCGGCGACTCCTGGTCGTACAGGAACCACTCGTCCGCGCGAAACGGCCGATGGAACCACATGGCGTGGTCCAGCGACGCGATGTCGAAGCTGCGTGGGCCCCAAAGAGGTTCGACGGGGATGCGGACGGCGTCCAGGAGGGTCATGTCGCTGGCGTAGGTCAGCGCGCAGGTGTGCACGACCGGATCGTCGCCCAGCGGTCCGACCGCACGCATCCACACCGCGCTGCGCGGCTCGGCGTCTTTGACGTCCTCCTTGGTCCAGCGCAGCCGGTCGACATAGCGGATGTCGAAGGGCTGACGCCGGGCCATCCGCTCCAACTGCTCGGGCAGCCTACCCAGATGCTCACGGATCTCGTCGCTGACCGTCGGCAGCGACTCCGGGTCCGGGACCTTGCGGGCCGGCGGCAGCTGGTGCTCGAAGCTCCCTTGCTCAGGCTTGTGAAAGGAGGCGGTGAGATTGAAGATCGTGCGTCCCTGCTGCACGGCGGTGACCCGCCGGGTCGTGAACGACCTGCCGTCCCGCACCCGTTCGACCTGGTACACGATCGACACGCCGGGCCGCCCCGGACGCAGGAAGTACGCGTGCAGCGAGTGCACCGGGCGGTCGCCGTCCGTGGTGCGTGCGGCGGCGACCAGCGCCTGGCCGGCCACCTGGCCGCCGAAGACCCGCTGCAAGGACTCCTGCGGGCTGCGGCCCCGGAAGATGTTCACCTCGATCTGCTCCAGGTCGAGCAGGTCGACGAGCCGCTCGGCCGGGTTGGTCGTCATGAGTGGGAGTCTCCTGTGCTCAGAGCTGGCCTACGTCGGTGACGCGGACCACGGCTCGGCCCTCCGCGTCGGATGCGGTGAGGTCGATCTCCGCGCTGATGCCCCAGTCATGGTCGTCGTTGGGGTCGTCAAAGATCTGACGGACCCGCCACAGCCGATTCGCCGGCTCCTCCTCGATCACCAGGAGCTTGGGGCCGCGCGCGTCCGGACCGGTACCGAGGTCGTCGTACTCGTCCCAGTACTTGTCCATCGCCTCGCCCCAGGCCTCGGCGTCCCAGCCGGCGTCGGCGTCCATCTCGCCCAGCTCCTCGACATGGTCGAGCGCGGCGAGTTCGACGCGACGGAACATGGCGTTGCGGACGAGTACGCGGAAGGCACGCGCGTTGGTGGTGACCGGTTTGACCTCGTCGGCCTTCTCCTGGGCCTCCTCGGCGGTCATCTCCTCCGGGTTGGCGAGCTGTTCCCACTCGTCGAGCAGGCTGGAGTCGACCTGGCGCACCATCTCGCCGAGCCACTCGATCAGGTCCTGCAGGTCCTCGGACTTCAGGTCGTCCGGGATGTTGTGGTCGAGGGTCTTGAAAGCGCCGGCGAGGTAGCGCAGCACGATGCCCTCGGTGCGGGCCAGCTCGTAGAAGGACACCAACTCCGTGAAGGACATCGCCCGTTCGTACATGTCCCGGATCACGGACTTCGGCGACAGCGGATGGTCGCCGACCCAGGGGTGGCTCTTGCGGTACGTGTTGTACGCGTGGAAGAGCAGTTCCTCCAAGGGCTTCGGGTACGTGATGTCCTGGAGGCGCTCCATGCGCTCCTCGTACTCGACGCCGTCCGCCTTCATCGCGGCTACGGCCTCGCCCTTCGCCTTGTTCTGCTGGGCGACGAGGATCTGCCGCGGGTCGTCCAGGGTGGACTCGACGACGGACACCATGTCCAGGGCGTAGGACGGCGACTCCGGGTCCAGCAGCTCGAATGCGGCAAGCGCGAACGTGGACAGCGGCTGGTTGAGGGCGAAGTCCTGCTGGAGATCGACCGTGAGGCGGACGATGCGGCCGCTGGCGTCCGGTTCGTCGAGCTTCTCGACGATGCCTCCGTCCAGCAGCGAGCGGTAGATCGCGATGGCCCGCCGGATGTGCCGCAACTGCTGTTTGCGCGGCTCGTGGTTGTCCTCCAGCAGATGCCGCATCGCCTCGAAGGCGTTGCCCGGCCGGGCGATCACCGACAGCAGCATGGTGTGCGTCACCCGGAAACGGGACGTCAACGGCTCGGGCTCGGAGGCGATGAGCTTCTCGAAGGTGTTCTCCGTCCAGGCGACGAAGCCCTCGGGAGCCTTCTTGCGGACGACCTTGCGGCGCTTCTTCGGGTCGTCGCCCGCCTTCGCGAGCGCCTTCTCGTTCTCGATGACATGCTCGGGCGCCTGGGCGACGACGAAGCCCGCCGTGTCGAAACCGGCCCGCCCGGCACGGCCGGCGATCTGGTGGAACTCACGGGCGCGCAAGGTGCGCACGCGGCTGCCGTCGTACTTGGTGAGAGCCGTGAACAGCACCGTGCGGATGGGGACGTTGACCCCCACACCGAGCGTGTCCGTGCCGCAGATGACCTTCAGCAGACCGGCCTGCGCGAGCTTCTCCACGAGGCGCCGGTACTTCGGCAGCATCCCGGCGTGATGGACACCGATGCCGTGCCGGACATAACGCGAGAGGTTGCGGCCGAACTTGGTGGTGAAGCGGAAGTTGCCGATCAGCTCGGCGATCTGGTCCTTCTCCTCGCGCGAGCACATGTTGATGCTCATCAGCGCCTGTGCCCGCTCCACGGCCTGCGCCTGCGTGAAGTGCACGATGTAGACCGGCGCCTGCTTGGTCTCCAGCAGTTCGGTCAGGGTCTCGGTGAGCGGGGTGAACTTGTACTCGTAGGACAGCGGCACGGGGCGGGTCGCCGAGCGGACCACCGACGTCGGGCGGCCGGTGCGCCGGGTGAGGTCCTTCTCGAACATCGAGACATCGCCGAGGGTGGCCGACATCAGGATGAACTGCGCCTGCGGCAGTTCCAGGATCGGGATCTGCCAGGCCCAGCCGCGGTCCCCCTCCGCGTAGAAGTGGAACTCGTCCATGACGACCTGGCCCACGTCCGCCTGCTTGCCGTCGCGCAGCGCGATCGACGCGAGCACCTCGGCGGTGCAGCAGATGACCGGTGCGTCGGCGTTGACGGATGCGTCGCCGGTCAACATGCCCACGTTCTCGGTGCCGAAGATCTTGCACAGCTCGAAGAACTTCTCCGAGACGAGCGCCTTGATCGGAGCGGTGTAGAAGGTGACCTCGTCCCGGGCCAGCGCGGCGAAGTGGGCGCCCGCGGCGATCATGCTCTTGCCGGAGCCGGTGGGCGTCGACACGATCACGTTCGCACCGGAGACCACCTCGATCAGCGCCTCCTCCTGGTGGGGGTAGAGCGTGAGCCCACGCTCCTCGGCCCACGACTCGAAGGCTTCGTAGAGGGCGTCGGGGTCGGCGGTCGGCGGCAGCTGATCGATGAGGGTCACCCCACCATCTTGCCTGCCCTCCTCCCCCATAGGGGAATCGGCTGCGAGCACGAAGATCGTGAACGCTACGCTGTGTCGCCGACAACACGTCAGCGAACCAGGTCAACTGGACAGTGGCACACGAGGAATGGGGCGGACACCGGCCATGATGGGACCAGCACACTCACTGTCGGGCGCCGCCGCCTGGCTCGGCGTCGGAGCGGCCGCCGCGGCGGCCGGGCACGGGATGCCCTGGCCCGTGCTTCTCTCCGGCGCGCTGATCTGCGCCGGTGCCGCACTCGCCCCGGACCTCGATCACAAGGCCGCCACGATCTCGCGGGCCTTCGGTCCGCTGTCGCGCTGGCTGTGCGAGATCGTCGACAAGCTGTCGTACGCCGTCTACAAGGCGACGAAGAAGCAGGGCGATCCGCGCCGCTCCGGTGGGCATCGCACGCTCACCCACACCTGGCTGTGGGCGGCCCTGATCGGAGCGGGCGCCTCCGTGCTGGCGATCACCGGCGGCCGCTGGGCGGTGCTGGCGATCCTGTTCGTGCACATGGTGCTGGCGATCGAGGGCCTGCTGTGGCGCGCGACCCGGGGCTCCAGCGCCGATGTCCTGGTCTGGCTGCTGGCCGCGACCAGCGCGTGGATCCTCGCCGGGGTCCTGGACAAGCCGGGCAACGGCGCGGACTGGCTGTTCACGGCGCCGGGCCAGGAGTATCTGTGGCTGGGGCTCCCGATCGTGCTGGGCGCGCTGGTGCACGACATCGGGGACGCGCTGACGGTTTCCGGCTGCCCGATCCTGTGGCCGATCCCGGTGGGCCGCAAGCGCTGGTACCCGATCGGTCCGCCCAAGGCCATGCGGTTCCGGGCCGGCAGCTGGGTCGAGCTGAAGGTGCTGATGCCGGCGTTCATGCTGCTCGGCGGAGTGGGCTGCGCGGCGGCGCTCAACGTGATCTGAGCGGGTGGGCGCAGGCAGGACACGCCCCCGGTGACGGACCTGCGGGGCCGGGCAGCCGCGCACCATGGACCTGCGGTGCGCTCACCCCCGGCCGTCCGGGATCAGCCGCCCTGTCCCGTGCCACCGCCGTAGCGTCGCTCGAATGCGGCGACGCGGCCCTCCGAGTCCACGGTCCGGGCCTTGCCGGTGTAGAAGGGGTGGCTCTCGGAGGAGATCTCGACCTCCACGACCGGGTAGGTCTCGCCGTCGTCCCAGTCGATCGTCTGATCGCTGGTGGCGGTGGACCGGGTCAGGAAGGCGTAGCCTGCGGCGCGGTCGCGGAAGACGACCGGGTGGTAGTCGGGGTGCTTGTCCTGCTGCATGCGAACTCCTCGGGTGGCGGCGTCGGCAAGGCCGACGGCGTGGGACCCAACGGTCGGGCCGACGGGACGGGGACTGCGGTACGGCGGCGGACGTCGGTCGCAGGGCGTTCACGGACGTCAGCTGCACGAGGGGCACGGGCGTCAGCCGTTCAAGGCGTCCTCGTCGACGATGTGCATGGCGGCCTCCTCGGCGGACGCCGCCGCGCCGTCGATGCCCACGTCCGTCGCGACGAGCGCGCTCTCCTCGTCCTCGTGAGCGCCCTCGTCGGGTGCCACGAGGCGGCCGGAGCGCATGGCGCCGACCTCGTCGTCGAGGAGTTCCCCGTCGGTGCCCTCGGCGTCGCCGATGCCGTCGCCGTCGGGCGCGGGCTGGTCGGGCAGCTCCTCGGCGAGTCGCTGGTCGAGGGTCTCGCCCTGGTGACGCTCGGCGGCCGTGACACCGGTGTGTTCCACCGCCCACGGTCGCTCCGGAGGGGACCAGCCCCGGTCCAGGGGGTCGTCGACGCCGTCGTTCTCCAGGGTGTCCTCGACGTCCAGCAGCCCCGTGTCCTCGCGTTGATCGGATGCGTCGGGCTGGTAGACGTCGTCACCCCATCCGTCGGCGCTGTTCACGGCTACCTCCAGGTGGTGCGGACGGGCCCGAACCCACCGCGGCCGGCGGCAGGCCGCCGCGGCGCGGGGCACAGGCCGCACCCGGCGCGAACCATGAGGTTCCCGGGTGCTCCCCGAACCGGTGCCGCTATCCAGCCTTCCACCCCTTTTCACCCCGGCGCAACGGCACGGGCAGGGGCGAGCTCTCCGGATCCGTCGAGGCCGGTTCCATGGCCGGTTCTATGCCGTCCTGCCGGGTGCGGGCGGCTGGGCCTGTGTCGGGATGTCGGCCGGGGGTGCGTTGCCTGGCCGGTGCTGGGTCTGTGTCGGGTTGCCGGCCGGGGATGCGTTGCCTGGCTTGTGCTGGGCCAGCCTCGGGTTGCCGGCTGGGGACGCGTTGCCTGGTCCGTGCTGGGCCTGCCTCGCGATGCCGGCCAGGGACGCGCCGCCCCGCTCACGCCGGGCTCGCCTCGGGTGGCCGGCCGGGGACGCGCTGACTGGCTCACGCCGTGCCCGCTCTCCAGCCACGCTGAACAGCGTCCCCGGTCACGACGCCACGCTGGTTCGAACACCGGTCCGAGGGGCGCCGGGGTTCCCGGCCTCGGCCGACCGGGTTACCGGCCCGTTCGGCCGAGGCTCTCGTCCTGGCAGGAAGCCCCTCTGGTTCCGGTCTCGCGACGCCCCCGCCCTCGCCGTCAGCCTTCCCGGCCCGAGCCACCACTGGCCCTCTCGCCCCCGGCTGGCCAAGCCACGCCCCTGTCCCGCCGTCCCCGGCGGGCCACGTCGCGCCCCCAGTCCTGCCGTCCCCGGCAGGCCAAGCCGCACCCCCAGCCCGCTCAGCCCCGGCAGCCCAACCAGCAACCCAAGCCCCACCCCCGCCGACCTCGACGAACCGCGGCCCTCACCCCCGCTCACCCATGCCACGACCGCCACAACGCCGCATAGGCCCCGTCCGCCCTGACCAGTTCCTCATGGCTGCCCAGTTCGCTGATCCGGCCGTTCTCCACGACGGCGATGACATCCGCGTCGTGGGCGGTGTGGAGGCGGTGGGCGATGGCGACGACCGTGCGGCCGTCCAGGACGCGGGCCAGGGAGCGTTCCAGATGGCGTGCGGCGCGTGGGTCGAGCAGGGACGTCGCCTCGTCCAGGACCAGCGTGTGCGGGTCGGCCAGTACCAGGCGGGCCAGGGCGATCTGCTGGGCCTGGGCCGGAGTGAGCGCGAAGCCGCCCGAGCCGACCTCGGTGTCCAGGCCCTCATCGAGCGCGCGGGCCCAGGCGTCCGCGTCGACCGCGCCCAGCGCCGCCCACAGCTCGGCGTCGGTCGCGTCGGTGCGGGCCAGCAGAAGGTTGTCGCGCAGGGAGCCGACGAACACGTGGTGCTCCTGGTTGACCAGGGCCACATGCGAGCGGACCCGCTCCGCGGTCATCCGGGACAGTTCGGCGCCGCCGAGGGTGATCCGGCCGTCCCGGGGTGCGTAGATGCCGGCGAGCAGCCGGCCCAGGGTCGACTTGCCGGCGCCGGAGGGGCCGACGAGGGCCAGCCGGGTGCCGGGTGCGACCTCCAGGGAGACCTTGCGCAGCACGTCCACGCCTTCGACGTAGCCGAATTGCACCCGGTCGGCGTGCACGTCACGGCCGTCGGGCGCGAGCCGCGCGTCCCCGGCGTCCGGTTCGATGTCCCGGACGCCGACCAGCCGGGCCAGCGACACCTGGGCCACCTGGAGCTCGTCGTACCAGCGCAGGATCAGCCCCACCGGGTCGACCAGCATCTGCGCGATGAGTGCGCCCGTCGTCAGCTGGCCGACCCCGATCCAGCCCTGGAGGACGAACACCCCGCCGATCATCAGGACGGAGGCGAGGACGGTCACATGGGTGACGTTGATGACCGGGAAGAGCACCGACCGCAGCCAGAGCGTGTAGCGCTCCCAGGCCGTCCACTGCTTGATCCGCAGCTCCGACATCTCGATCCGGCGTCGGCCGAGGCGGTGGGCCTCGACGGTGCGACCGGCGTCCACGGTCTCGGCGAGCGCGGCGGCCACGGCGGCGTACCCGGCGGCCTCCGAGCGGTAGGCGGCCGGCGCCCGCCTGAAGTACCAGCGGCAGCCGGCCACCAGCAGCGGCACGGCGAGCAGCACGGCGGCCGCGAGCGGCGGCGCGGTGACGATGAGCCCGCCCAGCAACAGGGCCGCCCACACCACGCCGATCGCCAGTTGGGGCACCGCCTCGCGCATCGCGTTGGCCAGCCGGTCGATGTCCGTCGTGATCCGGGAGAGCAGGTCGCCCGTGCCGGCCCGCTCCAGCACGCCGGGCGGCAGCCCGACCGACCGTACGAGGAAGTCCTCGCGCAGATCCGCCAGCATCCGTTCGCCGAGCATCGCCCCGCGCAGCCGCACCTCTCGTACGAACACGGCCTGGACGACGAGCGCGGCCACGAACAGCCCGACGATGAGCTCCAGATGGAGTTCACGCTCGGCCACCCCGTCCGACACCCGTTCCACCAGTGCGCCCAGCAGCCAGGGCCCCACCATCGAGGCGACCACGGCGACCGTGTTCACGGCGACGAGGAGCAGGAAGGCAATGCGGTGGCGACGGAACAACTCGACCACGTAGGTGCGTACGGTCGTGGGGGCACCGACCGGCAGGGTGTTCGCCGTTGTCGGGGCCGCCGGGTCGTACGCCGGTGGCGCGACGCCGATCATGCCGACTCCTCGATCTCTTCCAGTTCCTTCAGTACGTCTTCCTTCAGTGCGTCGTTGAGGGCGGACGCCTCGCCCGGCCCGTCGCTGACGCCTGCCTCTTCGTCCCGCACCTTGTTCAGTGCCTCCTCGTCGGTCTCCCGGGTCACCACCGCCCGGTACCGCGGTTCGGCGTGCACCAGCTCGCGGTGGACGCCGACCGCCGCGACCGCGCCCTCGTGGAGGAGCACGACCCGGTCGGCGCGGTCCAGGAGCAGGGGCGAGGAGGTGAAGACCACCGTCGTCCGACCCGCCCGCAGCTCCCGCACGCCCTGCGCGATCCGCGCCTCCGTGTGGGAGTCGACGGCCGAGGTCGGCTCGTCCAGGACGAGCACCTCCGGGTCCGTGATCAGCGACCGGGCGAGCGCGAGGCGCTGGCGCTGGCCGCCGGACAGGGACCGGCCGCGCTCGGTGATACGGGCGTCCATCGGGTCCTCGGCGCCGAGCGAGCCCTGGACCAGCGCGGCCAGCACGTCCGCGCACTGCGCGGCGGTCAGCGCCTCCTCGGCACCGATCTCGCCCGACTTGGGCACGTCGAGCAGTTCGCGCAGCGTGCCGGAGAGCAGCACCGGATCCTTGTCCTGCACGAGGACGGCCGTACGGGCGCTGTCGAGGGGCAGTTCGTCGAGCGGGACGCCGCCCAGGAGCACCGAGGTGCCCTCCTCGGAGGGGTGTCCGCCCAGCCGTTCGGCCAGCCGCCCCGCCGCGTCCGGGTCGCCGCACACCACGGCGGTGAGCCGCCCGGCCGGGGCGAGCAGTCCGGTGGCCGGGTCGTACAGATCCCCGGAGGGCACCTCGGTGCCGTCGCGCGACCCGCCGGTGTCGGTGGCCCGCTCCAGGGCGAGCACACGCGCGGCGCGGCGGGCCGAGGGCCGCGAGAAGGAGTAGGCCATCGCGATCTCTTCGAAGTGCCGAAGCGGATAGGTGAGGATCATGATCGAGCTGTAGACGGCGATCAGTTCGCCGACGCTCACCCGGCCCTGGCGGGCCAGGTGGACGCCGTGCCAGACCACCGCGATCAGCAGCAGCCCCGGCAGCAGCACCTGGATCGCGGAGATCAGGGACCACATCCGGGCGCTGCGCACGGCCGCGTGGCGTACTTCCTGGGAAGCGCGGCGGTAGCGGTCGAGGAAGAGTTCCTCGCCACCGATGCCACGCAGGACGCGCAGGCCGGCGACGGTGTCGGAGGCCAGCTCGGTGGCCCGGCCGGCCTTCTCGCGCTGGAAGTCGGCCCGCCGGGTCGCGGGCGGCAGCAGCGGCAGCACGGCGAGGGCCAGCACGGGCAGGCCCACGGCGACGACCACTCCGAGCGCGGGTTGGTAGACGACCAGTCCGACGCAGACCAGCACGATGGTGACCGCCGCCGCGGTGAACCGGGACCAGGCCTCGACGAACCAGCCGATCTTCTCGACGTCACCGGTGGAGACGGCCACGACCTCACCGGCCGCGACGCGCCGGGTCAGCGCCGAGCCCAGTTGAGCGGTCTTACGGGCCAGCACCTGCTGGACGCGGGCGGCAGCGGTGATCCAGTTGGTGACTGCGGCGCGGTGCAGGAAGGTCTCGCCGATGGCGTTCCCGGCGCAGCACAGCACCAGCAGACCGCCCGCGAGGGCGAGCCGCTCGCCGGAGCGGTCGACGACGGCCTGCACGGCGACACCGACGCAGAACGGCAGCGCGGAGACGGACAGGAAGTGCAGCAGCCCCCAGGCCAGGGCCTTGAGTTGGCCGCCCAGCTGGTTCCTGAAGAGCCACCACAGGAATCGGGGGCCTGAGCGCGCGTCCGGCACACCTGGGTCGGGATACGGAAGGTCGTGAATCTGCATGACGTCCCAGTGGCTCGTGTCAATGGGGGGAGGTAGGGGGGAGTTGGTCGTGAACCGGTGCGCGGAGCGGGCGACGCACGGCGGCAGCAAACCGTGATAGGTTCGCGCCGCAGCGTGTCCGGACGCAAACGGTTTTCCACGAGGCCGCACAGTTGAGGCCGCACAGTTCCGGACCCCGCCGGGTACGCGGTGCGACCATGGAGCGATGCGCAACGGCGGAACATGGCGTGCGGTGACCGCAAAGGCGGCCCTCGGATCCCTTCTGACGACCCTGACGACCCTGACAACCCTGACGGCGTGCGACGGCGCGCGGACCGGCGGCGGGGCGGACGCCGGCAAACCCGCACCTCGGCGTTCGGTCACCGCCGTGCATCCGACCCGCATCCCGGATGTCGGCGACCGCTGGCAGCGACGGATCCCCGCCGACTCCGGCCAGGTCGTGGCGGTCTACGGTGACGGCGAGGACTCGCCGGACGCCACCGTCGTGCTCTACACCAGGCACGGTTCCACCTGGGACCGCGTCCGCGGTTGGCCCGCGCACAACGGCAAGAAGGGCTGGACGACCGATCACCACGAGGGCGACAACCGCAGCCCGGTAGGGGTGTTCACGCTCAGCGACGCGGGCGGGGTGCTCACGGACCCCGGCTCCAAGCTGCCCTACACGCGGTCGGCCGCGTTCGCCGCGCCGCGCTGGTGGGCGAAGCCGTACTGGCACGACTTCGACTACGTCATCGCCATCGACTACAACCGGGTCAAGGGCACCCCGCCCAACGACCCCACCCGTCCCCAGGGTGAGGCCAAGGGGGGCGGTATCTGGTTGCACATGGACCACGGCAGCGGTACGTCGGCCTGTGTGAGTGTGTCCGAATCGGCGATGGGGTATCTGCTGCGCACGCTCGATCCGGATCGGCATCCTGTGGTGGTGATGGGGGACAGGGCGAACCTGAGAGACTCGCGCTGACGGAGAAGGCCTCATTGCGGCGGATGGCCGACTCCCCGTAGAACACGGCCATGAAGAGACGGATCGTCATGTCCATGCTCGCAGGAGCGACCCTCCTGGCGAGCTCACTCCTCGGGGCGTCCCCCGCTCAATCCGCCGATGTGCCGGCCGAGTTCACCACCGACTGGCACGACCCCGTCACCGCCGCCCCGCCGATCGTCAAACCGTCGGGCAAGTCCTGCCAGGTCACCGTGGCCGAGGCGCAGTTCCGCGACTTCACGCCGTACCGAGGCGGCTACACACCGCCCGACGGTTGCGGCGACCGCTGGAGCAAGGTGGTGCTGCGGATGGACGGCAAGGTCAAGGGCCGCCAGTACGACCGGCTCGGCTATCTGCGCATCGGCGGGGTCGAGGTCTTCCGTACGTCGTCTCCGGAGCCGTCGCCCGATGGCATCGAGTGGTCCGTGGAGAAGGACGTCACGCGCTACAGCGACACCTTCCGCCGTGGCCAGGACGTCGAGATGCTGATCGGCAACGTTGTCGACGACACCTACACCGGCGTCATCGACGTCAAGGTCACGCTGACGTTCTACGCCGGCCACGCCGAGCCGACCCCCGACCGCCCCGTCGAGACTCCCGACCGCCCCGCCACGGCCCCCGACCAGGTCCTCACCCTCCACGACGGCACGCTCACCACCCCACGCAACAGCGAACGCATAGTCGCCGAGGTGTACGCCACCGGCTCCGGCGGAGGCTGCGAGGAGTTCTGGTATCTCTCGGCACCCGACCCCGCGCCCTACTCCTGCAAGGCCGCCGGTGGCCCCTACCGCGAGGTGCAGATCAAGGTCGACGGCCAACTGGCCGGAATCGCCGCGCCGTTCCCGCATGTGTGGACGGGCGGCTGGTCCAACCCCTTCCTCTGGTACGTCATCCCGGGGCCGCGCGCCTTCGACGTCAAGCCGATCGAATACGACCTGACGCCGTTCGCCGGCGTCCTCAACGACGGCCGCCCGCACCGGGTAGAGGTCTCCGTCCTCGGCGTCCCCGAGGGGCAGAGCGGGTGGAGCGCACCCGTCAACGTCCTCGTCTGGCAGGACGCGAAGAGCGCGCACGTCACCGGCAGGCTCACCGCGCACCGGGTCGGCGACCTCGCCAACTTCTCGACGTACACGCCCGGTTCGGAGCACCGGGTGGACACCGAGGGTGGCCACCGACTGACCGTCTCCGGATATGTCGACACCTCGCACGGCCGGGTGACGACCACGGTGCGCCGGTCGCTGACGAACGACTCCGCGCACCGCTGGACCGACGGCGAGAACCTGGACGCCCTGGACGCCACCTGGACGGACGACCAGTCGGTCACCGTCGACGGACGCGGCCCGGCCCGGACGACCGGCACGCAGCGGACGTACACGATGGACGGCTCGATCACGATCGGCGCGGGTGACCGACTGCGTACCGTGCTGACCCTCGGTGACAGTGCCGCGGTCGTCACGACCCAGGGCGGACGACGGATCGCGTGGTCGCGGCTCGACGACACCGTCGAGGGCGACGCGTCATGGACGTTGAACGTGCCGCGCGACCAGCGGCACGCTGTCGGCACGACGAGCGAGCGCTACCGGTCGTACGGCACAAGCGGTTGCTACGACCGCTCGCTGACCACCGTCCAAGGGGTGCTCACCGAGGATCGCGGCGGCTGCTGAGGCGAGTTGTGTGCGATGCGTCTCGCGGGGCGTGATTTACGCGGAAGCAACACGGCGGTCTTGTGGGGGAACAACATCACCCGCAAAGTGAACGGCACGGAATCCGCTTTCCGTATGGCAGAAGTCCCCCGTCCCTGGGGACTTCTGTGTGCCGTCGTCCCCAAGGAGTGCCCGTGCCGCCGCCCGTACCGTCCCTGTCGCGACGCGTCGCACGCATGCTGCGTACCTCTCTCTTCGCGCAGGTCGCCTGCGCGCTCGTGCTCGGAATCGTCGTCGGGAAGCTGTGGCCCGGATTCGCCGCGGATCTCCAGCCGCTCGGCGACGGTTTCATCCGGCTCATCAAGACGATCATCTCGCCCCTCGTGTTCTGCGTGGTCGTCGTCGGCATCGCCAAGGCCGGCGATCTGAAGGCGTTCGGCCGGATCGGGTTGAAGGCCCTGATCTGGTTCGAGGTCGCCAGCACGCTCGCGCTGCTCATCGGACTCATCGCCGCCAACCTCGTCCAGCCCGGGGCCGGGATGAACATCGACCCGTCCACGCTCGACACCTCGGCGGTCGACGCGAAGACGGGCGGCGAACACCTGCCCTCCACCAGCGAGTTCGTCCTGAACGCCCTGCCCACCTCCTTCCTCGGCGCCTTCGCCGAGAACTCCCTGCTCCAGGTGCTCGTCCTGGCCTGCCTGGTAGGTGCCGCGCTGCTGCATCTCGGCCACACCAAGGTGCCGCAGGTGCTGCCCGCCATCGAGCAGGCGCAGGAGATCATCTTCGCGATCGTCGGCTTCGTCATGCGGCTGGCCCCGATCGCGGTGTTCGGCGCGATGGCCGTCCTGATCGGCAACTACGGGCTCGGCGTGATCGAGACGTACGGCAAGCTGATCGTGCTGTGCTACGCGGCGGCCGCGCTGTTCATCGCGCTGCTCGCCCTCGCTCTGAAGGTGGTCACCGGGCTCAGCCTGTGGAAGTTCCTGCGCTACATCCGTGAGGAGATGCTGCTCGCGCTGGGCACCGCGTCCACCGAGTCGGTCCTGCCTCGGGTGATGCAGAAGCTGCGCAAGGCCGGCGCCCGAGACGACGCCGTGGGTCTGGTGCTGCCGACGGGCTACTCGTTCAACCTCGACGGCGCCTCGCTCTATCTGTCCATCGGCACGCTGTTCATCGCCCAGGCCGTGGGCGTCGACCTCAGCCTCGGCCAGCAGATCACCGTGGTCCTGGTGCTGATGCTGACCAGCAAGGGCATGGCGGGCATCCCCGGCTCGGCGTTCCTCGCCCTGTCCGCGACCGCGTCCTCGCTGGGAGCCATCCCGGCCGGCGCCGTCGCCCTGCTGCTCGGCGTGGACCGGATCATGGACTCGATGCGCGTCGTCACCAACCTGCTCGGCAACTGCGTCGCCGTCTTCGTCGTGTCCCGCTGGGAGGGCGCGCTCGACAGGGAGCGGGCGAGAAAGGTCCTGGACGGCGAGATCGAGGTCGATGTGGAGGACGGCGAGTCGGAGAAACCGGAACGCCTGGAACTCCCGCAGCCCGAGGGGGCCGAGAAGGCCGAACTCAAGAAGCCCGAGGTGCCCGAGGTGCCTGAGAAGCCGGAATCCGCGAAGCCCGAGGTGCCGACGGCGGCAGCCTCCGAGACCGGCTGACGTTCAAGCACGGCCAGGGCCGCGGCCACCGCTCCAGCACCACGGAGCGGTGGCCGCGGCCCTTCGCGCTCAGCAGCCCCGGCCGGCGGTTCCGTCGATCAGTGTGTCCAGCAACTCACCCAGCACCGCCCGCTGCTCATCCGTCAGCGGCGCCAGGATCTCCTCGGCGGCCGACCGTCGCGCCCCGTGCAGCTCCCGCAAGGCCTTGCGCCCGTCCTCGGTGAGCTCGATCCGGATCACCCGCCGGTTCGTCGGATCCGGCGCCCGCCGTACCTTCCCGCTCGCCTCCAGCCCGTCCACCAGAGTCGTCACCGCGCGCGGGACCACCTCCAGGCGCTCGGCGAGATCGGCCATCCGGGGCGGCGAGTCATAGTGCGCCAGCGTGCGCAACAGGCGTGACTGTGCCGGGGTGACGCCCAGGCCGCGCTCCTGCAAATGCCGTTTCTGGATCCGGTGCACCCGACGGGTGAGGCGCAGCAGTTGCTCGGCGAGCGGGCCGTCGGGATCGGGGGTGGTCATGCGGGAACAATATCAGGACCATGTGCATTGTGAGCATAGGTAACAATGAGCTAAGCTCCGTCAGTCTTCACCGTCACCCCTCCGTAGGAGCCCATGCACCCCGACAACGAACCCACCTGGACGGCACCCGCCGCACCGAAGGAACAGCCCCGGCAGGTCCGCCGCATCCTCAAGCTCTTCCGCCCGTACCGCGGACGGCTCGCCGTCGTCGGCCTCCTGGTCGGCGCCTCGTCGCTGGTCGGCGTCGCCACGCCGTTCCTGCTCAAGGCGATCCTCGACGTCGCGATCCCCGAGGGCCGCACCGGCCTGCTCAGCCTGCTCGCGCTCGGCATGATCCTCAGCGCCGTCCTGACCAGCGTCTTCGGCGTGCTGCAGACATTGATCTCCACGACGGTCGGCCAGCGCGTCATGCACGACCTGCGCACCGCGGTCTACGGCCGCCTCCAGCGCATGTCGCTCGCCTTCTTCACCCGCACCCGCACCGGCGAGGTGCAGTCCCGCATCGCCAATGACATCGGCGGCATGCAGGCCACCGTCACCTCCACGGCGACCTCCCTGGTCTCGAACCTGACCAGCGTGGTGGCCACGATCGTCGCGATGATCGCCCTCGACTGGCGGCTGACCGTCGTATCGCTGCTCCTGCTTCCGTTCTTCGTCTGGATCAGCCGCCGCGTCGGCAACGAACGCAAGAAGATCACCACCCAGCGCCAGAAGCAGATGGCCGCGATGGCCGCCACCGTCACCGAGTCCCTCTCGGTCAGCGGCATCCTGCTCGGCCGCACGATGGGCCGCTCCGACTCGCTCACCGACGCCTTCGCGGACGAGTCCGAGGGACTGGTCGACCTCGAGGTGAGGTCGAACATGGCCGGCCGCTGGCGCATGGCCGTCATCACCGTCGTCATGGCCGCCATGCCCGCGGTCATCTACTGGACCGCGGGGATGGCCCTCCAAGTCGGCGGTCCGCAGGTCTCGATCGGCACGATCGTCGCCTTCGTCTCGCTCCAGCAGGGCCTGTTCCGCCCCGCCGTCAGCCTGCTGTCCACCGGCGTCCAGATCCAGACCTCGCTCGCGCTCTTCCAGCGCATCTTCGAGTACCTCGACCTGCCCATCGACATCACCGAGCGCGACAACCCCGCGCGCCTGGACCGCGTCAAGGGCGAGGTCCGCTTCGAGGACGTGGAGTTCCGCTACGACGGCAAGAGCGGCCCGATCCTCGACGGCATCGACATCACCGTCCCGGCGGGCGGCAGCCTCGCGGTCGTCGGCCCGACCGGCGCCGGAAAGTCGACGCTCGGCCATCTCGTGCCGCGGCTGTACGACGTGACGGGCGGCCGGGTCACCCTCGACGGCATCGACGTGCGCGACCTCGACTTCGACACCCTCGCCCGCGCGGTCGGCGTCGTCTCGCAGGAGACGTACCTCTTCCACGCCTCGGTCGCCGACAATCTGCGCTTCGCCAAGCCGGACGCCACCGACGAGGAACTGCACGCGGCGGCGAAGGCGGCTCAGATCCACGACCACATCGCCTCGCTGCCCGACGGCTACGACACCGTCGTTGGCGAGCGAGGTCATCGCTTCTCCGGCGGTGAGAAACAGCGCCTGGCCATCGCCCGTACGATCCTGCGCGACCCGCCCGTCCTCATTCTCGACGAGGCGACCAGCGCCCTGGACACCCGCACCGAACACGCCGTCCAGGAGGCCATCGACGCCCTGTCCGCCAACCGCACCACGGTCACCATCGCCCACCGGCTGTCCACCATTCGGGGCGCCGACCAGATCGTGGTCCTCGATGCGGGGCGCGTCGCCGAACGAGGCACGCACGAGGAGCTGTTGGCGCGGGAGGGGCGTTATGCGGCGCTGGTCCGAAGGGATGCCCAACTGGAGCCGACGGGGTGACGATATGCCGGGTTTGTGAGCATGTGCGGGTTACCGTTCCCGCATGTACTTGAACACTCCGCCACGGAGCTCGATTCGACTGACGCGCCGGGGACGTATGGCCCTCATCGCCGCCGGCGCCGTCGTGGCCGGCACCGCCGTGGCGGTGCCGCTGCTGGTCATGGACGAGGAGGAGGCCAAGCCGACCTCGCTGGTGATCCCGGAGGGCTGGCGGGCGAGCCAGGTCTACGCCGCCGTCGACAAGGCCCTCACCCTGCCGTCCGGCACGACGAAGAAGTCCCTCGAAAAGCTCGACCTCAAGCTGCCGAACGACGCAGACGGCAACCCGGAGGGCTACCTCTTCCCGGCGACTTATCCGCTTGAACGAGGCGGGAAGAAGGAGACGCCGGATTCGCTGCTGTCGGCCATGGTCGACACCGCCAACAAGAAGTTCAGCGGCGCCCCGATCGCCGCCGGTGCGCAGCGCAACGCCATGAACGTGTATCAGGCGGTCACCATCGCGAGCATCGTCCAGGCCGAGGCCGCCACCAAGGCCGACATGGGCAAGGTGGCCCGGGTCATCTTCAACCGGCTGGAACGCGGCATGCCGCTCCAGATGGACTCCACCATCAACTACGCGCTGAACCGCTCCACCCTCAGGACGACCGAGGCGGACACACGGATCGAGAGCCCCTACAACTCGTACCAGCGCATGGGGCTTCCGCCCACGCCGATCGACAACCCGGGCGAGGAGGCGGTGCGTGCCGCGATCAATCCGGCCGCGGGCGACTGGCTGTACTTCGTCACGGTCCGGCCCGGCGACACCCGCTTCACCGCCGACTACGCCGAACACCAGCGCAATGTCGCCGAGTTCAACGCCCAGCAGAAGAAGGCGAGCCCGAAGCCGGCGAAGTGAGCCGACGGGACATCATGCGGATGCTGGTCCGTCCGGTCGGCGCGTCACGCCGCCACCGGCTCCTCGGCCAGCAACCGCCTGATGTCCCGTACGGCCGCGCGGCCGGCCCGGTTGGCGCCGATCGTGCTTGCGGAGGGGCCGTAGCCGACCAGATGGATACGGGGATCGGCGACCGCGCGCGTGCCCTCCACCCGGATGCCGCCGCCCGGCTCGCGCAGATGCAGGGGGGCCAGGTGGTCCACGGCGGCCCGGAAGCCGGTTGCCCACAGGATGACGTCGGCGTCCACATGCCGCCCGTCGTTCCACTCCACCCCGTCCGGTGTGATCCGGTCGAACATGGGCTGCCGGTCCAGGATCCCGTCCGCGAGCCCCCGCCGGATGGCGTCGTTGAGGGGCAGCCCAGTGACCGAGACCACGCTCTTCGGCGGCAGCCCCTGCCGGACCCGCTCCTCGACCAGAGCGACCGCCGCCCGGCCCACGTCCTCGGTGAAGGGCCCCTCGCGGAACACCGGCGGGCGTCGTGTGACCCACGTCGTGGCGGCGGCGTAGGGCGCGATCTCCAGCAGATGCTGGGTGCCTGAGGCTCCACCGCCCACGACCACGACCCGCTGACCGGCGAACGCCTGGGGTCCGGGGTACTGCGCGGTGTGCAACTGACGGCCCCGGAACGTCTCCTGACCCAGGTAGCGCGGCCAGAACGGCCGGTCCCAGGTGCCGGTCGCGTTGATCAGCGCCCGCGTCGCCCAGGTCCCCGCCGAGGTCTCGACGAGCAGCCGCCCGTCCGGGCCCTCACGCACGGCACGCACATCGACGGGCCGCCGCACCCGCAGGTCGAAGGTGCGCTCGTACGAGTCGAAGTACGCCCCGATGACCTCGGACGACGGCCGCCCGGGATCGGCCTCTGTCAGCTCCATGCCGGGAAGCGAGTGCATCCCGTGCACCTTGCCGTACGTCAACGACGGCCACCGGAACTGCCAGGCGCCGCCCGGACCGGGGGAGTGGTCGAGGACGACGAAGTCGCGGTCCGGCTCGAAGCCGGTGCGCCGCAGGTGATAGGCGCTGGACAGACCCGCCTGACCAGCGCCTATGACGACCACGTCGACTTCCTCGACCACCTCGGCATCGTTCACGCTTCTACTAACCGCCCGGGGGGTGCGGATCTTCCCCCGAGGTCCCGGACCTCAGCGCCCGCCCCCGACCAGCAGCGGAACAGAGGCCTCCGTGGCCGTGCCGTCGAGCAGGCCGCGCGCCGCCAGCTCGGGAACCACCCCCTCCCCGAACCAGTACGCCTCCTCCAGATGCGGATACCCGGACAGCACGAAGTGCTCCACCCCCAGCGCGTGATACTCCTCGATCCGCTCGGCGACCTCGGCATGGCTTCCGACCAGCGCCGTTCCCGCACCGCCCCGGACCAGACCGACGCCCGCCCAGAGGTTCGGGTAGATCTCCAGATCGGCGCGGGAGCCTCCGTGCAGGGCGAGCATGCGCTGCTGCCCCACCGACTCGCTGCGCCCGAGCGTCGCCTGCGCGGCCCTGATGGTGTCCGCGTCGAGGTCGTCGAGCAGCCGGTGGGCGGTCGACCAGGCGTCCGCGGACGAGTCCCGGGAGATGGTGTGCAGCCGGATCCCGAAGCTGACCGTACGGCCCTCCCGCTCGGCGAGCGAGCGGATCCAGTCGATCTTCTCCTTGACCTGCGCGGGCGGTTCGCCCCACGTCAGATACACGTCCGCATGCCGCGCCGCGACCGGCCCGGCCGCCCCGGAGGACCCGCCGAAGAACAGCTGCGGCACCGGGTCCGGCGGCTGCGCGGTCAGCCCGCCGTCGACCTGGTAGTGATCGCCGTGGAAGTCGTACGGCTGACCGCGCCACACCCCGCGTACGACGGACAGGAACTCATCCGTACGGGCATACCGCTGGTCGTGGTCGAGCCGGTCACCGAACCGGCGCTGCTCGGCCGAGTCGCCGCCGGTGACCACGTTGAGCAGCAGTCGCCCCCGCGTGAGGCGCTGGTAGGTCGCCGCCATCTGCGCGGCGAGCGTCGGGGAGATCAGCCCCGGCCGGAACGCGACCAGGAACTTGAGGCGTTCGGTGTGCTGGGCCAGGGCGACCGTGGTCAGCCAGGCGTCCTCGCACCAGGTGCCGGTCGGGGTGAGGACCGCCTCGAACCCCAACCGCTCGGCGGCCTTCGCGATCTGGACCAGGTACTCGATGTCGGGCGCGCGCACGCCGGCCGGCTTCCCGGGCTGGTTGGGGGCGTACGCGTGCCGGTCCACCAGGGTGCGGCCGTCGCCGCCGGTCGGCAGGAACCAGTGAAGATGGACGGTCATGTCAGGAACCCTCCGAGACCCGGGCCCGAGTGGTCGACGGCGGCAGGTCGCCGTTGTACCGCGTGTCCACGAAGTCGCCGAAGTCCACCTTGTTCGGGATGAGCTTCAGCTCGGTGAAGGTGTCGGCGATCTCCTGCTCGGAGGCGATGACCGGCTTGTCGACCGCGACCGAGATCCGGCTGGCGTTGGTGCGCTTGACCGAGGCCAGCGCGACGTCGTACGGCAGCCCGGTGTCCTTTGCCCAGACCTCGGCCCACTCCTCCTGGTGGTCGTGCACCCATGTGGTGGCGCGTCGCAGTCGCTCCAGGTAGTCCTCGATGGCGGCGGCCTTCTTCTTGTCCTTCAGCGCGGCCGGGGCCGCCACCTGGAAGGTAAGACCGTTGGTGATCCCGTCGCCGGTCGTCAGCACCCGGCCCTGCTTGGACAGGAGCACCTGTGAGGTGTAGGGGTCCCACACCGCCCACGCGTCGACCTTGCCGGCGCTGAACGCGGCCAGTGCGTCGGCCGGTTGCAGGTACTTGACCTTGACGTCGTTCAGGCTCAGCCCGGCCTTCCTGAGCGACGCGACCAGCTGGTAGTTGGCGGAGGAGCCCTGCGCCACCGCGATCGACCTGCCCCTGAGCTGCTCGGGCCTGGTCAGCTTCGAGTCGTTCGGCACGAGGATCGCGTCGCCCTTGGAGGTGCCCTTGAAGGCGGCCACCGCCGTGATCTTCGAGCCCGCGCCCGCCGCGAAGACCGGCGGTGTGTTGCCGACGCCGCCGATGTCGACGGCCTTGGCGTTGACGGCTTCGAGCAGTGGCGGTCCGGAGGTGAAGGTGGACCACTTGATCTTGTAGTCGAGGTTCTTCAGCTCTCCGGCGGCGCGCAGGATGGCCTCCGAACCGCCCTTCTGGTCACCGACATTGAGCGTGAGGGAGCCCTTGCCGTCGACGTCGGTCGAGGTCTCGGCTGCCGAGTTCCCGCCACAGGCGGTGAGCAGGAGCGCGAGGGGGAGGAGAAGGGCGGCGGGGACGAGGTGTCGTCGCATGGGGATTCCGTTCAGGGGTGGGGTTGGTCAGGCGGCTTCGGCGGCGGTGTCGACGCCGAGTCGCTCCAGGAGGCCGGCGCGCAGTTCCGCGAACCGGGGGTCGGTGATGTCGCGCGGGCGGTCGAGGTCGATGCGCTGCTCGTGCGCGATCACTCCGCCGTCCATCACCAGGACGCGGTCGGCCAGGAGCACGGCCTCCTCGACGTCGTGCGTGACGAGCAGGACCGCGCAGCCACGCCGCTGCCACAACTCGCCCACCAGGCGCTGGGCCTTGATCCGGGTGAGCGCGTCCAGCGCGCCGAACGGCTCGTCGAGCAGCAGTAGATCGGGCTCACGGACCAACGCGCGTGCGAGGGAGGCGCGTTGGGCCTCGCCGCCGGACAGCGTCTTGGGCCAGGCGTTCGTACGGTGGTCCAGGCCGACCTCCTTGAGCGCCTGCTCGGCGACCGCGCGGCCGGGCTTTCCCGGCAGGCCGAGCAGCACGTTGCGCCACACCCTCTTCCACGGCATCAGCCGCGGCGCCTGGAAGGCGACCGCCTTGCGGCGCGGTACCAGAACGGTGCCCTCGATGTCGCGGTCGAGGCCGGCGAGGATGCGCAGCAGGGTGGACTTGCCGCAGCCGCTGCGGCCGAGGAGGGCGACGAACTCGCCGGGCTGGACGTCGAGTTGGAGGTCGTCGATGACCGCGCGCCCGTCGAAGGAGCGGGTCAGTCCCGCCACATGCACGGCATGGTGGGCCTTGGTGGCCTCGCGGCTCACCGGCCGGTGAACGTCGGTCGCCATTGCAGCAGCAGCCTTTCCAGGGAGCGGACGATGAAATCGGCGAGCAGGCCGAGGAAGGCGTAGACGATCAGGCAGACCACGATCACGTCGGTCCGCAGGAAGTCCCGCGCCTGCACCATGAGGAACCCGATGCCGGAGTCGGCGTTGACCTGTTCCGCGAAGACGAGGGCCAGCCAGGCGATGCCGAGGGAGTAGCGCAGGCCGGTCAGGGCGCCCGGTAGCGCACCGGGCAGCACGACGTGCCGCACAAGCCCCCACCTGGACAGTCCGAGCGACTCCCCGGCCTCGATCAACTGGGCTTCCACGCCGCGGATACCGGCGTACACATTGAGGTAGAGCGGGAAGGTCACGCCGAGCGTGATGATGGCGACCTTGGGCGCCTCGCCGATGCCGAACCAGATGATGAACAGCGGGATGAGCCCGACGAAGGGCACGGTCCGCAGCATCTGCACGGGCGCGTCCACCAGGTCCTCGCCGACCCGGAACAGGCCCGAGACCAGGGCGAGTCCGGTCCCGACGACGGTACCCAGCGCCAGCCCTGCGGCGACACGCTGGAGGGAGGTCCCCATGGCCGAGGTCAGCGAGCCGTCGGCGATCAGATCACCCGCGACCTGGGCGATGCGGCCCGGCGAGGCGAGGAGGTCGGCGGTCAACACACCGGTGGCACTGAGCAGTTACCACAGGATCAGGAGCAGAACGGGGCCGGTGGTGCGGCGCAGCCAGCGGGGGACGCGGGTGCGGCGGGAGGAGGCGGGGACGAGGGGTACGAGGTCGGGTGGTGGTGGGGAGGGGGGCTTGGCGGTGCCGTCACCGGATATATCCGAAATATCCGTCACGGGCGTGTCGGGCGGGGCATGGCTGATGCTCATGAGTGAGTGCTCCACGGGGGCGAGCGACCAGTGGCTGTACGCGGTGTACGCGGTGTGCGCGCTGGGGCACCGCCCCGCCTCACGGAGAGCTCGATGGAGAGCTCAGGCGTACGGGCGGAACGGTGCCGTGACAGCGGAAGCGGTGAGAGAGAGGAAGGGCGTCAGCGGCCGCGGCGACACGCGGCGGAGGCCACCCGCAGCAGGTCGATGTGACCGCGCGTGGTGAGCAGGGCTGAACGCAACATGCCGCAGAAAGTAGCCAGATGGCGCGGCCATGGTCAATGGCGTCTCGCCAAGTGGACCTCGCGTATCACGCCTCGTCCGCCTCCTGACGTGTGAACTCCGCCGTATGGGCGAGGATGGAGGGCATGTCAGACGCCTTCACCACCCGAGTTCTGAATGTCGCCTCCGGCTCCTCGGAGCGGGTCGTGGACCTCACCCGTGACTGCGAGGCCTTCCTGCGGGAGGCTGCGGCGGGCCGCGACGGCCTGCTGAACATCTTCGTGCCGCATGCCACGGCCGGTGTCGCGATCATCGAGACGGGCGCCGGTAGCGACGACGACCTCCTGACCGCCCTGCACACCCTCCTGCCCGCCGACGACCGCTGGCAGCACCGCCACGGCAGCCCCGGCCACGGCCGCGACCACGTCCTCCCGGCGATCGTCCCGCCCCATGCGACGCTGCCGGTGGTGGGCGGGCGGCTGGAACTCGGGACCTGGCAGTCGGTGTGCCTCGTGGACACCAACCGGGACAACCCCGACCGGCAGGTGCGGTTGAGCTTCCTGGGCTGAGCGGGGCGCGCGGATCGCACCGACGCCCCGGGCCGTCACGGCCGTACGCGTCCCCCTGACGCGTACTGACGTACCGGCTGGGGACCAACGGCCGCCGTCTCGACGGGCACCGTCTGGCCGTGCGCGGCGGTCGCGCCGTGTCCCTGGAGGCGGGACAGCTCGCCCGCGCAGCGCTGAAGGGCCACCTCCAGGACCTCCGGCATGTGCAGGCTGCCGGTGCCGTCCGGCGGGACCAGCCAGCGCAGCGCGCCCCAGCGGCAGTGCGGGGCGGGAGCGGCGATCCAGGTGCCGGCGCCGAGCAGGCGCACGCCGGTGCCGATCCACACGGTCTGCGGTTCGGGCGGCAGCAGGAAGCCCACATGACGGCGCCGGGCGTCCAGCAGACAGGGGCCGGGGTCGAGCAACGGCAGCTCCTCCAGGAGGTCGACGACCCGCAGCCCGAGCTGCTCCGGCACGATCAGCACGTCCCAGAACCGTCCGGCTTCCAGAAGCGTGACGCCCGTGCTGCCGTTCTGCCACTCCTGCTTGCAGGCACCGGGGTCCTCCGACGCCGCGGCCAGCCACTCCATCGACCTCGTCCACTCCGTGAGTGCCATAAAGAGCCTCCCTGTGGTGCGCTGACGCCTGGTTGATGCCCTAGTGCACCGGGTGCCAGGTGCCGCGGCCATACGGCGGGAGCTCAATTCCCCGTATGGGGCGAGCGCCCGCGCGCCAAACAGGCAGGTAGCAGGGCGTGCGCCCCCGTACTGTCCGAGCACGCCGGGGACGGGCGCTTGCGCCGGGTGTGCCCGGAGTCACTCCTGCCCGCGGTGTCACCACCCGTACGCTGTCCGTGCTCGCGCTGTGCGCGGCGCCACCGTGGGGGCGCGTGCCGGACGCTGGGCAGTGTGTGCGTCGCCTGTGAGGGTTTGTCACCGTTTTAGGGTGTTTGTTGTGGTGCGCTGGTTCCAGTCGTTTCACAGACCGCCGACGGCCGTGCCCGTCGCCTCCGGCGGCGTACCCGAGCAGAACCTCGTCGTGCCGTCCCGGCTCGCCGCGCTGCGCACCGTACTGGCCAGGATCGGCACCACCCTCGACGAGCACGCCACCTGCGCCGAACTGACCCGGGAGGCGGTCCGGCAGGTCGGCGGCACGGCGGCGGTGCTGCGCCCGGACCGCGAGGCCGAGGCGGAGTACGAGGCCGTCAGCGGCGACCCGGCTCTGCTGCCCGGCGTCCGGTGGGCCATCGCCGCGGCGCGGGAGACCAGCGCGCTGGTGGAGGCCGCGACCCCCATCTCCCACGTCTCCGCCGGCGGGGCCCGACCGGTGCTCTGCGTGCCGCTGAGCACCGACGGACAGCCCTACGGCGGGCTGGTCTGCGCCCGCGACCGGGCACCGTTCACCCCGGCCGAGGCCGAGTTTCTCGGCGTCCTCGCCGAACGCGCCGCGTCCCACATCCGGCACGCCCGGGAGCACCAGCGGGTCAGGGGGATCGTCGGCAACCTCCAGCGGGCGCTGCTCGCCGAGCCCGGCCGCCCGCACCCGAACCTGGACGTCGCCATCCGCCACATGCCCGTCGGTCAGAGCGCCCTGGTCGGCGGCGACTGGTGCGAGACCGTCCGCCTGCACTTCGGCCGCACCCTGCTCGTCGTCGGCGACGTCATGGGGCATGGCATCGAAGCCGCCGTCGACATGACCGCGTACCGCTCCTCGCTGCGCTACATCGCCTCCGCCGACCTGCCGCCGCACCGCGTGCTGCGGCAGCTCGACGACAGCGCCTCCGCGGAGCCCGACCGCCGGCCGGCCACCTGCTTGATCGCCCGCGTGGACCCCAACCGAGGCCAGGTGACCCTGGCCAGCGCAGGCCATCTGCCCCCGGCCGTGATCGACGGACAGGGCCGTACCTCACTGCTGCCGGTACCGGTCGGCCCGCCCCTGGGCACCGGCCTGGGCGGCTATGAGCCGGCCGCCTACCGGCTGGACCCGGCCCAGACGCTGGTGCTGTTCACCGACGGGCTCGTCGAGCGCCGGGGCGAGGACATCGACCAGTCCCTGGACCGGCTGGCCGACGTCGGATTCGAGGCCGCCGCGGACGTCGAGGACGTCCTGGACACCGTGCTCGCCCGCCTCGACGCCCGGCACGCGGAGGACGATGTCGCCGTACTCGCCGCCCAGTTGCACGAGCGCACGCCGCGCGGCGACGGCGTGGGTCCGTGACGCCCCGCCGTCCTCACCAGTCGTCGTCGCCGTCGTCGTACTGCGCACCGGAGACGTAGGGGTCGTGCCGTCGCTCCGACAGCACCGTCGGCGGTGCCGTCGGTGACGGGCTCGCCTCCAGCAGTGCGTCGCACCACGGGCAGTCGGCGGTGTCGTCGCTGTCGTTCCGGTTCATGCAAGCGGCTCCTGTCTCGTTCGAGGGCGGGTGTTGTGTGTCGAGCACGCCATGACTCCATCCGGGGGACCTGCTCACTCGACCGGGTGGTAGCGGAGACGGTTGGCGTACCACCGGCGCACGCCTCGGCGTTGCCCCGGCATGGTGGACAGCACTGAATCGGCGCGGCGCTTCCTACGAGGCGATGCCGCACCCTTGTCGTACGTAGTACCGGCAACCGGCGTCCGGGGGCAGCCGTCGATCTACGCGGCGCTGGTCGCCGAGTGGCGTGCCAAGGGGCGAGCGGTTCCCGGGCGGCGCGACACGGCGTGGGACGGCGCCCCGGTCACCGAGGGCCAGGGGCAGGCCGTCACCGCCTGGGCGGTCGGCCGGTGCGCCGGCCTGACCCCGGCCGTCGAGGCCGGCCCGGCGAGCGCGCGACACGCCGACGGACCCGACCACGTACCGGCCGTCGTCGTGCCCCGGGGCCTTCCCGGACCGATGTTCGTGTGGGAGGGAAGCGCGAGCCGTGGACGCGTCGGCGTCGCCGATCCGCTCACAGCCGACTGACGCGAGCCGCTGCGGCGAACGCGCCACCCGCCTCGCTCAGCGCCAGCCGCACCACATCGGGGTCGTACAGGGCTCCGGTCCCGTCGGGCGGCAGCAGCCACTCCAGCCGCCAGCCACCGGACCGGTGGGGCGGCGGTACGGCGACCCACGACCCCCGGCCGACATGGCGGACGCCGGCCCCCGTCCACTCGGTGCTCGGAGCGGGCGGGATGAAGAAGCCGACCCGGCGTGCCCCGCTGCTCATCAGGACGGGTCCGCACGCCCGCCGTCGTGCGCGCCCCAGCAGATCCAGGGTGCTCAGGCCGAGGTGCTCGGGCACGCTGAGCACGTCCCACAGCCGCCCGGCCTCCAGCAGTACCGCGTCCGCGCCCCGGTCCCACTGCCGTTTGCACGACCGAGGATCCGCCGCGGCCGCCGCGAGCCACTCGACGGCCTGCTTCCCCATCGCGCGCTGCATGTCCTACCCCCAGAAATCTCGGTTCCCGGCCGTTCAGGGCCCCTCATGCTGGTGGATATTTCTATGCGCCGGAAGGGGTGGCGCGGCGTGGCGTTTGCAGTTGATCCGTGCGAAGTTCGCAGGGCAGTTCGGCTCCGGCGAGGCCACGCCGCGTGTGACTGACGGGTCATCCGTTCCCGTCGTTTTACGGTTGTTTGATGCGACTAGTGCCTAGATGGGCCCTGCTCTCGTCGGGCTGTGCGCCTGCCGTACTGATCGCAGGCTGGGCGATCGCGGCCCAGCTCGAAGGGCCCGCCTACGACCCGGCCAGGCAGACGATCAGCGCCCTCGCGTCCTACGGCGCCGCGGGATCCTGGGTGATGACCGCGGCGCTGGCCGCCCTGGGCGTCTGCCACCTGCTCACCGCCCTGGGGCTGCGTGCCGCCGCACTCCCCGGACGGGTGGCCCTGGGCGCCGGGGGAGTGACGGCGTGCGTGGTGGCGTTGATCCCGCCGCCGAGCAGCGGGGGTTCCCTGCGCCACGGCGCGGTCGTGGGCGTGGGATTCGCCCTCCTCGCCGTATGGCCGGTGCTGGCCGCCGACCGTCGCAACGCCGCACCATGGGCGCTACGGGTCGCGCCCTCCGCCATGGCGACCGTCCTGATACTCGTCAGCGCTGCCTGGTTCGTGCTCGAAATGCAGCAGGACGGCCCCGCCGGTGTCGCCGAACGCCTTGTCACGGCCATTCAGTCCCTCTGGCCCTTCGTGGTCGTCGCCTCCTGCCTCCGGCATCGCTATGGAGAAGGCTCTTCGAACTGATCGGAACGGCGGGCAAGGGTCGGGAACTCCCTTGCCCCCGGGCCCGACTCCTGAAGCGGTACGTGCGTCAGGAGGCCGTTGATGAGAGCACCCCAACTTGTGCCGCCCGCCCTCTGCGGGTTTCTGCTGCTGCTCGCTGTGATCTTCACCGCGTCTTACGCCGTCGGAGCCGCCGCCGGTCCCGTCGCGCCCGGCATGCATCGCACCGGAACGAGCGGCGACGGCGGTGGCACGGACACAGGTGGCACAGACACAGGGGAGACGGGCGAGATGGGGAACATGGACATGCGGCACGGGAGCGGTGGCTGATGGAGACCGAACCGGCACCCCCGATGACCGTCACGGACCTGACCGTCGGCGGGATGACCTGTGCCGCCTGTGTACGGCGGGTGGAGAAGAAACTCGCAAAGCTGGCAGGCGTGACCGCGACGGTCAATCTGGCCACCGGGCGCGCCCGGGTCAGCCATCCGCCGGACATCCGCGCCGAGGAACTCGTGGCGACCGTCGAACAGGCGGGATACACGGCCGCGCTGCCCGAACCGCCGAGGAAGCGGCAGAGCCGGGCCGAAGAGGCCGCCGAGGACGGCCGCCCGGAGCGCACCAGGCTGCTCGTCACCGCGCTGCTCGCGGTGCCGGTGCTCGTGCTGTCGATGGTGCCCGCCTGGCAGTTCCGCAACTGGCAGTGGCTGTGCTTCGTGCTGGCCGCGCCGGTCGCCGCGTGGAGCGCCTGGCCGTTCCATGCGAGGGCGCTGCGCGGGCTGCGGCACTCCACGGCCACCATGGACACGCTGGTCTCCCTGGGCGTGGTGGCGTCCTTCGGCTGGTCGGCGTACGCGCTGTTCCTCGGCGGCGCGGGCGAGCCCGGTATGCGGATGCCGTTCAGCCTGCTGCCCTCGGCCCCGGACGGCGTGGCCCACGTCTACCTCGAAGCGGCGGTCGGCGTCCCGCTGTTCGTGCTGGCCGGTCGCTTCCTGGAGGCGCGGGCGCGGCACGGCACCGGGGCGGCGCTGCGCTCGCTCGCCCGGCTCGCCGCCAAGGAGGTGTCGGTCCGCGAGGACAACGGCAGCGAACACCTCGTACCGATCGAGGAGTTGTCGGTCGGACGGACCTTCGTCGTGCGCCCCGGCGAGCGGGTCGCCACCGACGGCGATGTCGTGGAGGGCAACTCCGCCGTCGACCTGTCACTCGTCACCGGGGAGAGCGAGCCGATCGAGGTCGGCCCCGGCTCGGCGGTGGTGGGTGGCGCCGTCAACGCGGGCGGGCTGCTGCTGGTGCGGGCCACCGCCGTGGGCGCGGACACCCAACTCGCCCGGATCACCCGCCTGGTGACCGAGGCCCAGGCAGGCAAAGCGCGGGCGCAACGGCTCGCGGACGCCGTGGCAGGGGTGTTCGTGCCCGCAGTGCTGGCACTCGCCGTCACCGTGCTCGGCTTCTGGCTCGGGGCCGGGGCCGATCCGCAGGCGGCGATCACCGCGTGTGTGGCCGTACTCGTCGTGGCCTGCCCCTGCGCGCTGGGCCTGGCCACCCCCACCGCGCTCATGGCCGCCACCGGACGCGGCGCCCAACTCGGCGTCCTGGTCCGGGGCCCGCAGGCCCTGGAGGGGCTCCAGCACATCGACACCGTCGTCCTCGACAAGACCGGCACCCTCACCTCCGGGCACATGAGCGTCGCCCGGGTCACGGCCGTGCCCGGCGGACTCGGCACGGAGGCGGTGCTGCGGCTGGCCGGCGCGGCGGAGCAGGGCTCGGAACACCCACTGGGCCACGCCGTCGTCGCATACGCCCGCAGGACACAGCCCGAGCGGGGCCCGCTGCCCGAAGTGCGGGACTTCCGCGCGGAGCCCGGCCGGGGTGTGCGCGGCCGGGTCGACGGCCGTCTGGTCGAAGTCCTCGCGCCGGACGGCGAGTTGCCCGCCGCGCTGGCGGAGGGGCTACCGGTCGCGGAGGCCGCCGCGCACACGTCGGTCCTGGTGCGCATCGACGGGACCGCACAGGCGCTGATCGAGATCGGGGACGTCGTACGCCCCGGCAGCTACCGGGCCGTGGACCGGCTGCGGCGCCTCGGCGTCCGCCCCGTGCTCGCCACCGGTGACCGGGAGGCACCGGCCCGAGCGGTCGCGTCCGTCCTCGGCATCGAGGAGGTGCACGCCCGCCGCACACCCGAGGACAAGGCCGACCTCGTACGGGAGTTGAGAGCACGGGGCCGCCGGGTCGCGGTCGTCGGCGACGGCGTCAACGACGCGGCGGCGCTGGCCTGCGCCGACCTCGGCATCGCCATGGGCACGGGCACGGACGTCGCGATCGGGGCCGCCGACGTGACCCTGGTGCGCGGCGACATCGAGGCGCTCGGGGACGCCGTACGGCTCGCCCGGCGCACCCTGGGCACGATCCGCGCCAACCTGCTGTGGGCCTTCGGCTACAACGTGGTGACCGTGCCCCTCGCCATGGTCGGTCTGCTCAACCCGATGGTCGCCGCGGTCGCCATGTCGGTGAGTTCGCTGCTCGTGGTGGGCAACAGCCTGCGGCTACGGGCCTGGCAGCCGACGCCCGCCGGGAGCCCTCGGCACGTCGGAGCCGGAGGTGGTTCCCGATGACCCCGCCCACCGCGGCTCCCCGGACCCGGCGCCGGGTCGCCGACGGACTGCTCGCCGTGCTCGTCCCGATCGCCATGTGCGGTGTCGCCCTGGGGGGCCTGACCACCTGGGCGAACTACGGCAACGCGGGCAGCCCCGCGCGGATCGCGGTCGCCGACGGGCGGGTCTTCCTGCCCTACGGCGATGTCCGGGACACCGCGGCGTTCTTCCGGATCGCCAACTCCGGCGGTGCGGACGACCGCCTGCTCAAGGTGACGTCGTCCGAGGCGGAGGACGGTACCGAACTCAGCCGGCACCACATGATCAGCGACAGCGCGGCGTCCGCGGAGACGGTGCACTCGGCCCGGGTCCCGGCCGGTGGCGGTCTCGTCATGTCGCCGTTCGGCCTGGACGTGACGCTGCGGGCGCGGCCGGAGTGGGAGGAGGGCACCTTCGTGCCGTTCACGCTGCACTTCGAGTACGCCGGCCGGATCGAGGTGCAGGCGGTCGTCGTCCGCCCTGGCGGCGCCGGGTGAGGACAGCCCCACTCCCTTAGTGGTCGGTCTGCGGGCGCGCCCGGTTCCCTTGCATCGATGTGTCCTGTATCACTCTTCTGGGCTTGAGTGCGAGACAGGGGTGTTGTGCGTACCCACCCGTGACGAGCGGGCCCAGGATGCGAGGATGAGGGCCGTCATGACAGCTGGGTGGGGTGTGCGCACGATACGGGCCGCGGTGTTCGCGTCGGTCTGTGTGCTGCTCGCCGCCCTCGGCCACGTACTGATGTCGGGCGCCACCGTCCCTTGGTGGACACTGGCGGCCGGTGTGCTCGTCACGGGCGGTGCGGGCTGGTGTCTGGCGGGCCGGGAGCGTGGACTCGGGCTGGTCGTGTCCGTCGTGGTCGTCGCTCAGGGCGGGTTGCACGCGGTCTTCGAGTTCGCGCAGTCCTCCGCTGCCGCCGGGCATGACGACATGGGCACCGTGTCCACCCACATGGGTTCCTTGGACACCATGGGTTCCATGGGTTCCATGGGGGCCATGGACTCTCTGGGTTCCATGGGTGCGGGCCACATGGGCATGGGCCACATGGGCGCAGGGCACACAGGCGGGGGCCACATGGGCGCCGGCCACACAGCCATGGGCCACGACATGACCGGCACCTCATCGCTAGGCATGTTCGCCGCCCACACACTGGCCGCGCTGCTGTGCGGGCTGTGGCTGGGCCACGGTGAGCGTGCCGCGTTCCGCATCCTGCGTGCCGTCGCCGGCTGGCTGGCCGCGCCGCTGCGGCTGTCGCTCACCCTGCCCGTACCGCCGCACCGCCCGCGCCTCAGGCCGCGGCGCGGTCGCTCCGACCGGGCGCCGCGGCTGCTTCCGCTCGTCCACACGATCACCTCTCGGGGACCTCCGGCGGGGACCGCTGTCGTCTGAGACAGCCGGTTCCCCGAGGCCGCACGGCCACGGACGTCGAGTCGTCGACGCCGACCGTGCCCTCGGGCCCCGGCCGTACCTGCCGTACGGCCGAATCCCCTGCTTCCCGGACTCGTCCGGTACGGCGTGCCCGACACGTCGCGCGCCGGCGTGCCTCGATGCCCGGTGGTGACGCCCTCGTGGCCGCCGCCGTACCGGAGTCCGGTCTACCCGAGAAGGACTTCAAGTGATCACTCCTGCTCTGCCCGCACGCGCGGCGCGCGTGCGGCACACGATGGCGGACGACACTGCGACAGCGGCCTCCGGCGACGAGTCGACGACCGCGTGGGCGCTGGCGGCCGGCGGCGGCGACCCGGACGCCGCCGACCGGTTCGTCCGCTCACTGCACCGCGACGTCGTGCGGTACGTGGCGCATCTCTCCGCCGATCCGCAGGCCGCTGACGATCTGGCACAGGACACGTTCCTGCGGGCGCTCGGCAGCCTGCACCGGTTCGAGGGCCGCTCCTCGGCGCGGGCGTGGCTGCTGTCCATCGCGCGTCGCGCGGTGATCGACAGCCACCGTTATGCCGCCGCCCGGCCACGGCTGTGCGACACCGACGACTGGACGCTGATGGCGGAACGCGCCCAGCCGACCGGCCTGCCCGGGTTCGACGACGGCATCGCGCTGCTCGACCTGCTGGACGCGCTGCCCGACGAGCGCCGCGAGGCGTTCGTCCTGACCCAGTTGGTGGGCCTGCCCTATGTGGAGGCGGCCGAGATGAGCGACTGCCCCGTCGGGACGGTCCGCTCACGCGTGGCCCGGGCCAGGGCGACCCTCGTCGAACTGCTCACGGAGGCCGAGGCGGACACCGAGGCCGTGGCCGAACCGGTCGCCGTGGCCGCCTGACCTGGAAACCCGGTGTCGGTTCCCCTGCCGGGAACTGACACCGGGTTCGCCCCGACTACTGGATCGGGCGGTGGAGATCCGCCCGAGCATCCAGTGGATCCAGGGGAGTTGTTTCGATGCGTTCTCGTAGGTGGCGGGCGACGACGGCCGTGGCGCTCGGCGGCCTGTTGGCGGCGGGCTGCGGCAGCGCGGGCGACGGCGCGGCAGGCTCGGCCGCCGGCAAGGGCTCCACGGGCTACCCGGTCACCGTCACCGACTGCGCCGGCGCGAGAACGACATTCACCTCGGCCCCGAAGCACATCGTCACCAGCAACGCCTCCAGTCTCGAACTACTGCTGCGACTGGGCGCCGGGGACAAGGTGATCGGCACCGGCTTCCCACCCGGCAAGGGCACCCTGCCGGGCGAACTCGACGCCCGGGCCCAGCGGGTGAAGGTGCTCGGCGAGAACGTCATCCCCAAGGAGAAGCTCCTCGGCTCCGGCGCCGACCTGTACATCGACACCTTCGCCTCGATGGACATGGGCGCCGGGATGGGGGACACGCCGAGCGAGGAGGAGTTCAAGGCGGCCGGGATCAAGCACACCTTCCTGAAGTCCACGGCCTGCGCCGCCATGAGCGAGGACCCGGTCACCGACCTGTCCGCCGTCCAGGACGACATCACCTCCCTCGGCGCGGTCACGGGCACGAGCGCGAAGGCGAGGGAACTCGTCGACGGGATGAAGGAGAAGGTGGGCGCCGTCCGGAAGCTGGTGGCCGGCACCCCCGAGGACGAGCGGCCCACGTACTTCTTCTTCGACTACGACGCCGGAACCAAGCAGCCCATGGCCGTCTGCAACCGTCAGATCGCCAACGCGGTCATCACCCTCGCCGGGGCCCGCAACGTCTTCGCCGACTGCGACGGCGACTACAAGCAGGTCGGCTGGGAGGACGTGATCGCGAAGAACCCGGACTGGATCCAGCTCGCCGTGCGCAACCGGGGCAGCGAGGCCGCGAACGACAAGGCGTTCGAGGAGGCTCAGAAGTGGCTGGAGTCGAACTCCGCCACCAAGGGCCTCAAGGCCGTCAAGGAGGGCCACTTCCTGCGCATCGGCTCCGAGCGGACCACGATCGCCGGTGTCGCCAACGCCGCTGCCGTCGAGGAGATCGCGCGGACGCTGTACCCCGGCAAGGTCGGCTGACCGTGACCGACACCCTGGTGGGCCGGAAGGACACGGCGGATCCGCAGGAGCGCTCCCGGACGCGCTCCGTGCCCGCCGCGCCGCTTGTCCTCGCCCTCGCCCTGGCACTGCCGGCCGCCCTCACCGCGGCGGTGTCCTGGGGCTCGACGTCCATACCGGCCGGGGAGGTGTGGGCGGTGGTCTGGCGCCGGCTGTCCGGTGCGGCACCCGGCCCCGGCACCGACGACCTGATCGTCTGGCAACTCCGCCTGCCCCGCGCCCTGTTGGCGGCCCTCGTCGGCGCGGGCCTCGGTCTGTGCGGTACGGCGACGCAGGCACTGGTGCGCAACCCGCTGGCCGACCCGTACTTCCTCGGCATCTCCAACGGCGCCTCCCTCGGCGCGGTCGCCGCGATCGTGCTCGGCCTCGGCACGGGCGGCGCGCTCGGACTCGGCCTGTCCGGCGCGGCCTTCGCGGGCGCCCTCGGCACCTTCGCACTGGTATGGACGGTGGCCCGGCGCCGCGGGGGATTCGCGCCGCTACGGTTGGTGCTGGCCGGGGTGGCGATCGGGCAGTTCCTGTCCGGGTTCACCAGCTACCTCGTGCTCCAGGCCGGTGACGAGCAGCAGACCCACAGCGTGCTGTTCTGGCTCATGGGCAGCCTGAGCGGCGCGAGCTGGCCGCTGCTCGCCGCCCCCGCCGTCGCCGTTCCCGGCACGCTGCTGTGGCTGCTGGCCCGCGCCCGGGGGCTCAACGCCTTGACCATGGGTGACGAGACGGCGGCCGGACTCGGCGTCGACGCCACCCGACTGCGCCGGGAACTGTTCACGCTCACCAGCCTGCTGACCGGCGTCCTCGTCGCCGTGTCCGGCGCGATCGCCTTCGTCGCGCTCATGGTGCCGCACGCCTGCCGCCTGGTCGTCGGCGGCGACCACCGCCGTCTGCTGCCCGTCTCGGCGCTGTTCGGGGCGCTGCTCCTGGTCGTCGTCGACATCGTGTGCCGTACGGCCATGGACACGCAGGAGCTGCCGGTCGGCGTGGTCACCTCGCTCATCGGGGCCCCGGCACTGCTGTACGTGCTGGACCGGCGCCTGGGGAGCGGGAGTTGAGGACCTGGAGGAGTCCAAGGTGAGAATCGACATCGAGGACCTGCATGTCGCGTACGCCGGCCGTACGGTCGTCGCGGGCGCCCACCTGATCGCGTCGGAGGGCGAGATCACCGGCCTCGTCGGGCCGAACGGCAGCGGCAAGTCCACGCTGCTGCGCACCGTCTACCGGCACCTGAAGCCGGCCGCCGGCCGGGTCCTGCTCTCCGGCACCGACCTGCGCCGGCTGGGCTCCGCCGAGGCGGCCCGACATGTCGCCGCGCTGCCGCAGGAGCGCGGCGGTGACTTCGAGCTGACCGTACGCGAGGTAGTCGCCATGGGCCGTACGCCCTACAAGCGGGCCTTCGCAGGGGAGGACGCCACCGACCGGGACGTCATCACCCGCGCCCTGGCGGACGTCGGCATGGCCCGGCACACCGGGCGCCCTTTCGCCGAACTGTCCGGCGGCGAACGTCAACGCGTCCTGCTGGCCCGTGCCTTCGCCCAGCAGCCGGACGTCCTGGTCCTGGACGAGCCCACCAACCACCTCGACATCCGCCACCAGGTGGAACTCCTCGCCCTGCTGCGGGCAGGACGCCGTACCACCCTGGTGTCGCTGCACGACCTCAACGCCGCCGCCTCCGTCTGCGACCGGCTGCACGTCCTGCACGGCGGCCGGGTGGTCGCCTCCGGCCCGCCCCGCGAGGTGCTGCGACCAGCCCTGCTGGCCGAGGTGTTCGGCGTACGGGCGAGCGTCATCGACCACCCGCTGACCGGAGACCCGCTGATCGCCTTCGACCACCGCACCCCGGCGGGCGAACCGGTCCCGGAACCCGTCCCCACCGACACCGTCCCCACCTGATCCAGGAGCCCGCATGTGCGGAATCACCGGCTGGGCGTCCTTCCACGGCGACGCCCGCACCCAGGCCCCGGTCATCGAGGCCATGACCGGCCGGCTCGCCCGGCGCGGCCCCGATGCCGGGGGCGTATGGCTGGGAGAGCGGGCCGCGATCGGCCATCGCCGTCTCGCCGTCATCGACCTCGAAGGCGGCGTGCAGCCGATGACCGATCGGCCGCACGAGCCCACCGCCGTGCTCAGCTACAGCGGAGAGGTCTACAACCACCACGCGCTGCGCGCGCAGCTGCGCGGCCGCGGCCACCGCTTCGACACCCGCAGCGACACCGAGGTCGTGCTGCGCGCCTACGCCGAGTGGGGGGACGGACTCGCCGACCACCTGGAGGGCATGTTCGCCTTCGCCGTCTGGGACGAGCGCGCCCAGCGGCTGCTCCTCGTCCGTGACCGGCTCGGCGTCAAACCGCTGTTCTGGGCGGCCGTCGACGGAGGACTCGCCTTCGCCTCCGAGCCCAAGGCGCTCTTCGCGCACCCCGAGCTACGGCCCCGGGTGGACGCGGACGGGCTGCGGGAGGCGTACAGCCTGCTGTTCAACACCGGGCCCACGGTGTGGTCCGGTGTACGGGAGGTCGAGCCGGGCGGCCTGCTCGTCCTGGACCGGGACGGCATCCGCGAGCGCCGCTACTGGCAGTTGGAGGCCGGTGCGCACCAGGACGACCGGGACGCCACCGTGGACCGGATCGCCCACCTGGTCGGCACGGCCGCCCGCAGTCGGACGGAGGCCGACGTCCCGCTGTGCAGCCTGCTGTCCGGCGGCATCGACTCCACCGTCCTGACCGCCCTGTTCGCCGACGAACTCCGCCTGCGCGAGGGCCCGGACACCCGCCTGCGCTCCTATGCCGTCGACTACAGCGACCAGGCCGAGCGGTTCACCGGTGACGTCCTGCGTACCGGGCACGACACCCCCTACGCCACCGAGGCGGGCGCGTTCATCGGCACCGACCACAGCACGGTCGTACTGGACCCGCGTGCGCTGCTCGACCCCGAGCACCGCAGGGCCGTCGTCGTGGCACGTGACTCGCCGATCGGCGTCGGAGACATGGACACCTCGCTGTACCTGCTGTTCGGGGAGATACGGCGGCACTCCACCGTCGCACTGTCCGGCGAGGCCGCCGACGAGGTCTTCGGCGGCTACCCCTGGTTCCACAGCCCCAAGGCACTCGCGGCCGACACCTTCCCCTGGCTGCTGGTCACCGGCGACGAGGCCGCGATGCCCCTCGCCCCCGAACTGGACCTGAACATCGGCGAGTTCCGCGCCGACACCTACCGCAGCGCCCTGGCCGCCGTACCCCACCTCGACGGCGAGACCCCCGCCGAGCACCGGCAGCGCGAGATGCAGCACCTGTCCCTGACCCGCTGGCTGCGTCAACTCCTGCACCGCAAGGACCGGTTGAGCATGGCCCGGGGACTGGAGGTCCGCGTGCCGTACTGCGACCACCGGCTCGTCCAGTACGCCTTCGACGTCCCCTGGGCGCTGAAGAGCTTCGACGGACGCGAGAAGAGTCTGCTGCGCGCCGCCGGAGCGGGGCTGGCGCCCGACTCGGTGCTGCGGCGTCCCAAGAACCACTATCCGGCCACCCACCACCCCGACTACAACCGCGGCCTGCAGGACCTGGCCCGTGACGCCCTCGCCGACGAGCAGGTCCGGGCGCTGGCCGACGAGAGTCGCGTCAAACCCTGCCTCGACACCCCGCCCGAGCGGCTGGAGTGGGGCCACCGCCTGCGCCTCGAACGCGTCGTGGACCTCGCCCTGTGGCTGGACCACCACAAGCCCGAACTCGCCCTCTGAGGAGCCCCGCGCATGACCCTCCAGGAACCCCTTCCGGCCGTGGACGGCGGCGGCACCCCGGCGAGTGGCGGTGGCAAGGAACCGCTCCCCGACCCGGTCCCGCTCATGGGCTGCCCGTACAAGGCCGACCCCTATCCCTTGTACGAGCGGATGCGCGAGGTCGGGCCGGTCCACCGCGTCCTCTTCCCGAGCGGCGTACGAGCCTGGCTCGTCACCGGCTACGAAGCCGCGCACGCCGCCCTGAACGACGACCGCCTCGGCAAGAACCACGACCGGGGCAACGACGGCTGGCGCGCCCGCGCCTCGATCATGCCCGAGCCGCAGCACTCCCGGCTCCAGGTCCATCTCCTCCACCAGGACCCGCCGAAGCACACCCGCATGCGGCGCTTCGTGACGGACGCGTTCACCCCCCGCCGGATCGAGCAACTGGAGCCCCGGTTCCAGGAGGTGGCCGACAGTCTGGTCGACACCCTCCCGGAGGGCGGTCCCGCCGACCTCGTCGCCGGTTTCGCCGCCTGCTTCCCCTTCCAGGTTCTCGCCGAAGTCATCGGCCTGCCGGGGGAGTTGGCCGAGCGCTTCGACCGCGACTGGGGCAAGGTGGTCCAGCCGGTCGGTCCGACGGATCCGGGACGGCCGCTGTACGAGGCACGGCTGCACGGTCTGGAGAGCTATATCGCCGAGGTCGTCGCCCATAAGCGGGAGCACGGGGGCGAGGACCTGCTGGGCCGCCTCGTCGGGGCACGCGACCGGGGTGAACTGGCCCAGGAGGAGCTGGACTCGATGATCTTCCAGCTGCTGGTCGCGGGCCAGGAGCCGGTCACGAACCAAATCACGACAGCCCTGATCGCCCTGTTCCGCCACCCCGACCAGCTCGCCCGGCTGCGCGACGACCCCGGCCTGCTGCCCCGCGCCGTCGAGGAACTCCTGCGCCACGACAGCGCCTTCGAGCTGACCACCTGGCGCTTCTTCGACCGGGACAGCGATCTGCACGGCACCGAGGTGCCGGCCGGCGACTCCGTGATCGTCTCCCTGTGTGCCGCCAACCGCGACCCGCGCCGCTTTGCCGACCCCGACGCCCTCGACCTCGACCGCAGCCCCAACCCCCACCTCGCCTTCGGCCACGGCATCCACTTCTGCCCCGGAGCCGCCCTCGCCCGCGCCGAACTCAGGATCGCCCTCGGCACCCTGCTCGCCCGGCTGCCCGGTCTGCACCTCGCGATCAGGGACGAGGACATCGAGTGGATCCCGTCCGTCCTGGGCCGCGGCACGCACCAGCTGCCCGTCGGCTACGACCGACGCCTGTGAGACCTGCTCACGGCTGATCCCCCTCACCTGAACGACAGCGCCCGGCCCGCCGAGGCGCCACGCCCGCATGCCCCGGAGGAACGACATGCTGCTGACGACCGCACCGGACACCCTCCCCAGGATTACCGCCACCCGGATCCTGAACCTGCTCCTGCCGCACCACCGCACGACCGACCACGACCAGGCCCCGGCCGAGGCCTTCCCGCTTCAGCTGCGCCGGATCTCCGACTTCGTCCGCGCCGGCGCCCCGATCGTGTTCACCCTGCCCGGCTTCCCCTGCAAGTCACCCAACCCGGCCAAGACCCTGGGCCACCTCCCCGACATGGGCGAACGCCTCTCCCTCACGTTCCTCGACACACTGTGCGCGGAGATCGAGAGGGTCCATCCGCCCGGCGCCCGCGTCGTCATCTGCTCGGACGGTCATGTCTTCGGCGATCTGATCCATGTCCCCGACCACCACATCGACGCCTACGCGGACGAACTGCGCACGCTCATACGGGAGTCGGGCCTGAGTCACCTGTCCGTTCTCGACCTGCGCGACATCCTCGGCGACCTCCCGCCCGACACAAAACGCGCCCATGTCCATGACCGCCACGCCCCCACCCTGGACGCGCTGCGCACCGAGGTCCGCACCGACGCCCCCACCCTCGCCCTGTACCGGGGCATCACCCGCTTCCTGGTCGAGGACACCGCCGACTTCACCGGCACCCGCTCCGCCCTCCAACGCGAATGCCGCAGACGGGCGTACGGCGTCATCCAGCGCAGCCGGGCCTGGGGCGCGCTGATCGCCGAGCACCATCCGAGCGCCGTACGTCTGTCGATCCACCCGCAACCGATCGGCGCCTCCAAGTTCGGCATCCGGCTCCTCGACACCCCGGACGTCTGGACCACCCCCTGGCACTCGGCCGCCCTGCGGCAGCCCGACGGCAGCTGGACCCTCATGCCCCGCGCGAGGGCCGAGCGGCTCGGCCGCCTCGTGCACCGCGACGGAAGACCGAGCCACTTCGAGCGCGTCGGCGCCGGTGATCACCGCTCCTCGGTGACCGTCCGCAGATACGCGCCGAGCCGCGCGACGGCCGACGGGTCGCGGGGGCTCTCGACCAGGTCGACATAGTCGAGTACGAAGATCCGCCGGTGCTTGAGGACCGGTCCGCCCGGCAGCGCTCATCGCTGTCGCGCCATCTCACGGGCCTGATCCGCGGCGCTCGCTGGCCCGGCGCCGCGCACGGCTCCCCGGCGGCCCGCAGCGGCGGCAGCGCGCGGCTCCGTGATCGACTGGAGGCCCGTGCGGCACCGGCGTACCGTCGAATGGTGGCGGGAACCAGCCACCGAGCCCTCGCCACGGCGCGATGCCATGACTAATGCCGAGCCGACACCCGAAGCACGGGCCACCCCGCAGGAGACGGAGCGGGGCGAGGGCCGCGGCAGCGGCATGGCGCTGTTCGTCATCGCGTCGTGCCAGCTGATGGTGGTGCTCGACATCACCATCGTGAACATCGCCCTGCCGCACATCCAGAGCGCGCTGGACTTCTCCACGACGAGCCTGTCCTGGGTGGTCAACGCCTACACGCTCACCTTCGGCGGTCTGCTGCTGCTCGGCGGCAGGATGGGCGACATCCTCGGCAGACGGCGCGTGTTCATCTTCGGCGTCCTGCTCTTCGTCCTCGCCTCGCTGCTCGGCGGACTGTCCCAGAACTCCTGGCAACTCCTCGCCGCCCGCGCCCTGCAAGGCGTCGGCGGCGCCATCGCGTCCCCGACCGCCCTCGCCCTGATCAGCACGACCTTCCGTGAAGGGCCCGCACGCAACAGGGCGTTCGGCGTCTTCGCCGCGGTCTCCGCGGGCGGCGGCGCGATCGGACTGCTGATGGGCGGCATCCTGGTCGAGTGGCTCAACTGGCGCTGGGTGCTGTTCGTCAACGTGCCGATCGGGCTGCTCATCGTGCTGGCCACCCCGCGCTATATCCGGGAGTCCGAGCGCCACCCAGGGCACTTCGACATCGCGGGCGCGCTGACCTCCACCATCGGCATGGTGCTGCTGGTGTACGGGTTCATCCGGGCCGCGCAGGACGGCTGGCGGGATCCGCTCACGCTGGGCGCGTTCGGGGCGGCCGTCGTGTTCCTGGTGCTGTTCGTCCTGGTCGAGCAGCGCTCCAGACAGCCCATCACACCGCTGCACATGTTCGCGGACCGCAACCGGGCGGGCACGTACGGCATGATGCTGAGCCTGGCCGCCGCGATCTTCGGCATGTTCTTCTTCCTGACGCTCTTCGTGCAGGACGTGCTCGACTTCAGCCCGCTGGAAGCCGGACTGGCCTTCCTGCCGGTGAGCGCCGTGATCGCGGTGGGCGCGGGGCTGGCCTCTCAGCTCCTGCCGAAGTACGGGCCCAAGCCGTTCATGGTGACGGGCGCCATCCTCGCCGCCGCGGGCCTGTCCTGGCTGACCCTGACGGATGTCGACTCCACCTACCTCGGCAGCATCCTCGGCCCGATACTCGTCTTCAGCCTCGGCATGGGCATGGAGTTCGTGTCCCTGACCCTGATGGCGCTGTCCAACGTGACGACCCAGGAGACGGGCGCCGCCTCGGGTCTGCTCAACGCCACGCAGCAGGTCGGCGGTTCGCTCGGCCTGTCCATCCTGGTCACGATGTTCGGTACGGCCAGCCGCAACGAGGCCGACAAGCAGATCCCCGCCTTCATGTCCCAGGCGACCCCCGCGGAGCGGCTGCGCTTCGAACGTACCGGTCAGCTCCCGTCGCAGTACGCCGACGAGATCCTCGCCTCGGGAGTCTCCGCCGCCTTCATCATGGCCGCGATCTTCACGGGCATCGCGGCGGTGATCGCCCTGCTCGTCATCCAGGTCCGCCCCTCCGACCTGGAGCGGCTGCAGGGCGGCGGGATGCCGACGCCCTGACTGGACGTCTGTCGTTGGCGCATCCGTCACTCCGCGCTCTTACTGTGCGCGCCATGAGAAGAATTACGATCATGGTCAGTGCCGCGGTGCTGACCGCCGGCCTCGCGTCCCCCGCCGCGGCCGACCGCGGTGGGCAGGACTTCGGACGGGCCACGCTGACCGGCTTCGCGTCGCTGCCCGCCGAGACGTTCGTGCCGGGCAGCGAGCCGTCCGGCTCCGCCATCGGCGCGGGCCCCTTCAACGGGATCGCGGCGCCCTTCGCGCACCAGCCGGTGCAGGGCTTCAGCGGTGTCGTGAACCGGCGTGACGGCACCTTCGACGTGCTGTCGGACAACGGCTACGGCAACAAGGCCAACAGCGCCGACTTCCTGCTCCGCGTCCACCGCATCAAGCCGGACACGCGCACCGGCGAGGTCACGGTGCTCGGCGGGTTCAACCTCAGCGACCCCGACCACCATGTGCCGTTCCCGCTCACCCGGGCCGACCGGGTGCTCACCGGTGCCGACTTCGACGTCGAGTCGATCCAGCGGATGCCCGACGGGACGTACTGGACGGGCGACGAGTTCGGCCCCTGGCTGCTGCACTTCTCCGCGAAGGGCCGCCTCCTGGAGGCTCCCATCGCGCTCGACGGGGTGAAGGCGCCGGAGAACCCGTACCTGAACGGTGCCCAGCCGAACATCGCGAGCAGCAAGGGCTTCGAGGGCCTGGTCCGCTCCGTGGACGGCCGCCGTCTCTACCCACTCCTCGAAGGCACCGTGAACGGGGACACGCCCGGTGATCTGCGGTTCAGCGAGTTCGACCTGCGGGGGCGTGCGTACACCGGCAAGCGGTTCGTCTACCGACTGGAGTCGACCGCGAACGCCATCGGTGACGCCATCGCCGTGGACCGGCACCGGTTCCTGGTCATCGAGCGCGACGGCGGGCAGGGCGACACGGCCAGGTTCAAGCGGATCTACCTCGCCGACACCCGGGACCGCGACGGCGACGGGCTGATGGACAAGACCCTGGTCGCCGACCTGCTGGACATCGCCGACCCCAAGGGGCTCGGCGGCTTCGGGGAGACCTTCCGCTTCCCGTTCCAGACGATCGAGGACGTGAACCTCGTCGACGACCGGACGCTGGCCGTCCTGAACGACAACAACTTCCCGTTCTCCTCGGGCCGTACGGCGGGCAAGGCGGACGACAACGAGTTCATCACCATCCGGCTCGCGGAGCGGCTGCACGCCGACAAGCGCGCGTTTCGCTGACGTCCGATCGCGGCTGGACCGGTCGTGGGGGCGATCGGTCCAGCACGCGGAACGACATATTCGGCGCCGTCCATGATCCGGCGCCCCCGGAGACGCAAGCCCGCTGGCCTGACGCGTGCATCGGGCTGATCGACGATCAGATCGCCCAACTGGCCCAGGCCGCCCCGCCCTTGCTCCGCGCGGTCTGCGCTCGGACGCCGCGGAGCCTGACGGACCGTGCCGGACACCGTTCGCCCTGTCACCGGTGACAGTTCTCGCGCCCCATCCGATGAGTGACTTGTGGGGAAGACGCGAGCGACTGGTGCACTTGATGTGTGACCACGTTCACCCCGATGTGGCAGAAAGTGATGAATTCTTTACGCAAGTGACGCGTAAAGGACGGTAACCCAGACAACGTCCGTGGAGGTTTCGAGTGCGACCGTTCACCCTCAACTACGCGATACCCAGAGGGCTTCCGAGCGGGGTGACCCCGTATCACTTCGACCCGGCCCGGCAACTGAACATCCTGCCCGACGGCCGGCCCGCCGTCAGTGACCCGGACCTGATGCTGGCGGCCGGCACGACGACGTCCACCGCCGGGTCCGCGACTCACTTCGACGACTGACGGACAGGGCCGCGCATGACGGTTCTGATCCTCACGTCCGACGAGGACGTGACCGCCGACATGGTGGTGTCCAGGCTGCACGGGACGGGAACGCCCGTGATGCGTCTGGACCCCGCCGACCTGCCGGGCAAGGCCGTGCTGTCCGCCGACTACGCCCACGGCGACTTCGACGGCCATCTGTCGGTCAACGGACACGTGCTCAGCATGGGCGGCCTGCGCTCCATCTGGGTGCGCAGGCCCGGCGAACCGGCCGCGCACGCGGCCGAGCCCTCGGCATGGCTGACCGCGGAGACCCGGCAGGCGCTGTACGGGATGCTCCACTCCGCCGCCGCACGGTGGATGAACCATCCGCGCAGCGCCGACCAGGCCCGGCTGAAGCCCTGGCAGTTGCGGGTCGCCCACCTCAGCGGCTTCGCCGTACCGCCGACGGTGTTCACCACGTCACCCCGGCTGGCGCGGGAGTTCGCCGAGGAGTACCGGGACGTCGTGGTGAAGTCCGCCTCGGGGCCGCCGCCCGGTGAGCCGGCGCTGGCCCTGCCCACCACCCTCGTCGGCCCCGACGCGGACTTCTCGGCCGTCGCGGCCGGGCCCGCGCTGCTCCAGAGATACGTCCCCAAACGGGCCGACATCCGCCTCACCAGCGTCGGCACCCGGCTGTTCGCCGCACGCAAGACCGCCGAACCCGACCAGGTCGACGGCCGCTACGGCGACACCGGGCACGGCTGGGATCCGATCCAAGTACCGGACCGTATCGGCAAGTCGGTGTACGAGTACGTCACGCTGGCCGGACTGGCGTACGCCGCCTTCGACTTCGCCGAGGACGAGGACGGCATCTGGTGGTTCCTGGAGTGCAACCAGGGCGGCCAGTTCGGCTTCGTCGAACTGGAGACCGGGCAGCCGATCGCGGAGGCGGTCGCCCTGTGGCTGGCACAGCGCAGGGCGGACCGCCGCGGTGGGTGAGCCGGGCCGAGGCCCGCGCCGTACGGCTTACCCCGCCAGCTCCTTGCGGATGCGGTCCAGCATGAACGCCGACGACTCCTCGGCCCGCTCCTCCCAGGCGAAGACGCAGGCGGTGGCGACGCCGTCGAAGTTCAGCTCGCGCAGCGTGCCGAAGAAGGCGTCCCAGTCGACCTCGCCCTGGCCGATGTCCAGGTGCTGGTGGATACGAGCCGGGGTGCCGGGCGGGTTGAGGATGTAGCGCAGGCCGGACGAGCCCTTGTGATTGAAGGAGTCCGCGATGTGCACGTGCTGGAGCTTGTCGCCGGCGTAGCGCAGCATCGCGGCGATGTCGGCGCCGACCTGCGAGGCCCCGGAGAGGTGGAAGGAGTGCGGGGCGCAGTGGAGGTAGTTCACCCACGGCTTGTTGATCGCGCGGACCAGGTCGACCGCGGGCGTGTTCTCCTCGCAGAAGTCGTCCGGGTGCGCCTCCAGGTTCAGCGCGATGCCTTCGCGTTCGAACAGCGGGAGCAGTTCCTCCATCGAGCGCCAGAACGCGGCCTCGCTCTCGGCGGCGCGTTCCGGGCGGCCGTTGAACTCGCTGTTCATGAGCGGGCATTCGAGGTCGGCGGTGATCTCGATCATCCGCTTCCAGTAGCGGACGGCCGCCTGTCGCTCCGTCTCGTCCGGGGAGGACCACTGGTACAGCGGCAGCACGGAGGACAGCCGCACGCCGTGGGTGCGCAGCGCGTTCTTCAGCTCCGCGATCCGCTCGTCGTCCGCGCGTGGGTGCAGGAAGAAGGGCATGAAGTCGTTGCGCGGCGACAACTCGATGTACTCGTAGCCGAGTTCGGCGACCGTGCGCACCATCTCGTCGAGAGGCAGCGAGCGGAGCATGTACGGGTCGAGGGCGATTTTCACGCGGCACCTCCGTAGCAGGCGGGACGGGGCTTGATGTCCGTGGCGACGACCCGGCCCGACTCCAGGGCCTCGACGGTCGCGGCGGTGATGACGGTGGCGGCGTAACCGTCCCAGGCGGAGGGGCCGGTGGGCTCGTCGCCGGCGGCGGTGCCCGCGATCCACTCGCGGAACTCGGTGTCGAAGGCATCTCGGAAGCGGCCCACCCAGTCCGTGAGCACCTCGGTGCTGTGCCGAGCCGCGGTGCGTACGCCGACCGTGGCGGGGTCGGGCAGCCGGACGAGGCCCTCCTCGCCGACGGCCTCGCACTGGATGTCGTAGCCGTACTGGCAGTTGACGAAGACCTCCAGATCGATACGGACGCCCTTGGCGGTCTCGAAGAGCATGATCTGCGGGTCCCTGAGGTGCGCGAACCGCTTGCTCGTGGCGCGCGGGGTGATCACCTGGGTGGAGACGATCTCGTCGTCCAGCAGCCAGCGCAGTACGTCCACCTCGTGCACCGCCGTGTCGAGGGCGGCCATCGAGGAGGTGTACGACTCCGGGACGGTCGGATTACGGTGGGCGCAGTGCACGATCAGCGGCTCGCCGATCCGGCCGGCGTCGATGACCTGCTTCATCTGCCGGTAACCGGCGTCGTAGCGGCGCATGAAGCCGACCTGGACCAGACGGCGGCCGTGCGCGGTCTCGGCCTCGACGATCCGCAGGCAGTCCTCGGCGGTGGTGGCCAGCGGCTTCTCGCAGAACACCGGCTTTCCGGCGGCGATCGCGTTCAGCACGTGCTCGGCGTGGGTCGGGCCCCAGGACGTCACGAGGACGGCGTCGACGTCGTCCGCCGCGATCACGGCAGCACCGTCGGGCAGCACTCGGGCGCCGACGGGGGCCGCCGCGTCCTCGGCACGGGCGGCGTCTATGTCGGTGACCGCGGTGACCCGGGCGCCGGTGACGGTGTCGGTCAGCCGCCGGATGTGCTCCGTGCCGATCCAGCCGGTGCCGATGACGCCTACTCGCACAGTCATGCGTGGTGGTCCTTTCTGCGGTCCCCGGCCGCGATGGGCCCGGGAACGGGGGTGATCACGAGAAGCGCGCCCGGAGTTCGGCTTCGAGGGATTCGAGCGAGCGGCCCTTCGTCTCGGGGACGTAGAGCTTCACGAAGGTGAGCGAGAAGATGCCCGCCACCACGAACAGGAAGAAGGTGTGGGAGATCCCGATGCCGGACACCAGCGACGGGAAGACCAGCCCGATCACGAAGTTGGTCAGCCACAGCACCACGGCCGCGACACCCATTCCGAAGCCGCGCATCCGCATCGGGAAGATCTCCGACAGCATCAGCCAGGTCACCGGCGAGATCGCGCCCTGCTGGAAGGCGAGGAAGGTGACGGTCATGGCGAGCACGGCGAAGGCACGGGCGTCACCGGACGGCAGCACCAGCGAGAACACGCCGATCAGCAACAGGGCTGCGGTGGTGCCGGTCTGACCGGCCATCAGCATGGGACGGCGATTGACCCGGCCGAGCAGCCAGATGCCGACGAAGGTGGCCAGCACCGAGATCACACCGTTGGCGATGTTCGCGGTCAGGGCGCTGTCGGCGGCGAAGCCGGCGTCGGTGAGGATCTTGGTGCCGTAGTACATGATCGTGTTGACGCCGGTGATCTGCTGCACGATGGCGATGCCGAAGCCGACGAACATCAGCTTGCGGATCCATGGCGTGGCCTTCATGTCCTGCCAGCCGCCGAGCTTCTCCTGCTCCTCCTTGACGGCGAGCGCGGAGACCTCGGCGAGTTCGGCCTCGGCACGCTGCTGGGACCTGACCTGTTCGAGGACTTCCAGAGCCTCGCTGAACCGTGCCTTGGAGGCGAGCCAGCGCGGGCTCTCCGGCATGACCAGCATGCCGAACCACAGCACGACGGCCGGGATGGTGGCGATCACGAGCATCCAGCGCCACACCCCGCCGGACTCCCCGCCCACCTGGGCGATGACCGCGTTGGAGGTGAACGCCAGCAACTGGCCGCTGACGATCATGAGTTCGTTACGCGTGACCAGGGCACCGCGCCGCTCGGCGGGGGAGACCTCCGCGAGGTAGACCGGCACCGTGACCGAGGCGCCGCCCACCGCGAGTCCGAGCACGAAACGGGCGACGACCATGACGGCGGTCGTCGGCGCGAGCGTGCAGCCGAGCGCGCCGATGAAGAACAGCACCGCGAGGACGAGGATCGTACGGCGCCGGCCGCGCGCGTCCGACAACCGCCCGCCGGCGACGGCACCGAGGGCCGCGCCCAGCAGCAGCGAACTGGTGACCATGCCCTCGGTGACCGCGGTCAGGCCGAGGTCGTCGGTCATGTACGGCAGGGCGCCGTTGATGACGCCGGTGTCGTAGCCGAAGAGCAGTCCGCCGAAGGTGGCGATGACGGTGATGAGCCGCAGTCGTCGGGAGACCGCGGGCGGGGCGTCCGGTGTGACGGCGGCGGGGGCCTCGGTCGCCTCGTCCCTGACATCCATGGGTCGCTCCCCTCACCGGTGATCGGGCGTCTTGAGGGCGGGGCGTCGCGTCCCGGACAGGCCGCAGCCCGCCAGGTGCTCACGCGTACCCACGGCGATGGGCAGCGGCACCTCGGCGGCGCACGGGTACAGGTCCTGCTCGACCATCACGAACAACTCGGCGTCCAGCCGGGCGAGTTCGGCCACGACATCGGCGGGATTCGGCACTCCCGCGGGCGGCGAGACACACACGCCGCGCCTGACCGCCTCACCGAACGACAGGTCCTCCGCCGCGACCTGGACGAGGATGTCCGGGTCCATCTGCTTGATGTGGACGTACCCGACGCGCTCACCGAGACGCCTGATGAGGTCGACGTTGTCGCCGCCGCCGTAGGCGACATGCCCGGTGTCCAGGCAGAGGTTCGTCCAGCGGCGGTCCGACTCGTTCAGCAGCCGCTCGATCTCCGGCTGGGTCTGGATGTGGCTGTCGGCGTGCGGATGGATGACGAGGCGTACGTCGTAGTCGTCGAGGAGCAACCGGCCGAGCCGGTCGGCGGCCTTGCCGAAGCCCGCCCACTGCTCGGCGGTCAGCACCGGGGACTCGGTGAACGCGCCGGTCCTCTCGTCCCGGTACATGGGCGGGATGAGGACCAGGTGGTGGGCGCCGGCGGCGGCCGTCAGCTCGGCGACCCGGCGGACATGAGCGAGCATCCCGTCCCACGCCTCGGGGCGGTGCAGCGCGCCGAAGGCGGTGCCGCCGGAGACCTTGAGGCCGCGCGCGTCGAGCTCCTCCTTGAGCCGCCGAGGGTCGGTGGGGAGGTAGCCGTACGGCCCGAGCTCCAGCCACTCGTACCCTGCCTCGGCGAGCTCGTCGAGGAAGCGGGTGTACGGGACCTGCTGGTCGTCCTCGGGGAACCACACGCCCCATGAGTCGGGGGCGGAGCCCAGGCACAGGTTGCCCGCGGTGGTGCGGAGTGAGGTTGGCGCCGTTGCCATGACAAGTCCTTCGGGGAGGGGGACGGACGTCAGTGGTGGTGTCCACGCATCTTCTGTCGCGCGCTACTAGCGCGCTCTAGTACGAGTACGATGACCCTGGTCCAAATGTCATGTCAATAGGTTGTTGCCGGGAGATTTCCCAGACCTGGCTAAGGTGAACGGCGTCGAAGGGTGGGTTCACAGGTGGATGCGGCAGGCCGTCAGCGGCCCACGATGACGGACGTCGCCTCGAAGGCGGGCGTCTCCCGGGCGCTCGTCTCCATCGTCTTCCGAGGTCTGCCCGGCGCCAGCGGCGAGACCCGCGAGCGGGTGCTGCGCGTGGCCGACGAGATCGGGTACCGCCCGGACTACGCGGCCCGGCTGCTCGCCCGGGGCCGCAGCCGCACCCTCGGCGTGATGTTCATCGTCCACCAGACCTTCCACACGGACCTCATCGCGGGCATCTACCCGGAGGCAGAGCGGCTCGGCTACGACGTGCTGCTCTCCGGGACGACCCCCGGCCGCAGCGAGGCCAAAGCGATCGAGGCACTGCTCGGCCACCGCTGCGAGGGACTGATCCTGATCGCACCCGACGCCGAACCGGCCTACCTCGACGAGCTCGGACACCGTGCGGCGACCGTCTCGGTCGCCCGTCGCGCTCCCGGCGCCCATGTGGACTTCGTGCACAGCGCCGAGGGCAAGGGACTGCGGCAGGCCATGGAGCATCTCGTCGAGCTGGGCCATCGCCGGATCGTGCACATCGACGGCGGACGCGGCCCCGGCTCGGCCGAGCGGCGGCGTGCCTACCGGGCCGCGATGCGCAGGCACGGGCTGGAGGCCGAGCTGCGGGTGATCCCGGGCGCGCACACCGAGGAGTCGGGTATCGAGACGGGTCGCCTGTTGCTGGCGGAACGCGACCAGGGACTGCCCCTGCCCACGGCGGTCCTCGCGGGCAACGACCGGTGCGCGATGGGCCTGTTGATGACCCTGACCCGGGCCGGCGTGGACGTCCCGCGCGACATGTCCGTGGTCGGCTACGACGACAGTCATCTCTCCCACCTGATGCCGATCGGTCTGACCACCGTCCGCCAGGACGCTGTCCTCATGGCCGAGCGCGCGGTCCGCTACGCCGTGGAACGACTGGACAACCCGGAACTCGAGCCGCGCGAGGCCGTGTTGGACCCCCAACTCGTCATCCGGGGCACGAGCGGGCCGGCCCCGCAGGAGCCGGCCTGACAGCAGTACGGCGGCGAGACCGGCCGCGCCCCGTCGCGAACGCGGCCGGTCCCGCCGGTCCCTGTACGCGCCTAGCGCGTGCCCTTCGCGGCGAACTCGGCGACCGCGTCGACGTTGTCCTTGGTGATGAAGGCGGGCCCGGTCAGCACCGGAGCGGTGCCGCCGCCGCTGAAGTTGCCGTTCGTCCTGTACAGCCACAGCGAGTCGACGGCGAGGTAACCCTGGAGGTAGGGCTGCTGGTCGACGGCGAACTCGACCTTGCCGTCCTGAACGGCCGTCACCAGCTCCTTGTTGAGGTCGAACGTCGCGACCTTGGCGTTGCCGCCCGCGTCCGACACCGACTGCACGGCGGTCAGCGCGAACGGGGCGCCGAGCGTGACGACTTGGTCGATGGAGGAGTCCTGCTGGAGTTTGGCGGTGATCGTCGACTTCACGGACGGCATGTCGGTTCCGTTGACGTAGAGGATGTCCGTCCGGCCCTTGAACCCCTTCTTCAGGCCGGCGCAGCGAGCCTCCAGCGCGACATGGCCCTGCTCCTGGATGACACAGAGGGCGTGCTTGGCGCCGACCTCGCCCAGCCGCTCGCCGAAGGCCTCGCCGGCGATGTTCTCGTCCTGCCCGAAGTACTCGAGCATGCCGAGGCCCTTCCAGTCGTCCAGGCCGGCGTTGAAGCCGACGACCGGGATGCCGGCCGACGTGGCCTTGGCCACCACGGCCTTCATGGCGCTCGGCTTGGCGGCGGTGAGGGCGATGCCGTCGACCTTCTGGTCGATGGCGTTCTGCACCAGGTTGGCCTGGTTGCCGGCGGTCGGGTCACTGGAGTAGACGAGCTTGATGTTGTCCTTGGCCGCGGCGGCCTCGGCACCCTTGCGGATCAGGTCCCAGAAGGTGTCGCCCGGGGCCGCGTGAGTGATCATGGCCACGGTCATCCGGGGAGTGGTGGCCTTGCCCGCCGAGGCGTCCGCGGAGCCTTCCTCGGACTGCTTCCCGCCGGAGCTGCTGGAGCATCCCGCGGCGAACAGGGCGGTGGCCAGAGCGGCCGCCGTCAGGGTGGCGGCTCGGTGGTGTCTGCGCATGTCCCATGCACCTCGCTGTGCTGGTCGGGGCGGGTCTCAGGTGGGGGGAGGTTCACGGGTACCGCCCGTTGGATACCGACTGGAGCGCTGCACTAGAGCGCTCTAGTGGCAGGTACTATGCGGCCGTCCGTAAGGGATGTCAATGGGTTTGTCAGGACGTATCGACAAAGCCGCAACGCAAGACACCCCGCCTCGAAGGAGACGGGGTGGTGAGGGCCGGTCGACCGCTCAGGCGGGGCGTATCGCGCTGTGGATCGCCGCCTCGCCGGCGTAGTGGATCGACTCCTCGCGGATGATGGCCCCCGGGCCCGGGGCGTGGATCATCATGCCGTTCCCGGAGTAGATGCCGACGTGACCGACGTGAAAGAGCACCAGATCGCCGGGCTCCAGATGGGTCAGGGCGACTCCCTGTCCGGCGGTCGCTTGCTCCTGGGCGGTGCGGGGGAGTGTGATGCCGGCGGCCTTCCAGGCGGCCTGTGTGAGACCGGGGCCGTCGTACGCCTCCGGTCCGGTCGTGCCCCAGACGCAGGGCTTGCCGAGCTGGGCGCGGGCGAACTCCAGGGCGCGGACGGATCGGGTGTCCTGCGACCCGGTCGAGGTGATGGCGGGGCTCGGGCCGAGGGTCTGGTCAGTGACCGGGATCGTGAGGGCGTCCTCGATGGGGGCCGGCGCGGTCGTGGGCCAGGCGGTCGCGCCGGGTGGGACCGTGGTGAGGTCGGCGGCCGACTGGGCTTGCAGTGCCTGCCACTGCGCCTCGGGTGAGGGCTGGGTCACGTCGGGCGTCGCGCTCCAGGCGTCGGAGGTGGGCAGGGCGACCGGCGCCGTGAGCGGATCGCTCTGCCGCGCGAGGTGCATGGACAGCAACTCCCGGGCCCGGTCCAGCTTGCGCTGGTTCTGCACCTTGGTGGCCCGCAGTGCGGAGCGCCGCTGCGGCTCGGCCGTCGGTGCGGTGTCCGGGGCGGTGCCCAGGGCGATGTCCGGAGCGTTTCCGGACGGGAGAGCGAGGACCGGCGGGATGACCTGGGTGGCCTGAAGATCCGCGTCCGGGGCCTGCGGGGCGGTCGGCGGGGCGGTGAGCTCCGGCATGGCAGTCGTGCCGATGGCCGGAGCGGACGTCGACTCGGCGGCCGGCGCGGCCGTGAGCTCCAGCGCCGGGCGGGCGGAGGAGTCCCGCGCCCGGTCGAGGCCCTCCAGCGCACGCGGGGGTCGGCGCGGGGTGGGCCGGTCCGGTGTCCGGTCGCTCGGCAGCGCCGCCTGCACGGTCGGACCCAGCTTTGCGCGCGCGACGTCGAACCACTGCCGGGTGACGCTGTCGAGCGCGGGGTCGCCGCCCCTGCTCTCGCCGGCGCGGGGCGCGGCGGCGTCCGCCGGCCGGGCGGCCCGCTTGCGCGGTCCCGTCGACGACGCGCGGGTGGCGTTGAAGGTTCCCGTGTCGGTCTCTGCCCGGTCGTAGAGCGAGGCGACGCGTTGGCTGACCTCTTCGCGGCTGGGCGCCTCGTCCGCGAGCGAGGGGGTGGCGCCCGCCGTCTGGCCGAGCAGGGCCACCGAGGTGAGGGCCGCCGACGCGAGTGCGGAGTTGCGCATGCCGGGCAGGCTGAGAGCCCCCGGCCGCGCGGTGCCTTCCGGCGCCATGGGCGACGTACTCCTTCCTGATCCGCCTACCGAGTCAGCGGTGGGGGTACCCCCGGGCCGTTCAGGCTCTGGGGGAGGGCTCGGGCGGTCGGTTCCGGAAGGTGTGCCCTACGGCCCTTGCCCCGAGAGGCAGTTGGGCCGATTCACCCCGAGTTCGGTTGGGTCCCCGGCTCCGGTGACCCCCTGTGTGGGCGTACCGGACTCGGCGGAGGCCGCGCGTCCCGGCGGGGTTCGCCGGAGGTCGTCGTGCGGCCTGAGCCGTAACCTAACCAACTTGTGCGCCTCCCGTGAAGGTTGAGGCGCTAAATGTCCGATACATTTCTGTGACCTTCGACGCTTGGGCGGCGCGGGTGCCCGGTTCACTTCGCGGTGCGCCGACGCCGCCACGCTGCGTAGTGGTCCAGGACCGTCTGCTCGATCGGGCGGTAGGTGATGCCCAGTTCGCTCACACTGCGGCTGTTGTCCACCCGGAATCGGATGCCAAGGTGTTTGCGGATGTAATCCTGGCTCAGTCCGAAGGCCGGGCCCAGGACGCGTACCGGCCAGTGCGGGAGCGCGGTGCGCGGGAGGCGTAGGTCGCGGGGATATCGGGTCCGGAGGATGCGGGACATCTCGTGGAACGACGTCATGGTCTCGGAGGCCACGATGTAACGGCCCTTCGCGTCCGGGTGCTCGGCCGCCGCGATGTGCGCGTCGGCCACTTCGCGCACATCCACCGTGGTGAAGCTGAAGTCCGGTGCGCCGTAGAAGAAGTAGCCCTTGAACAGCTCCTGGAGCAGGAACAGGCTGCCCGACTCCGAGGTGGGTGTGAGGGAAGGGCCCAGGATCAGACCGGGGTTGACCGACACCATGCGCCAACGCCCCTGCGCGGCCTCCGCGTCCCACGCGGCGCGTTCGGCGACCGTCTTCGCGTAGTGGTACGGATTGTTCTCCACCGTGCTGGTGGTGTTGAAGTACCGCTCCGACAGCACCCCGTCGTCCATCTCCAGGACGTCCGCGTAATCGCCGAAGATCGCGCCAACGGTGGAGGTGAGGACGAGTCTGTCCACCGTGGGCGTCCGCTCGATGGCCGCCAGCACATTGCGCGTGCCGAACAGGGCCGGGTCGACCATCTCCCGGCGCCCGTCCCTGATCTTCTCCGGCATGCGGAACGGCGACGCCACATGGAACACCGTCCGGCACCCGGCCATCGCCTCGTCGAAGGAGCCCTCGGCCAGCAAGTCCGCCTCGAACAGCGACAGTTGACCGGGAAGCGCCTGCTGCATCTCCCGCAGCGGCCGCACCTTGGCCGTGGCCGCGGTGCTCCGTACGGTGGCGTGCACCCGGTGGCCGCGCTCCAGCAGCCGCTTCACCAGATGACTGCCGACGAACCCGCTGCCACCGGTCACCAGCACGGCCGTCGACCCGTCTGCGCTCACCCTCATCACCTCGGTGTCCGTGTTGTGTGCGGGTCCAGGTCCAGCAGGAACACTCCGGCCCGGCGTCGAGTTCACCGGCCCCGGGTCACCAGCGTGGCAGCCGGAGTTCGTACTCGGGATGGATCCGCCGCATGTACCCGGTGTCGTCACGGGAGCGTATTCCCGAGTCGACGTACAGCCGGTGCAGCCGGTCGAGCGCGTCATGGTCGAGTTGTACGCCCAGGCCGGGTCCCGTGGGGACCTCGACCGCCCCGTCGCGAAGTTGCAGGACGCCGGGGACGATCACGTCGTCGGCCGAGTTCCACGGGTAGTGCGTGTCGCAGGAGTGGTCCAGGTGGGGGAGGGCCGCCGCCACATGGGTCATGGCCGCGAGGCTGATGCCCAGGTGCGAGTTGGAGTGCATCGACAGTGCGATTCCGAACGCCTCGCAGACGGCGGCCAGTTCACGGGTGCGGCGCAGTCCGCCCCAGTAGTGGTGGTCGGTCAGGAGCACCTGGATCGCGTTCTGCTCGATCGCCGGCTTCAGGTGCTCCCAGGCGATCACACACATGTTGGTGGCAAGGGGGAGCGGCGCGTCCTTCGCGACTTCGGCCATGCCGGGGATGGTCGCGGTCGGGTCCTCCAGATACTCCAGTACGCCGTCCAGCTCGCGCGCCACGTACCGCGAAGTATCCACCGTCCAGGCCGAGTTGGGGTCCAGGCGCAACGGCTGATCGGGGAAGGCCTCCGCCAGCGCCCTGATCGCCGCGATCTCCTCGTCGGGCGGGAAGACGCCGCCCTTGAGCTTGAACGAGCGGAAACCGTAGCGCTGTCGCATCAGCCGGGCCTGCTCGACGATCCCGGCGGGGTCGAGCGCCTCGCCCCAGTCGTCGCCGACCGCCGGGTGGCCGTCGAGGGCCGGGTGCTCCGCCCACTTGTAGAAGAGGTACGCGGCGAAGGGCACCGAGTCCCGGACCCTGCCGCCGAGCAGATCGCTGACCGGCCGGCCGAGCAGTCTGCCCTGGGCGTCGAGGCAGGCGACCTCCACCGCCGAGGTGGTCCAGCCGCGCTCGTGGGAGCTGGGCACGGTGGGCAGCAGCGCGGCGTCGATCGCGGAAGTGACGGCCGTCGTGTCGAACACGTCCATGCCGACGACCACCTTCGCGGCTGCCCGCAGTCGCTCCAGGCGGGTGACGCCGCCCGGGGACTCGCCGAGGCCCACCGTGCCGTCCTCCAGGACGAGTTGGAGGACGACGCGCAGGGCGAGCGGCTCGTGGACGCCGTTGGAGTTGAGCAGGGGCGGGTCGCGGAAGGCGATCGGGGTGACGATCAGCTCCCGGATCCGGGTGCCGTCGGTGGAGCTCATGCGTGGACCGCCTTCAGGTCGTGGTCGATGAGTTTCGCCGACCATTTGTTCATGTGCGTGAGCTCACTTCACACCTCTAAATGATCGGCCAAGCTACGAATCGTCTCCGTCGTATGTCAAGACATGGCCGTCGCAGTTCGGGCGACCCCTCAGTGGCGGTCTCCGTGAGGGCGGGTTCGGGTCACCCCCGGAAAACCGGCCACGGACGGTTGTGTACGACTCGGGGAGGTCGCACGTACGTACGACCAGTCGAACGGCGGTTGTTTGGGCGTTCCTCACGGGCCGAGGCCCGTCCGGCGTCCCCCGGCGGCAACCGGTGTGCAGAATCTGTGAACCACCTGGCCGGGGCGCGCAGGCGTGATGTGCGGATGCCGGGAGGGCGCCTTCACCAAACCCCCTCCCGGGGTGGCCTGAAGGCGCCTTGCTCGGTCAACTTCGAACGCACCAAGGTGGGTTGAGCACTTGAGCATCAGGAGTCACAAGCGCGTTGCTTGGCCCGGACGGACCGACAAGTCCGGGTACTGACGGGGGAAACTGATGCGGTGCGCCGACCGCCGCCCTTGATTCATGGGGGCTCTTCGTGCGCCCGTCCGGCACTTCTCCCTGCCATCTCTTGGTGCCCATGTCCCGGTGCCCGAGACAGGGATAAGGAGGGGGAAAGCCGATGAGCGCGGTGAGCGCCGCCAAGCCGACGTATCCCGGCGTCTACGTCGAAGAGCTTCCCAGCAGCACCCGTACGATCTCGACCTTGACCACGTCCGTGACCGCCTTTGTGGGCCACACCCGACGCGGTCCGCTCAACGAGCCGGTACGCGTCACCAGCTTCGCGGAGTTCGAGCGCCGCTTCGGCGGCCTGAGCGCACAGAGCGCCGTCGGCTACGCCGTCCACCAGTTCTTCGGCAACGGCGGCACCGTCGCGGTGATCGTCCGAGTCGCCAAGGCCGGCAGTGGCAAGGCCGCCTGTGTCACCCTCAAGTCCACCGAGGGCCACAGCGAGGGCCCGGTCCTCGAAGTGCACGCCAAGGAACCCGGCGTCTGGGGCAACGGCCTGCGCGTCGCCGTCGACCACGACACACCGTGCCCCGACGAAACCTTCAACCTGAGGGTCTACGACGCCAAGGGCGACGCCCGGGAGAGCTTCACCGGGCTGTCCATGGACCCCGCGAACGGCCGCTACGCGCAGACCGTGATCAACGCGGCCTCGAAGCTGATCCGCGTCGAGGTCGTCGGCGAGGGCCGCCCCGACCCGTCGGGCACCGTCTCCAAGCCCTTCGGCGACGAACTCCCGAACCTGGCCGTCGACCTGACCGTCAAGATCGGCGAGGTGGAGCGCGAGTTCACGCTCTACGACCCCGACTGCGACGGCGAAGCCCCGTGCAGCGTCGCCGAGTTGGCGCTGCTCCTGGAGCGCAAGCTGCGCGCGCTGCCCGACGCGCCCGGCAAGCAGGCCTACGCCGGTGCCGAGGTCACCGCCTTCGGCCGCCGTATCCAGGTCGTCGCCGGCTCCACCGACCCCGAGGACGTCGTCCGCTTCCTCGGCGAGTGCGCCAACGACCTCGGTCTGGAGGCCTCCGTCAACCCGCCGGTCTTCCCGCTGGAGGGCGGCGAGGACGGCGAGGCGCCCGGCCCGCGCGACCTGATCGGCAGCGAGGGCGACAAGACCGGCATCCAGGCGCTGCGCGGCGTCGCCGACGTCAACCTGCTGGCGCTGCCCGAGCTCGCGGCGTACGAGAAGACCGAGGACGCCCTCACGGTCATCTCGGCCGCCCAGCGGCTGTGCGCCGAGCGGCGGATCTTCCTGCTGGTCGACGCGCCGAGCACCTGGGCGAATGTCGACACCGCACGTGCCGGGCTCGCCGCCTTCGACGCCGTGCGCGGCAACCACGCGGGCCTGTACTTCCCGCACCTGCAGCTCACCGACCCGCTCACGGGCCGGCTTCGCTCCTTCCCGCCGTCCGGCGCGGTCGCCGGTGTCATCGCCCGCACCGACTCCGAGCGCGGCGTGTGGAAGGCCCCCGCCGGCACCGAGGCGCGGCTCGCGGGCGTGCACTCGCTCACCGTCAACCTGACCGACCGTGAGACCGGTCTGCTCAACCCGCTCGGCGTCAACTGCCTGCGCACCTTCCCGGTCACCGGGCCGGTCGTGTGGGGCGCGCGCACGCTGGAGGGATCGGACGCGCTCGACAGCGAGTGGAAGTACGTCCCCGTCCGGCGGCTCGCGCTGCACGTCGAGGAGAGCCTCCAGCGCGGCCTGCAGTGGGTGGTGTTCGAGCCCAACGACGAGAACCTGTGGCAGCAGATCCGGCTCGCCGCCTCCTCGTATCTGCACACCCTCTTCCGCCAGGGCGCCTTCAAGGGCGGCACCCCGCGCGAGGCGTACTTCGTCAAGTGCGACAGCGACACGACGACGACCGAGGACATCGAGAACGGCATCGTCAACGTCCTCGTCGGCATCGCACCGGTCCGGCCGGCGGAGTTCGTGATCGTCAAAATCCAGCAGACGTCCGGGCAGTTCGCGCTCTAGGCGCGGGGAATCGTGGAGAACTGAAGGAATCCGATGGCTGAGTTCACGGTCAACGCGCATCGCTTCGACCCCTACAAGAACTTCAAGTTCCTGGTCCTGTGGGACGGTCGGACGGTCGCGGGCATCAGCAAGATCAGTCCGCTCAAGCGGACGACGGAAGTCGTCAAGCACCGGCACGGAGGCGACCCGTCCTCTCCCCGCAAGTCTCCCGGTCGCTCCGAGTTCGAGGGCATCACCCTGGAGCGCGGCGTCACCCACGACCCCGAGTTCGACCGCTGGGCCAACAAGGTCTGGCAGGTCGGCGCGGGCCTCGGCTCCGAGGTGTCCCTCGCCGACTTCCGCAAGGACATCGTCATCCAGGTCCTCAACGAGGCCGGCCAGGTCGCCGTCTCGCACAAGCTGTACCGGACCTGGCCGAGCGAGTACCAGGTCCTCGGCGAGCTGGACGCCAACGCCAACGCGGTGGCCATCCAGTCGCTGAAGCTCGAGTGCGAGGGCTGGGAGCGGGACTACGAGGTGCCCGAGCCGGAGGAGCCGTCGTTCCTCAACCCAGCTTGAGCAGTGGGTAGTTGAGGGGGGGACAACGAGATGGCGATCACCGGGGCGGCCGAGCTGCTGGCCACCTGGGAGGCGGGCCTCGCCGAGGCACCGACGGGGCGCGCCCTGCTGCTGCACCGCACGGCCCGCCCGGACGTCGACGCCGCGACCCTGCCGGTGCTGCCGGTGGGGTCGCGCGAGGCCGACCTGTTCGCGCTGCGCCGGGCCCTGTTCGGGGAGCGGATGCAGGTACGGCTGGCCTGCTCGGCGTGCGGGGAGGACATGGAGTTCGACCTGGACGCCGGGCAGTTCGCGCGGTCGCTCGGCGGACCGGGTGACTCCGTGGTGCGGGTCGAGCAGGACGGCTGGGACGTGGAGTTCCGGCTGCCCGGGGTCGCCGACCTGACGGCGGCGGCCCGGACCGCGGACCCGCGTGCCGCCCTGCTCGCGCGCTGTGTCGTCTCGGCGGAGCGCGCCGGGACGGCCGTACCCGCCGAGCATCTGCCCGCCCCGGTCCAGCGCCGGATCGCCGAGGCCGTGGAGGCCGGCGACCCGGGCGCCGACGTGACGCTCAACATCGCCTGCCCCGAGTGCGGCGAGGCCACCCGGGCCGAGCTGGACATCGCCTCCTACCTGTGGACCGAACTGGACGCCTGGGCGAGGGATCTGCTGCTCGACGTCCATCTGCTCGCCACGTCGTACGGCTGGAGCGAGCCGGAGATCCTGGCGCTCAGCCCGCTGCGGCGCCGCTACTACCTGGAGCTGTGTGCGGATGTCTGACACCGACGGGGCGCCGGTGCCCGACTTCCTCGACCGGCTGATCGCCCGGCACGCCCCGGCCGCCGCCGGTCCGCGCCCGGGCGTGGTGAAGGTACGGCCCCGGCTGCCCGGCCCGTTCGAGCGGATCGAGGCCGTACGGAGCACCGCGCCGGAACCCGACGACGGCTCCGACCTGCTGTGGCCCGCGGCCAAGCCGTCGGACGTGCGGCAGGTTCCGGCGCCGCGTCCGGCCGCGCCCGCCGCCCGCTCGCACACCGAACGGGAGCGGACGGTCGTACGCACCGAACACACCCCGGCCGAACCGGCGCCCCGGCCCACCGGGAGGACGCTGCCCGAGGCGCCGCTGCTGCGTCCCGTCGCGCCGGTCGCGCCCGGACCCCGGCCGGCACCGGACGCCGTGCGGTGGGCGGCGGGTCGAGGGCGCCCGGAGCGGGGCGCCACCCAGAGCGCGGCGTCCGTGCCCATCCCCCCGGGGACGGACGCCGCTACCCCCGCCGCCGTGTCGACCCCCCTGCGGCCCAGCGCCGCGGACACGGCGGCGGCCCGCGACGCCGTACGACAGGCCGCCGCCCGGCGTCCCGCGCGGGCGCCCGAGCAGGTGGTCCAGGTGCAGATCGGGCGGCTGGAGGTGACGGCGGGAGCGTCGCCGTCCGGCGGGCCACGGCAGCGGACGCCGTCGACCGGGCGGCCGGGCGCGGCCTTGAGCCTCGCGGAGTATCTGGCGCGAGGGCGGGAGTGACATGGAGCTGCTTCGGCAGGACGAGGGCCTGCGGCGCGGCCGGCAGGACGACGAGACGGACCGAGGAACCGAGGAACCGACGCCATGAGCAACGCACTCGCCATCGCCCATGTCACCCAGGCCCTCGCCCTGCTGCTCGCGTCCAACGTGGGCCCGGAGTTCGACGAGGCCGTGAAGGTGGAGCCGCACCGGCCGCCGACGGAGCCGCCGGACTACCCCACCATCAACGTGTTCCTTTACCAGGTCACGCCCAACACCGCGCTGCGCAACAACGACCTGCCCACCCGGGCGTCCGACGGCACGCTGGTCAAGCGGCCGGTCGCCGCGCTGGATCTGCACTACCTCATCAGCGCGTACGGCGACGAGACGACACTGGTCGGGCAGCGGCTGATCGGCTCCGTGGTACGGACCCTGCACGAGATACCGGTGCTGCCGAAGGACGTCATCGAGGAGACCGGCCAACTCCCGCACCTGGCGGGCAGCGACCTGGCGGAGGCCGCGCAGCGGGTGCGGTTCACGCCCACGGTGATGGACATCGACGAGACGTCGAAGCTCTGGGGGATGCTCTACCAGACGCCGTACTCGCTGTCGGTGGTCTACCAGGCGACCCTGGTCCTCATCGACGGCCGTGAGCAGCCCGCGCCGGCGAAGCCGGTGGAGCGGCCGGAGGTGCGGGTGCTGCCGTTCGGGGCACCGGGAGCGCCGGTCCCTCCGGGGCGCGAGCCGAAAATCGACGAACCGTCAACTGAGCCATCGCCGACGGGCGTTGAGAAGAAGGCGGTCGAGGAGCCCGAATCGGCCGGTGGCGCCAAGAAGGTCGCGAAAGCCCCGGCCAAGACCGCCCCCAAGGCTCCGGCACGGGCCCGCAGGACCGCCCGCGCGAGCAAGTCGGCGCAGCCGGAGCCACGTAAGGGCACGGAGGGCTGAGACGAAGTGGAAGCGACGGGGGGAGGTAGGGGAATGGGAACGAACGAGCCGGGCACGGCGGGTACTTCGGGCACGGCGGGCGGACCGGACGCCGGCGTCACGCTGACCGCGGAGATCCGGCGCGTCCTGACCCGGATCGACGCCCACGCCGCCGGAGCCGCGGAGGCCACCGGCCCGGAGGCGGCCGTACCGAGCACCACCGGCTCCGCGAGCCCGGCGCCCGTCGCCGCCCCGGGCACCGCCCCCCTCGACGCCCTCGTCAGCTGCTTCGGCCTCACCCCCTTCGAACGCGACCTGATCCTCCTCACCGCCGCCGACGAGCTGGACCCCACCACCGCGGCCCGCTGCGCCGCCGCCTGCGGTGATCCCCAGCGGGCGTACCCGACGTTCTCGCTCGCCCTGGCCGCCCTCGCCGAGCCCCACTGGAGCGCGCTCACACCCGTCGCGCCGCTGCGCCGCTGGCGGATCGTCGAACTCGACGACGAGTCCCGGCTGACGACCTCCCGGCTACGGCTCGACGAGCGGATCCTGCACTTCCTGCTGGGCTCGCCCTACCTGGACGCCCGGCTGCACGGCCGCCTGCGTCGCACGCCGGTGCCGGAGCAACTGCCGCCGTCGTACGACCTGGCCGCGAGCCGGGTCGCCGAGGGCTGGACGACCGGGGCCAGCCCCGACGCGCCGCTGCTCGTCGAAGTGACCGGCGGCGACCTGCGCAGCCGGGCCGACATCGGTGCCGCGGCCGCCGCCCGGTCCGGGCTGGGGCTGTACGCCCTGGGTGCCGAGGACATGCCCACCGACCCCGCCGAACGCGACCGGCTCGCCCGGCTCTGGCAGCGCGAGGCCATCCTGCTGCCCGCCGCGCTGCTGGTCGAGGTCGGCGATCTGGACCGCGACCAGCGGGCGGCGACCGAGGCGTTCCTGGCCGGGGCCGCCGTACCGGTCGTCGTCTCCAGCGAGGACCCGCTGCGCACGGACCGCCCGCACGGCACACGGGTCGCCGTGCCCCGCCTCGACGACGAGGAGCAGGTCGAGCTGTGGGCCCGGGCGATCCAACCGATCGCCGACCTCGACGACGGTGAACTGCGCTCCCTGGTCGCCCAGTTCCAGCTGCCGCCGCATGTCATACGGTCCGCCGCCGCGACCGTACGCCGCAGGCTGCCGTACGAGGACCTCGACGCCGCCCAACTCGCCTGGCGGGCCGGCCTGGAGGAGGCCCGGATCGGCATGGACGAGCTGGGCCGCCGTATCGAACCGGAGGCGGGCTGGGGCGACCTGGTCCTCCACGACCGGCAGACCGGGGTCCTGCGCGAGATCGTCGCCCATGTACGGCAGCGGGCGACCGTCCACCAGGAGTGGGGATTCGCCGGCACCCTGCGCCGCGGCCTCGGCGTCACCGCGCTGTTCGCGGGCGGCTCCGGCACCGGCAAGACACTCGCCGCCGAGGTCATGGCCAAGGAACTCGGCCTCGACCTGTTCATCGTCGACCTCTCCCAGGTCGTCAGCAAGTACATCGGCGAGACCGAGAAGAACCTCCGCCGTGTCTTCGACGCCGCCGAACGCGGCGGCGCGCTGCTGCTGTTCGACGAGGCCGACGCCCTGTTCGGCAAGCGCAGCGAGGTCAAGGACAGTCACGACCGGTACGCCAACCTCGAAGTGAGCTATCTGCTGATGCGCATGGAGGCCTACCGCGGCCTCGCCATCCTCACCACCAACATGAAGAAGGCCCTCGACACCGCCTTTCTGCGACGCATCCGCTTCGTCGTCGACTTCCCCTTCCCGGCCGAGCACGAACGCGCCGAGATCTGGCGGCGGGTGCTGCCGTCGCGGGCCCCGGTCAAGGACATCGACCCGGGCCTGCTGGCCCAACTCACCGTCGCGGGCGGCTCGATCCGCAACATCGCGCTGTCCGGGGCGTTCCTCGCCGCCGAGGAGGGCGACCGCCTGCAGATGCGGCACATGCTGGCGGCGGCCCGTACCGAGTACCAGAAGCTGGAGCGGTCCCTGACTCCGGGGGAGGTGCGGGGATGGGTGTGAACTCCGAGGACGGGGGTCCCCGCGAGATCCGGGTGGAGATCGGCGAACTCGCCCTGAACGGCTTCCGTGTCGACCCCGAGCGGGTGACGGACGCCTTCGAGCGCGAGCTGACCCGCCTGATCCGCGTCCACGGCGTGCCGTTGGCGGCCGACGGCGCCCTGACCGCCGACACCCTCTCCGTTCTGCCGCCCCTGCCCGCCGGCCTGTCCGCCCGCCGTCTCGGCCAGGAGCTGGCCCGCGCGGTGCACGAAGGGCTCAGCGGCCACGGGGAGGTGACGCGATGAGTTCCCAGGCCCAGGACGCCCGCGCCGAGCAGGCCGCCGAACAGCGCCGCAAGAAGCGCAAGGAGCGCGCCGCCAAGTCCCGTACGCCGGAGCCGAAGGACATCGTCAGCGGCGCGGGACAGCCTCTCGACCCCGGCGTGCGGCGGGAGTTGGAGGAGCGGCTCGGCCACGACCTCAGCCGCGTACGCCTGCACACCGACCGCGACGCCGGGCAGCTGACCGACCTCCTCGGCGCGGACGCGGTCGCCGTCGGCCAGGACGTCTTCTTCGCCGAGGGCGCCTTCAAGCCCGGAACCGACGAGGGTCGGCGCCTCCTCGCCCACGAGCTGCTGCACACCGTTCAGAACCCGCACGGCCTCGGCACGCTGCGGGCGGGACGGGAGCTGGGCGCGGTCAGCCTGCCGCAGCAGGCGATCGAGCGGGAGGCGGAGGCCGCGGCACGGGAGCTCGTGGCGCAGCAGGAGACCGAGGGCGCCGAGCAGGCCGACGTCGAGCAGGGGCAGGCCACGCCGGGCTGGCTGCGGTACGCCACGGTCGACGCCGACCGGGGCCGCAGCGAGGCGATCGACCCGGCGACCCTCGTGGACCGCCTCGCCAACTCGGTCGTCCGCTCCCTGCGCGGCGACCCCGAGGACCTCTCCCAGCGCACCCGCAAGCAACTCGCCCGGCTGCCCGAGGAGTTGCTCGACGGTGTCCTCGTCCGGCTGGAGAACCGGCTGCTCGGTTCGGAGCACGACCGGGTCCTCGATCTGGTCGAGGAGATCGAGGCGTACGACGACCACGCCGAGGACGGCCTGGAGCGGGAGGCGCACGATGCCCCCGATCTGGAGCCCGACACCGCCGAGGAAGTGCGCACCGAGCGCGAGAACGCCGTACGGACCGCTGAGGAGCGGCGGGCGGAGGAGGACCGGCCCCGTCTCGCGCCTGGGCCGGAGAAGGACCAGACCGTCGAGGAAGGCGGGATCGGCAGCACTCCGCAGAACGGCGGGACGCGGGAGCACGGAACCACGCCCGAGGGCGGGGGTGCGCCCGGCAGGGCACCGGAGCGGGAGGCGCCGGCCGGGAAGGGAACCGGGGCGGCGGAGGGTCCGGCATCGGGTGGGGCCGCGGCTCGTGAGGGGGAGTCCGCGTCCTCCTCGGCGGCTTCCGGCGGGGGCCGGCGGCAGGGCGAGAGCGGGTCCGGCGACTCGGCGTCGGGCCGGGGGCCCACGGACTCGGCCGCCAGGGAGAAGTCCGGGGGCTCCGGCAAGGAGAAGGACAAGGGCGGCCAGGAGCAGACCGAGCACAAGGACGCGGCCGCCGCGAGCAAGGAGGAGTCCGCGGCGAAGAACCGCCCGGGCGCGGCCGAGGCCGCCGCGGCCGGACGGCAGCTGAAGCAGCAGGACAGGAAGGGGCAGCAGAAGCCGGCCGGTTCGCCGACGGCGGCCGGCAAGGACGCCCAACTGCCCGGCAGGGTCAGCACCCTGGACGGCAAGCGCAACCAGGACCTCGCCCCGGAGGAGGAGACCGACGAGGACCCGTTCGGGTCCGGCAGCGAGTCGGAGGTCGAGGTCGGGGGAGAGGAGCCGAGCGCCTGGGACGTCAAGCTCCAGCCGGAGGACTTCGTACCGCAGCAGGACCTCGACGTGTCCGCCGTACCGACCGCGGACGAGCTGGACCCGTCGGCGCCCGCGGCCGCCCAAAGCGCCCCGTCCTTCCCGGCGCCGCCCCCGACGAGGGCCGAGCAGGTGCAGGCCGAACGGGAGGCGGAGGACGCCGAGGACGAGGCGGCGGAGCCGGAGGAGGAGCCGGCCGACGTCGTCATGGGGCCGGAGTCGTCCGTCCCGGAGACCGAGGGCGGCCCCGACAGCGGCACCGGGCTCGGCGGCCTCGGGCTGGACCGGGCCGCCGCGCCGTCCACGGGCACCCGCGACCCCAAGAAGGGCGACGACCCCAAGGCCGGCCCCGTCGCCGCGCAGACCACGGTGCAGGAAGCACCGGGCAGGCAGGAGAGCAAGTCCGAGGGCGGCGGCGACGCCAAGGAGCCGGCGGCCAAGGAGGAGAAGGGGACCGCCGCGGCCGGGGACAACTCGGGCGCCGCCCCGGAGAAGGAGTCCCAGCAGGCCACGGGGGGCCGGTCGGCGCAGGGCGACGCCGGGGCGAAGGAGACGGCGGGCGGCTCCACGGGAGGCGAGCGGGCCGGGGGCGGCGGCTCGGCCGAGGCCGGTGCACAGGGGACCCAGGGTTCCCAGGAGGCGGCCGGCTCAGCGGCACCGCAGGACATGTCCGAGGTGGGCGGTGGCGCTACGGCACCTGGTGCCTCGGGTGCCTCGGGATCCTCGGGTACTTCGGGCGCGTCCGGCGCCGAGTCGGCGAGTGAGCCACCGGCACAGGAGCCGCGTGGCGAAGGCAGTGGCCGTACGGAGTCCCCGGCCGCCTCGGCGAAGGCCGCTTCCGCACCCGCGCCCGCCGCGAAGTCGGAGCCGGCGGCGTCGGCGAAGGCGGCCTCCGCGGCCGCCTCGGCCTCCGGGCCGAAGGCCGAGGCGGAGAGCGCGCCGGCGCCGAAGTCGGCATCGGGCGGAGGCTCGCGGGGCGGCGGCGGTGGCGGGGCCGGTGGAGCCGGTGGCGGTGGCGGCAGTGGGGCCGCTCCGGCGCGCGGCAAGGGCAAGAAGGATTCGGCTCCGGTGCCGAACCTCGCCGGGGTCTCCCCGGAGGCCGGACTGTCGACGGCGTCGAAGCTCAAGCCGCACAAGGCACTTCAGGCGATGGGCGGGGTCGGCGGTGCGGTGGACCGCTCGGTCGGCGACGAACACAAGGAGCTGGCCGCAGCGCCCCCGTCGATGCAACGTCCGGCGGGCGCGCCGCAGACCTTGCAGGGCAAGCCGAAGACAGACGCCCCCGCCGAGTACTCGCAGGACAAGCCGCAGGAAGCTCAGGCACCGGAGCAGGAGAACGCCGAGGTCAAGGGCGCCAAGGAGCCCGAGGGCCAGATCGAGGCGGAGCGGGCCGAGGAGCCCGGCGGCTGGGACACCTTCAAGATGGCCCTCGGCTTCGGCATCGGCAAGGTCGCGAGCTGGCTCGGCTTCGAGGTGGACGCGCAGGAGCTGGCCGCCAAGTTCGCCGGGCTGCCCACGAAGGACGAGGCGCTCAAGCAGGCACAGGCGGGCAACGCGCCGGGCGTGGAGATGAAGGGCTCGGCGGAGCAGACGGCCGGCGAGCAGGACGGCCATGTCGACGCCAAGGGGCAGGAGACGGTGTCCACGGCCCGCGACGACTCCGGTCGCGGCATGGGCGAGGACCAGGTCTATCCCAACGCCCCCAAGGAGGAGTTGAGCGCTCAGGTACCGGGGGCGCAGGGCGGCGAGGGCGCCTCGGTCGGGGGTGGCGGCGCGACCGGCGCCGTACCGCCGGAGGCGGCCTCGGAGGTCGCCGAGCACGAGCAGGGGCCTCAGTTCCAGGCGGCGTTCAGCGACGGCCAGAAGTCCATGTCCGAGGGGCGGCAGGCCAAGGACCGCGACTTCCGGGACTCACAGGCCAAGCACAAGCGGCAGGTCGACGCCGAGATCGCGACCAACACCGAGACGCAGGCCGGTGAGCGCGAGAAGGCGATGGGCGACGTCACCGCTCAGCGCGAGGGCTGGCGCAAGGAGCAGGACGAGGAGCTCAAGAGCCTCGGCGACAAGAAGACGGAGCGGCACGACAAGGTCCGCAAGGACGTCGAGGACCAGGAGAAGAAGACCGACGACAACGTCGAGAAGGAGAAGGAGGGCAGCGACAAGAAGATCCAGGACGAGAGCGACAAGGCGGAGCGCGACGCGGAGAAGCAGCGCGACGGCGCCGTCGAGGACTCCGGCAACTGGATCACCAAGGCCTTCGACTGGATCAAGCAGAAGGTCATCGAGATCAAGAACGCGATCGTCCGTGTCATCCGGGCGGCGCGGGACGCGGTCGTCGGCTTCATCAAGAACTTCAAGGAAACGGTCGAGCGCTGGATCAACGAGGCGCGCAAGGGCATCGTCGAGGCGATCAAGAACCTCATCAAGGACCTGATCGAGTTCGCCGTCGCCATGGTCCGGGCGGTGATCGAACTGGCGGCCCGCATCCGCAAGTTCATCACCGACCTGATCGCGGCGGCGATAGCCCTCGTCAACCGTCTGGCCGAGGCGCTGAAGAAGGCGATCGGCGACCTGCTCAACGCCATCGGCAAACTCCTGAGCAGCATCCTGGACGTCCTGAAGAAGGCGCTCCTGGACGTGGTCAAGGCGATCGTGGACGCGGTCAAGGCGGTCCTGCAGTTCGCGTCGCGCATGCTGAGCGCGCTCGGTGAGTTCATGCTCATCGCGGTCGACTTCCTCTCCGACCCCGGTGGCTGGCTGAGCGGGGCGAAGAACTCCGCGGTGGACGGCGCGAAGAACCACCTGTTCCGCGAGGTCAAGTCGGCCGTCAAGGAATGGTTCCAGTCCAAGATCCAGGAGATCATCGGCATACCGAAGGCCATCCTCGACAAGCTGATCAAGGGCGGCATCGCCCTGGAACAGATCGTCAAGGAGGCATGGGACGCGATAGTCCCCCAACTCCCCCTGATCATCGGCGAGATCGTCATCACCAAGGTCATCGCCAAGCTGATTCCGGGCGCGGGCTGGGTGATGGCGGTGATCGACGCGATCCGCACGGCCATCGGTGCCCTCGGGGAGATCCTGCGCGCGATGGGCGCCGTCCTCGACTGGCTCAAGGCAGTCCGCAGCGGCGGCGCCGGCATCCTCTTCGCCAAGGCGGTCGCGGCGGGCATCGTCGCCCTGCTCGAACTGGCCTACGAGGCGCTGATCAGCGGCATCGGCAAGTACGTGGCGAAGGTGGGCCGCCGCTTCAAGGACCTGGCGGCGAAGCTGGGCGGTAAGGGCAAGGGCAAGGGGTCGGGGGCGGACGGCTCGGACGACAAGCGGGGAGACAGGAAGCCGACTCAGGAGGACCCCGCGAAGAAGCCGGGGACGCCCGGCCGGCCGACGACCGCGACGGCACCCAGGCCGGGGCAGGGCAAGAACGGCACACCCGACAGTCCCCGGACACCGGGCGCGGACACCAAGAGGCCCACGCCCGCGACGAGCAAGGACAAGAACGGCAAGCCGAAGGACGCGGACGAGAAGCCGGACACCAGGCCGACCCCGACGACCAAGCCGAAGCCGAAGGCAGAGCCCCCGGCCAAGCCGAAGCCCGAACCATCCGCGAAGCCGAAGGACACCGACGGCAAGGGCCCGGACAAGCCGAGGGACGACAAGGACACGACCGCGTCCAAGCCGAGGGACGACAAGTCCCCGGCCAAGCCGAAGTCCTCCGACCAGGACGCCCCGGGCAAGCGCAAGCCCGACGCGGACAGGGACCCGGGTCGCGACAAGACCAAGCCCAAGCCCAAGTCCAAGCCCAAGGACAAGGACGGCGACAGGCCCGGCAAGCCGAAGAAGAAGGACGAGGACGGCAAGCAGCGCAAGCCCAAACACGAGGGCAAGGGGCCGGGGAAGCCGAAGCGCGACAGGCACGAGGACGGGAAGCCCAAGGATCGGGACCCCAAGAAGGAGAAGCAGCAGAAGAAGGATCGACGGAAGAAGGAAGGGGACTCCAAGGAGTCCAAGGACGCGCGGCTTGAGAAGATCATCGCGCGCATCCGCCCGAAGATCGGTGGTCTGCTGCGAAGGCCGGTTCAGGAGCGTGTCCTGGACGCCGCGCTCGGCGGCATGCGGGCCTGGTACCGCTTGACGAGCCTCACGAAGAACGGCCCCCATGCCTTCCAGGTCGTGGCCACGCTGAACCCGAGCGGAAAGGCAGAGGACGGCTACCAGCTTTCCGGTCCGGAGATCCGGCCGATCATCCGGGAAGTCACCAACGAGCTGCTCGATCGCGAGGAAGTTCTCGAGCGTGCACGTGAATTGCGCCGGCAGAAGCACGAGGCTCAGGAATCCGCCGACCGTCAGGGAATCGACGAGGCGTTGCAGATCAACGGTGGGGATATTCCAGCAGCCGTGCGGTATCTCCTCGACCGTGGTGAAGAACTGGACGTATCGAGGCCTGGCGAAGATGAGCTTCGCGCCGGTCCCTACAAGGTCGGCACGGGAAAGATGGAGCTCTATGACGTAGGTGAGAACCAGGAAAGGGTGAAGGAGCAGAAACAGAAGTGGGGCTTGACCAATCTGATCACGCAGGGGATCGGTAAATACCAGCATCTCCCTGAGGGGAAGGAGTTGGACCCCGAAAGCGTAAGCCGCCGGATGCCCGAGGAAAGTCTGAGGAGTGTCGGCCTGTCTGGTCCGCGTTTCGCCCTCGGTCTTCGTACCTACGTTCTTGAGGGAAAGGCGCCCGAAGGCTTCACGGATGCTCAGGCTGAATTGGTGCGGAATGCCCACTGGTTGATGTTCGTCCGGGAGTCCCACCGCAATCCGACCAACTTGGCGTACGCCGCCATGACAGCCGATCTGCTCAGCTACGGCCCTGAACGAGGCGGCCTGACGCCGCATCAGGCGTTCGCCGAGTACGAGGGAGTGCGGCTCGGTGACCGCGGCCGGTTCCCCATGTCCATGTTGGGGGCGTCCGCGGCAGCGCAGGGAAATGAACAGGAAGAGGTTGGAGGGCAGACGACAGGACTGAAGAGCACTAAGGCGAAGCGTGATGAGCTGAAAAAGCGTGAAGGTGAATTGGCGGAGCAATGGCTGCTGGCCAGAATGAAGCTGGAGGACATCGAGTTCGACAGTGAGGACGACGCCAAACAGAAGGCGCGTCAGATGATCCGTGAGTTCCTGCTAAGGTTCTACGGACTTGAATGAGGAGAGGTGCCATATGACGGATTTTATTGAGCGATTGGTCATCAAGCCCGGTTTCACGTCGGATGACGTTGACTTCGTGTCCATGCAGCGTGGGTGGATTCTGCAGCGGGCCCGGATTCCGGAGGGCGGAGCACACGTCGACACCTGGGTCACGCTGGACCGCAAGACCGAGATCCACCAGGTCGACGACCAGCCCATCGGCACCCGGTACTTCACCCTGCGGGGACCCGGCAGCGAAGAAGTGGCTCGGCACATCCGCCAGGACTGCGACATCTGGTCGATCGATGAGGCGCTGGACGCGCTACGCGGGGCGGACGCCCGGGACGAGAAGCTGAGGCTGGTCTACGCCGTGGCACTCTCCGCCGGGGAGCAGGACGCGGAACGTGTCGTGGAGGAGTTCCGAAACGTCGTGAGTGATCCCGATGCCGGGGTTCGCCAGGCCGTGGTCATCGCCACGGGGTACTTTCCGCAACCCGGTCTGGTCGAACTGGTAGGGGAACTGCGGGACAGCGACCCCGTGGACCACGTCCGCCGAAACGCGGCGATTTTGCTGGACGGACTTTCCGAAGGGAACTGACATGCGCCCCCTCGTTCCGGCTTTCCGCCGGCCCTTGCCCACGGAGACCGCGCGGTGACCCGCTACGCCGACATCCCCAGACCCATCCGCTCCGGAATAGTCGTGGTCAACCCCGACACCGGCACCCCCCAGCGGATCATCGTCCTGCAGTTCAACCCTGACACCCTCGAGCGCAGCGTCGCCCCCCAGTCCGCCGGCGACAGCGGTGACTCCGGAAGCGGTGGCGCCGGCAGTGGTGACCGTAATGAGGCCCTCCGGCTGAAGGGGCCCGCACAGGAGACCTGGAAGTTCACCGCCGAGATAGACGCCACCGACCAGTTCGAGATCGCCGCGCCCGACGGGATCCACCCCCAACTCGCCACCCTCGAAATGCTGGTGCAGCCGACCGTCGCTCAACTCCGGGCCGCGAGCAGGCTGTCGCAGAAGGGTGCCATCGAGATCAGCCCGATCGAGATGCCGCTCACCCTCTTCACTTGGGGGAGTAAGCGGGTCATGCCCGTCCGGCTCACCGAGCTCTCCGTCAATGAGTCGGCCTTTGACGTCAATCTCAATCCGATCCGTGCCTCCCTCAGTATCGGCATGAAGATCCTCACCGTCAGCGATCTGCCTGCCGGCCACCGCGGCGCCGATCTCTACATGGCGCACCTCGCGCAGAAGGAACGGCTCGCCGCGGCTGCCCGTGGTGGCGGCCTCGGCTCGCTGGGACTCGGTGGCATCGGAACCAACGTCGTGATCGGAAGGGGCTGAGCAGCACACCATGGCCGAGATCGAGCCCTACGAGAACGCCCTGGACGCCATACCGGGAGCCCACCCCTACCCCCGCACCAGCCGCTACCACGACGCCGAGACAGGGATCCATCGCCGCCCCGACGGCACCGAAGTCCGCTACACCAAGCGTCGTCTGCTCCCCCCACTCGACCAGACCTCCGACAGCGACGTCACCCAGCCCCACACCGTCGGCGCCGGCGAACGGCCTGACCTGCTCGCACAGCGCTACTTCGGCGACGTCGGCCAGTGGTGGCAGATCGCCGACGCCAACCCCGTACTCGATCCACGGGAGTTGACGGACGAGGCGGGGCGCGTCATCGACATCCCGCTCGCCGGCGGGTTCCCGGGCGGCAGGGGAGACCGGCGTGTTTGATCTGCCCGTGGGGCAGGGCCCCGTTCACATCACGCTCCTGATGGGGCCCAAGCTCGCCCGGCCCGTCCCGGCCGAGGTGACCGAGGCCCTGCTGTCCGCCCAGATCACCGCCACAGCGGGGGAGCGCAGCGGCTTCCAGCTCGCCTTCGACCTCACCAAAAACGGGCTCATCAGCAGACGGCTGCTACCGGAAGGGTTCTTCGATCCGAAGACCCGGCTCATCGTCACCGTCTCCGTCAAGGGCACTGCGGATGTCCTCTTCGACGGGCTCGTCGTCCGGCACGAGGTCGGCGCCAGCAACCAGCCGGGGCACTCCACCCTCACCGTCACCGGCGAGGACCTCACCCTCCTCATGGATCTGGAGGAGCGCACCGCCCGGTACCCGAACCTGCCGCCCTCCGAGCGCGTGCTCGCCATCCTCCGGCGTTACTCCGACTACGGCATACGGCCCGACGTCTACACCGAGAAGGTCGCCCAGCCCCCGCACCAGGACCTAAGGGTGCAGTACCAGACGGGTACCGACCTGCAATACGTCACCGAGCTCGCAAGGGCCAACGGCTACACCTTCTACCTCGAACCCGGACCCAACCCCGGCCAGTCCTCGGCCCGTTGGGGACCGGAGGTCCGCCTCGGCATCCGCCAGCACGCCCTCAACGTCAACATGGACGCCAACTCGACGGTGGACCAGCTGACCTTCGCGTACGACGGCACCGCGCGCGAAGAGCCGCAGGCCCGTTGGCAGAACCCCGCGACCCGGCAGTCGGACCTGCTCCCGCAGCCGTCCATCAGCCCGCTGCGCCCGCCCCTCGGCAAGCGGCCCACCCCGGCCCTCAAGCGCAGGACGCTCTCCGGCACGGCCAAGCACCAACGCGAGCAGGCCGAGGCCGAGTTGCTCGCTCGTGCAGCCGTGTCCGCCGACGTCGTCTCCGGTTCCGGCTCGCTCGATGTCAACCGGCACGGCTACATCCTCTCGCCCCGCCAGCTCGTCGGCGTCCGCGGCGCCGGACGGGCGTACGACGGCGACTACTTCGTCAAGTCCGTCACGCACAACCTGCGCCCGGGCTCGTACCAGCAGAACTTCACCCTCTCCAGGGAGGGGCTCGAAGCCCGCAGCGACTACGTCCGGCCCTGAGCCGCGCACCCCCACCTCTCAGACCATCGACCAGGAGCACCTCCACCATGGCGGCACCCAGCAATCGCTACCTCGGCAAGTTCCGCGGCCGGGTCGTCAGCAACGACGACCCGCTGCGCATCGGCCGTATCACCGTCGAGGTCCCGGACGTCCTCGGTGACGAGCCGTCCACCTGGGCGCTGCCCTGTCTGCCGTTCACCGGGCCGGAGTCGGGACAGTTCGTGGTGCCGCCGCCCGGCGCGGGCGTGTGGGTGGAGTTCGAGCAGGGGGATCCCAGCTTCCCGGTGTGGACCGGGTGCTGGTACGGGGCCGCCGACGAGCTTCCGCCCGACGCGCGGCGGGAGCTTCAGGGCAACTCGCCGAACAAGCCCGTCGTCGTGCAGACGCCGCAGGCGCACAAGCTCGTCATGAACGACACGCCGGGTGCCGAACAGGGGATTCTGCTGCAGGCCCAGGGCGGCGCGTACATCCGTATCACCAAGGAGGCCGTGGTCATCTCGACCGGCGCCGGCGCCGAGGTCCTGCTGCGCGGCAACGAAGTGACCATCAATGAGGGCCAGTTGACCGTGCTCTCGAAGCGATGAAGCGATGAACCGATGAAGCGATGAAAGCGACGAAGGAAGACGGGGGATCCAGAACCATGCCCGGGAGTCTGCTCGACGCCGGCGCCGTGATCGGCTGTCCGCACGGCGGCCGTGTCGCGCCCACCACCACATCCTCCGACGGCGTACGCCTCGCGGCCGGCGCCGTCGCCACGGCCGCCCACAGCTACGTCGTCACCGGCTGCCCGCACACCGTCGACGGCGTGCCCTCGCCGTGCGTGACGGTCCGCTGGACCGCCGACGGCACCGGCATCACCGTCGACGGCGCGCCGGTGCTGCTCGACACCTCCGCGGCCGAGTGCTTCACCGCGGCCTTCGTGCCGCAGGGACCGCCCGTCGTCCAGGGCGCGCAGCGAAAGGTCACCGTCCGATGAGCCGCCACACCAGCAGTCGTCCGCGCAGCGACATCGCCTTTCCCTTCCGTGCCGACCGCCGGGGCCGTACCGCGCACGCCATGCGCGGCGAGCACGTCCACGACCTGATCGAGCAACTGCTGTTCACCAGCCCGGGCGAGCGCGTGATGCGGCCCGACTTCGGCTGCGGGCTGCTCGATCTGGTCTTCGCGCCGACCAGCCCGGAACTCATCAGCACTCTCGAACTCTCCGTCCAGGCCTCGCTCCAGCGCTGGCTCGGCGATCTCATCGAGGTGGAGGCCCTCGACGTGATCAGCGAGGACAACGTCGTCCGTGTGTATCTGTCGTACGTCATACGCGCCGACGGCGCCCGGCGCGACGACGTGTTCGAAGGGAGGACCGCGGCATGACCGGGACCACCGCCACCTCCCGCCGGGCCAAGGTCCGGGCCGCCCAGCTCAACGGCGTCGACTCCGTCGAGGTCGGCGACGACGGACTGCTGCTCACCGTCAGCTTCCTCGGGAAGGCCCCGCACGGCCTCGGGCCGGAGAACGTGCGCATCGACGGCGGCCGCCGAATCACCGGCATCACCGCCGTGGACGTCAGCGTGGAACGCGAGGAGGACCCCGAGCTCGACGACCGGCTCTACGTCACCCTCGACAAGGCAGGCGACACCTCCCGCTACCGGTTCTCCCTCGTCGAGACCGACCCTTACGGCCGGCCCGGGACGCAGCCGTATCGAGGCTTCGACCAGCGCTACCACAGCGCGACCTTCGCCTTCCGGCCCGACTGCCCCGCCCCCTTCGACTGCACGGACGGCGAGGCGGAGCCCGAGGGCTTCCCGTCCGCGCCGGTCATCGACTACACCGCCCGCGACTACAACACCATCCGCAAGCTGCTCCTGGACCGCCTCGCGCTGACCACCCCCGACTGGGTCGAGCGCAACGCGGCCGACCTGGGCGTGACCCTCGTCGAGCTGCTCGCGCACACCGGCGACCAGATCAGCTACCAGCAGGACGCGGTCGCCACCGAGGCCTACCTCGACACCGCTCGGCGACGGGTCTCGGTACGGCGGCACGTCCGGCTCATCGACTACGCGATGCACGACGGCTGCACCGCGCGTGCGTACGTCGCCGTCGAGACCGCCGGTGACCACACGCTCGCCCCGGGCACCTACCGCTTCGCCTCCGTCGACGTGCGCACCCTCGACCCGCACGACCGCCCCGAGCCGGGCACCGTCGTCGACGAGGCCGACCTCGGCGACCTCGACGAGCGCGGCTCGGTGGAGGTCTTCGAACCCGTCGTCAGCGCCGACCCGCTGGAGCTGCGCGTCGCGCACAACGCGATCCGCCTGTGGACGTGGGGCGGCGAGGTGCGCACCCTGCCGAAGGGCGCCACCTCCGCGACCCTGCGCGACGCATGGGTGGACCCGGAGACCTGCCGAGAGCGGCAACTCGACCTCCGTCCCGGCGATCTGCTCGTCCTGGAGGAGGTCAAGGGCCCGCGCACCGGCACCCCCGGCGACGCCGACCCGAGTCACCGGCAGGCCGTCCGTCTGACCTCCGTCACCCGGGCCGTGGACCGCATCGAGGACCAGCCGGTCCTGGAGGTCGCCTGGGCCGCCGAGGACGCCCTGCGCTTCCCGCTCTGCCTCACGACACACGGCGGTCGTGACTGCCTGCCCGTCGAGGACGTGACGCTCGCCCGCGGCAATGTCGTCCTGGTCGACCACGGCCGTACCCTCCACGGGCTGCCCGAGACGTTCACCGTTCCGCAGGTACCCGCCGAGGTCGCCCCGTGCGACCCTCCCGCCTTCGGCTGCCACGACCGCGACGAGGGCAACGCGCCCGCGCGGCTCATCAACTCCCTCACGGACCAGGCGGAATCGGGCGAGGCCCTGACCCCCGATGACGTCCGTGAGCTGCTCGAGGTGGTCGGCGAGGGGGCGACCAACCGCGCCGGGATCGGTCTGGAACGCGCCGGTCAGCGCCATGAGCGTGTCGTGCCCGGCACGGCGTACGCCCAGGCCGGCGCGCTGCGCACGCTGCTCGCCCAGTCCGTCTATCCCGGCATTCGGCCCCGCTTCCGCCCCGTCCTCGGCCGCGCGCCCGTCGTGCAGGCGGTGCCCTTCCCCGAGCCGGACAGGGTCGCCGCCGGGCAGGCCGAGCGGATCGCAGCGATCCCGGGGCTGGTACGGCAGCGGCTCGTCGAGCTGTGGCGCAGCGCCCGTGACCGGGACGGTCTCGCCGAGGAGGAGATCGCCGAACTCGCGGTGATCTACGGCCTGCGGATCCTGGAGCGGATCGAGCTGCGCCGTCACCCGATCCGTGCCCTGCGTGAACTCCTGTTCCGCAGCGATAAGTTGCTCGACGCCAAGCTGCGCCGTGTCGAGGTCCTCACGGCCCGCGCCCGCGCGGGCACCGTCCTGGACGGCCACATCGCCTGGGAGGTCGCCCACGGCTGGGGGCCGTCGTACGCGGCCGGGCTGCACCCCGACGAGCCGGTGCTGCGCGGCTCGGCCACCGCCGCCCTGGCCCAGGATCCGCGTCGCGCCCTGCCCGCGGTACGGCTGCACTCCGGCGAGGACGACGAGGTGTGGCAGACGCGCCGCGACTTGCTCGACAGCGGCCCCCGCGACCGGCACTTCGTCGGTGAGTTGGAGGACGACGGCCGAATCGCCCTGCGCTTCGGGGACGGACGGCACGGCGCCGAGCCGACGCCGGGTGCACGGCTCGCCGCGCACTACCGCCTCGGCGGCGGAACGGCCGGCAACGTCGGCGCGGAGGCCATCAACCACCTCGTCGTCCAGTCCGACTGCGAGCCGCCGCCCGCCGCCGTCGTACGCAACCCGCTGCCCGCCGTCGGCGGCACGGAACCCGAACCCGTCGAACAGGTACGCCAGTTGGCCCCACTCGACCTGCGCCGCACCCGGCTGCGCGCCGTCACCGCCGAGGACTACGCCGCCCTCGCCACCGCCCTGCCCGGCGTACAGCGCGCGGCGGCGGAGCTGCGCTGGACCGGCAGCGTCCAGGAGGCGCACATCGCGATCGACGCGTACGGCGACGGCGCCCCGTCGGCCGAGCTGCTCGCTTCCGTCGCCCAGGCCCTGGAGCCGTACCGGCGTATCGGCCACGACCTCGTGGTCGGCGCCGCGCGTCTCGTCCCGCTGGACATCGCGCTCACCGTGTGTGCCGAGCCGGGTCACCAGCACGGGCAGATCCTGGCCGAGCTGTACCGCGTACTCGGCAGCGGTGTGCGCGGCCTCTTCCACCCGGACGCGCTGACCTTCGGCGAACCGGTACGGCTCAGTCGGCTCGTCGCCGTCGCGGCCGCCGTGCCCGGTGTCGAGAGTGTCCAAGTCACCCGCCTGCAACGGCTGTTCGAGCCGGACCGAGGAGAGAGGGAGGACGGCGTGCTGCGGCTCGGCCCGCTGGAGATCGCCACCTGCGACAACGACCCGGACCGGCCGGAGAACGGCCGGCTGGCGATATCCCTGGGAGGTGCCCGATGACCGAGGGCACGATCACCGACGACTGCGGCTGCGGCGGCGCCTGCCGCGTCGGCCACGACGAGCGCCTCGCCCCGGCCCCGGTGCACAACCCCCCCGGCCGTACGGCCCTCGACTACCGCGTCGGCGAGTACGGCTCCTTCCGGGCCGCCCTGCTCGACCGCCTCGCCTCACCCGCGTACCCGGCCCTGGCAGGCCTCACCGTCCGCACCCCGGACGACCCGGCGATCGGCCTCCTCGACGCGACCGCGGTCCTTGGCGACCTGCTCACCTTCCACTCGGAGCGCATCGCAGACGAGGCCTACATCCGCACGGCCAACGAACATCGCTCCCTGGTCCTGCTCGGCCGCCTCGTCGGCCACCGCCCCCGCCCCGGCGTCGCCGCCGCCACTCATCTGGCGTACACCCTGGAACGCGACCCGCGCGCCGAGGCGCTGCCCGTGCTGATCCCGCGCGGTGCCCGCAGCCACAGCGTGCCGGCCTCGGCCGACGAGCAGTCCCTGACCTTCGAGACCAGCCGTGACCTGACGGCCCGCTGGGACTGGAACGAGCTGAAGGTACGCCGCCGGCGGCCCTCCCTCGTCACGCCCGAGGACCTGGAGCGCCGCTCGGAGCTCTTCGTCGAGGGCACCGCCAACTCGCTGCAGACCGGGGACCAGTTGCTCTTCGTCTTCGGCGAACAGGCGGGCGGCGAACGCAAGTTGCTGCCGATCGCGAAAGCACGTGTCGACCGGGAGGACGAGATCACCGCGATCTCCCTGCCGAAGTCGGCGCCGCCGACCCTGAAGGAACTCCTCGACGAGGCGCGGCGCTGGACCGCGGCCCCGCAGGCCCCGGGCGAGCCGGGCGACGAGCCCCCCACACCCCAGGTGCCCAACCCGCGCCCGGTCAGCCGGCTGATCGAGGACTTCGAGGACCAGGTCCTCGCGCCCCTGCGGACCGACCTGGACGGCATCAGGACACCCGAGCGACTCGCGGCGCGGCTCACCGAACCCGTCGCACGGCTCGGCGAGGCACAGGTGCTCGCCGAGCCGTACGAGGACGTGGCGGCGTGGTTCGAGCAGCTGGAGGCGGTGCTCGCCGAACTGGCGGAACGCGCACTGGAGTTGGCTCCCGCACAGCCCGTCGACGGTGAGCGGGCACGGGTCCTGAAGAGCACCGTGGATCCTCGGACGGCTGCCCTGAAGACCCTGGGCGCGGTCCTGCCCGCCCTGCGCGCCTCCACCCCCGCCCCGCAGGGCGGCCCCGGCTCCCAGCGTCCGGGCACCGACACCGCGCGCCTGCTCTCCGCCCTGAACCCCGGCCTCGGCACCCTCTACCCGGCGTGGCGGACGGCCGCCGCCCCGGGCGTCCCACGGCTGCTGCGCGAGTTGCTCGCCATGCGGGTCACCGCCGCCCCCTTCGGCGCCACGGCACCGCTCAAGCCGGTCCAGGACAACCGCGGCCGAGTCATCCGCACCGCCGACTGGCCGCTCACCGGGGCCGTGCTGGCGAGCATGCGGGTCGTGTACGACACCTCGGGCAGGACGCCGGTCCGGGCCGAGTTCCAGTACGTCGAGGGCAGCAGCTCCGACCAGCGCGCCGAGAACCTCCCGGTCGCCCAGCCGGTGAACTTCCCGCTCGGCACGGGCCAGGTCGAGCTGTCGGTGCGCTCCGGCCAGGACCGCGACCTCAACTGGCTGAACCGCCGCCCCAGCGACTCCCAGGAGCCCGGCGTCACGGCCCGTCTCCACTCGGGCCTGCCCGAGCGCACGATCTTCGTGTCCCGGCCGGACGACGAGGGCCTGGTCCATGTCGGCGTGCACAACGGCACGTCCGAGCAGATCACGCTGCGGCCGAACGCGAACGAGCAGTTCACGCACGGCGAGTACGAGGTCAGCCTCAAATACACGGTGGGTACCACCGAGCCCAACGTGGAAGTCGTCATCGCCAGCAAGCCCGAGCCGCTCAACCGCCGCGTCCTCCAGCTCGACTCGGTCCACACCGGCATCACGGTCGGCAGCTGGGTCGCCGTCCAGCGCCCCGCGAAGGGCGCCCAGGACGGCGTCCCCGGCGACGCCCACCTCGCGTTCGTCACCACCCAGGTCGTCGCGGCCCGTACGGCGGCGTACACCAACTACGGCATCACCGGACGCGGCACCGAACTCACCCTCGCCGAACCGTGGTTGGACGAGTTCGACGTCCTCCTCTCCCACATCCGCGACACCACGGTGCACGCGGCGGGCGAACCGCTCCGCCTCGCCGACGAACCGCTCGGCGAGGACGTGCACGGCAACGAGATCGAACTCGCCGAGCTGTACGACGGGTTGCGGCCCGGCCGCACGCTCATGGTGAGCGGCGAGCGCAGTGACATCCCGGGAACGGCGGGCGTCCGCGCCACCGAGGTCGTCACCATCGCCGCCGCCGACCCGGCCGTCGATCCCCAACTGCCCGGCGACCACGTCCACACCAGGCTCACCCTGACCGCCGACCTCGCGCACCGCTACCGCCGCGAGACCGTCAGGGTCCTGGGCAACGTCGTCGAGGCCACCCACGGTGAGAGCCGCGAGGAGGCCATCGGCAGCGGTGACTCGGACCGCGTGAACCAGACGTTCGCGCTCTGGCAGTCCCCGCTCACCTGGCTCGCCGACGACAATCCGCTCGGTGCCACCCCGGTTCTGGACATCCGCGTCGACGGTGTCCGGTGGCACGAGGTCGACAGTCTCGCCGGACGCGGCCCCGGCGAGCGGATCTACATCACCGGCTCCACCGCCGACGGCCGTACGACGGTGACGTTCGGCGACGGCGTCAACGGCGCGCGGCTGCCGTCCGGCCACGAGAACATCCGCGCCCGCTACCGCTTCGGCACCGGCAAGGCGGCCAACGTCGCCGCCGACCGCGTCACCCAGCCCCTCACCCGCCCGCTCGGCGTCACCCAGGTGACCAACCCGCGCCCGGCGAAGGGCGGCGCGGACGCGGACGGCCCCGGCCTGACCCGCCGTACGATCCCGCTCGCCGTCTCGGCGCTGGACCGCCTGGTCTCCGCGTCCGACTACGAGGACTTCGCCCGCTCCCGCGCCGGCATCGGCCGGGCCGCCGCGCGCGAACTCTTCGACGGCCGGCGGCGCGTGCTGCATGTGACGGTCGCGGGCACCGACGACGTGCCGATCGACGGCGACTCGGACACGCTCAAGGCCCTGCGCGGCGCGCTGACCGAGTACGGGGACATGAGCCTGCCCGTTCGGGTGGACGTGCGCGAGCTCGTCCTGCTGCTCATCGCCGCCAAGGTGAAGGTCGCTCCCGACCACGCCTGGGAGATCGTGGAGCCGCGTCTTCGCCAGGCCCTGTTCGGCCGACTCGGCTACGAGGGACGGGAGTTGGGCCGTCCGGCCCGGCTCTCGGACATCCTTGCCACGGCCCATTCCGTGCCCGGCGTCGACTACCTGGACGTCGACGTCTTCACCGGCGTCCCCGCGTCCGCCACACCCGAGGAACTCACCGGGACCCTCACCGACCCCGGCCCGCCCAAGGCGTCGGTCCCGGCGCACCCGGCCACGTACGACGAACGGGTCCACACGGTCCGCGCCGCGAACGGCGAGACCCTGTCGGAGATCTGCGCCCAGTACGGCGTCCCGCTCGCCGAACTCCTGCGCCTCAACCCCGACATCACCGACACCCGGCGCCTGGCGAAGGGCCGTTCGGTGTTCGTCTTCCGCGGTATCCGCCCGGCGCAGCTCGCGCTGCTGTCGCCGAAGGCCGCGGACACCCTGATTCTGACGGAGGTCAAGTGATGTCCCCGGACGTCAAGTTGGAGACCGCGACCCCGGCGACGACGTCCAGGGAACCCGACGGGCTCGCAGCCCTGCTGCCCCGCTGGCACCTGCTGCGCGACGCCGAGGAGGGCGAGCCGCTGCGCGCGCTGCTCGCGGTGATCGCCGAGCAGCTCGACCGGGTCCGCGACGGCGTCCAGCAGGGCTATGAGGACCTGTTCGTGGAGACGGCGGCGCCCTGGGTGCTGCCGTACCTCGGCGATCTGGTCGGCTATCGCACCCTGCCGGGCTACGAGCGGGTCCTCACGACCGGCCTGCACGAGGGTGGCCGCGCCGCCCTCGCGGAGGCCGTCGCCCCGCGCGCCGACGTGGCCGCGACCGGCGCCAACCGCCGCCGCAAGGGCACCCTGCACCTTCTGGAGGAACTCTCCGGGCAGGTCACCGGCTGGCCCGCCCGCGCCGTCGAACTGTCCCGGCAGGTCGCCCACACCCAGCCCGTGAAGCTGCACGGCGACACCGGCGTCCACCGCGGCGGACGCGGCCGGCTCGTGGACCTGCGCGACAACTCCTCGCTCGACCTCGCGGGCGGCCCCTTCGGCGCCACGGCCCGCACGGTCGACGTGCGCCGCGCCAACTCCCTTCGCAGGCAGGGTGGTTGGACTCCGGCCGGAGTCGCGCTGTTCGTCTGGCGGCTGAAGGCGCACTCGCTGACCCAGTCCCCGGCGTACTGCATCGACCGCGCACGCAACCTCTACACCTTCTCGATCCTGGGCAACGACACCCCGCTGGTCACCAAGCCGTTCCCGGAGCCGTCGCCCACGCACATCGCGACGATCGACAACGTCCCGGCGTTCATCACCCGCCGCCGGCTCCAGGACCGGCTCACCGACTACTACGGCCCCGGCAAGAGCCTCGTCATCCGGCGCGACGGCGAGGACCAGCCGGTGCCGCCGTCCGACATCGTGGTCGCCGACCTGTCCGAGTGGCGGTATCGGCCGAAGCGCGGCCAGGTGGCCGTCGACCCGGAGCTCGGGCGGATCGCGTTCGGGTCGCGGTCGGCGCCACGGAAGGGCGTGTGGGTGGACTACCAGTACGCGTCCGCCGCGGACATGGGCGGCGGCGAGTACCAGCGCCCCGACCGGGAGCCGCGTCCCGAGGCGGAGGTCTACCGGGTCGGGCCCGGGCAGCCGTACCGCCAGATCATGGACGCCTACCGCGCCTGGCAGCACGACCGGCGGGCCGACCGGACCGGTCCCGCCGGCATCATCGAGATCACGCACAGCGGCGCCTACCAGGAGCAGCTGGACTTCGACCTCGACCCCGGCGACCGCCTCGAGGTCCGCGCGGCCGAGGGCACCCGGCCGGTGATCCGACTGCTCGACTGGTACAGCAACCGCCCCGACGCCCTCAACATCCGTGCCGTGTCCGACGACTGCGCCCCGCACGAGCGTCCACGCCTCGTCCTCGACGGCCTGCTGGTCGCCGGCCGCGGTATCAACGTCACCGGCGCCATGGGCGCCGTAGTCGTACGGCACTCCACGCTCGTGCCCGGCTGGTCGCTGGAGCCCGAATGCGACCCGCACTCGCCGGAGGAACCCAGCATCGTCCTGGAGCGCACCACCGCGTGCCTCCAGATCGAGCACAGCATCCTCGGCACCATCGAGGTCATCGGCGACGAGGTGAGCGAGGACCCCCTCGACATCCATCTGCGTGACAGCGTCCTCGACGCCACCGGCCACGGCCGCGAGGCCCTGTCCGCGCCGGACTGCCGCCACGCCCACGCGGTGCTGCATCTGCACCGCACCACGGTGATCGGGGAGATCTTCACGCACGCCGTGCGGATCGCCGAGAACTCGATCCTCACCGGCAGGCTCCACGTGGCCCGGCGCGGGATCGGCTGCCTGCGGTACTCGTATGTGCCGCCCGGCTCGCGCACCCCGCGCCGGTACCGCTGCCAGCCCGATCTCGTCGGGCCCGAACAGGCCGTTCGGGTACGGCCGTTGTTCGCCTCCGAGCGCTACGGGACGCCCTGGTACGGGCTGCTCGCCGACCGGTGCGCGGAGGAGATCCGGCGCGGCTCGGACGACGGCGCCGAGATGGGCGCCTTCCACGACCTGTACCGGCCGCAGCGCGAGGACGGCCTCAGGGCACGGCTCGCGGAGTACACCCCGGCGGGCACGGACGCCGGGATCTTCTTCGTGACGTGAGGCGAGACATGACACATGACATGCGCGCCGCCGCCGTAAGCCCTACCCGCACTTTCCTGAACCAGGGGGACCCCCTTCATGCACGCTGACCTCTCCCGCCTCACGTTCCGCCCGCAGCGGCGCTACTCGGCGGTCATCGCCCAGCAGGGGCGCGTCCAGCTCGACGCCGACATCAACGAGCAGACCGCGATCCAGCTGCACCAGGCCCGCACCCTCGCCGCCGACCTGATCGGCCGGCACGGCGGACCCCGTGACGCCGCGGGCTTCAAGATCGACTACGTGGGCGGCAAGCACGACATCGACACGCTCCTCATCCACGGCGGCCGCTACTACGTCGACGGCATCCTGGTCGACGCGACCCGCCCGGCGCCCGGCGTTCCGGTCCCGGACGAGGACGCCGAGGAGCAGGACTCCGCCGCCCCTCCGGCGCACTGGACGTACTGGGACCAGCCCGACGGCTTCCGCGACCCGGAGAAGCCCGGCGACCGGCTGCCCTCGCCCGCCACATCGCCGTTCGTGGTCTACCTGAGCGTGTGGGAGCGTGCCGTCTCCGCCGCCGAGGACCCGGCGCTGCGCGAGGTCGCCCTCGGCGCCGCGATGCCGGACACCGCCGCGCGCGTGAAGGTCGTATGGCAGGTGCTGCCGCTGTCGCTGTCCGCGCTGGACATCGAGGAGACCGACCCGTCGAAGGAGGTCGTGCGGGCCGCCTTCGACAAGTGGGCGCAGAAGCAGGCCACGCCCTCCGCACGCCTCGCCGCCCGCAGCGAGCGGCCCGACCACGCCGACGAGGACCCCTGCCTGGTCAAGCCGGACGCCCGCTACCGCGGCCAGGAGAACCAGCTGTACCGCGTCGAGGTGCACTCCGGCGGCGAGGCCAAGGACGCCACCTTCAAGTGGTCCCGTGAGAACGGCTCGGTGGTCTTCCCGGTCGACGAACTCGACGGCACCTGGGTGCAGTTGGCGTCCCTCGGCCACGACGACAAGCTGGACCTGGACGTCGGCGACCACGTGGAGCTGGTCGACACCGCGTACGCCTCCCGTCTCGAACCCCTGCCCCTGCTGCGGGTCGAGGAACTGGACCTGCCGGGCCGCAGGGTCCGCCTGAGCGCCGAGCCCGACCAGGCCGTGGGGCGGCTGCCCCACCTCAACCCGTACCTGCGGCGCTGGGACCACCACGAGGGGCCCAGGCGCAAGGGGCGTACGACAGCCCTGAAGGGCGGCGCCGTCCCCGTCACGGAGGGGGAGTGGCTGCCGCTGGAGGACGGCGTCGAGGTGTACTTCGCCAAGGGCGCCGACTACCGCACCGGCGACCACTGGATCGTCCCCGCCCGCACCGCCACCGGCAACGTCGAGTGGCCCACGGACGCCGCTCGTCGCCCACTGCTCCAGGGCCCCTCCGGCATCGTCCGCGGGTTCGCGCCGCTCGCCCTGGTCAAGGGTGAGGGCGGCACCGTCGATCTGCGCCTCGCCTTCAACCCGCTGGCCAGCAGCATCCCGGCCGCTGACGAGGCGACGCTCGCGGCGGAGGAACAGGCGCGCCGGGAGGAGCAGTTGGCGGAGGACCCGTCCCGCGGGAGGTCGCACACCACGGCGGAAGCGGAGGCCTCGGCGGAAGGAGACGAGTGATGGCGAAGCCGCTGAGCGCGTCCAAGATGGTGGAGATCCTCCGTGCGGAGGGCCTGACGGTCCACGAGGTGCGCAGCTGGCGCACCCACAACCGCAACAGCAAGGGCCCCTGGGGCCCGGTGAACGGCGTGATGATCCACCACACCGTCACCAAGGGCACCGAGAACTCGGTGAACATCTGCTACAACGGCTACTCCGGGCTGCCCGGCCCGCTGTGCCACGGTGTCATCGACAAGCAGGGCCACATCCACCTCGTCGGCAACGGCCGCGCCAACCACGCCGGCCTCGGCGACAGCGACGTTCTGCGCGCCGTGATCAACGAGTCCAAGCTGCCGCACGACAACGAGGCCGACACCGACGGCAACGCCCACTTCTACGGATTCGAGTGCGTCAACCTCGGCGACGGCAAGGACCCCTGGCCCGAGGCACAGAAGGAGGCCATCGAGAAGGTCTCCGCCGCGATCTGCCGCCACCACGGCTGGAGCGAGCGCTCGGTGATCGGGCACAAGGAGTGGCAGCCCGGAAAGCAGGACCCGCGCGGCTTCACCATGGACGGCATGCGCGGGCGCATCGCGCAGCGCCTCAAGGGCGGGGGAGGAGGGGCGCCCGAGCCGGACCCGAAGCCCGCGCCCAAGCCGAAGTACGAGCCCTTCCCGGGCAGCGGCTTCTTCCACATCGGCCAGAGGTCCCCGATCATCACCGCGATGGGCCGCCGCCTGGTCGCCGAGGGGTGCGGCCGCTACGAGGAGGGCCCGAGCCCCGAGTGCACCGAGGCCGACCGCCGCTCCTACGCCGCCTGGCAGCAAAAGCTCGGCTTCAAGGGCAAGGACGCGGACGGCATCCCGGGCAAGGTCAGCTGGGACAGGCTGCACGTGCCCAACGTGTGACGGCATCGCCCACGCCCTGAATCGGCCCAGATACCCCTCGGGGGTGTCCTGGGCCGATTCCGTGCGCTCGAAGGGTCTTGCTCCCCTGGCGGAAACCCGTCACACTGGATACCGAACGAATGGTCGGTTGGGGAACGGGATTCGATGACGACTGCACACTCCGCCGAGGCGCCCGTCGAGGAGCCGCTCCGGGAACACTTCGACGCGACGATCTCACGCGACCAGCGGATCGAGCCGCGTGACTGGATGCCGGAGGGTTACCGCAAGACGCTGATCCGGCAGATCGCGCAGCATGCCCACTCGGAGATCATCGGGATGCAGCCCGAGGGTGAGTGGATCACGCGCGCGCCGTCGCTGCGCCGCAAGGCGATCCTGTTCGCCAAGGTCCAGGACGAGGCCGGGCACGGGCTGTACCTGTACTCGGCGGCGGAGACCCTGGGCGCCGACCGCGCGGACCTGACCGACCGGCTGATCGAGGGCCGCCAGAAGTACTCGTCGATCTTCAACTACCCGACGCCGAGTTTCGCCGACGTCGGGGTGATCGGCTGGTTCGTGGACGGCGCCGCGATCTGCAACCAGGTGCCGCTGTGCCGGTCGTCCTACGGGCCGTATGCGCGTGCGATGGTGCGGATCTGCAAGGAGGAGTCCTTCCATCAGCGGCAGGGCTATGAGCTGCTGATGACGATGATGCGCGGCACCGAGGCGCAGCGGGCGATGGTGCAGGACGCCGTGGACCGCTGGTGGTGGCCGTCGCTGATGATGTTCGGCCCGCCCGACGACGCCTCGCCCAACTCCGCGCA